>DATAOR010000269.1:0-14333 GCA_036265635.1 Gemmatimonadales bacterium
GGCTATGGGCATCCCTTCGGCGATGGCCTGCTGGACGTAGCGGCGGAGAAAGGACGCCTGCCGGCGCCGGTCGGGATACCGCTGGACCCGCTGCTGGCTGGCGCGACCGTTCAACAGCGTCAGCACTTGGTGCTGGACGGACGAGTACGCTATAGGAACGAGAAGCATGGGGACGGTCCGTACGGTACACGACACTCGATGAGCGGCGAGCTCGCGTTGACTGCAGAAGGGTGGATGAGTGATAAGGAGTGACGCATTTCAGCCTACTAGTCGGGACCGGTTGTCGCAATACCCACTCTGCTACATCGAAATGCGGCGGCCAATCCCGTCAGCGGCAGTTCCCCGCCAGTTACCTCCCTCCGGTTACATCCCCCCAGTTACCTCCCTGTCAGTCACCTCCCTCCAGTTACCTCCCTCCAGTTACTCCCTCCCGCCCGACGGCTCGGTCAGCTCCCATCCTCGAAGGCGCCTCGGACCACCACCTGCCCGCCCCGCACGTGCCACCGCCCCCGCGCCATCACCTCGGCGACCCCGCCCTCCTGGTCCAGTACCACCAGGTCGGCATCCGATCCGGCGGCGACCGCCCCCTTGCGGGGGAGCCGGAGCACCCGGGCGGGGCTCGAGGTGAACGCCGGCAGCACCCGCTCGAGCGGCTGGCCCGACCGGAGCAGTCCCGCCAGCGCCTCCGCCAGCGCCGCCGGCGACCCGACGTCCATGCCCGTCACCCGGCCTTCGCCGTCGAACCGCGGCAGGCAGCCGCCCCCGTCCGAGCTGATCGTCACCCGCGACACCGGCAGCCCTGCGTCCAGGTAGCGCACCAGGGCGTCTCCCGCCGCCCAGGCGTCTTCTTCCGGCGCCACCGGAAACGCGGTGATGTCCACCGGGCAGCCGCGGTCGGCCAGTGCCAGGGCCTCGTCGAACAGCCGGCGCCTTCGATTGACATGGGTCGGGTTCCATACCGACGGGGGCAACTCGCTCCGCTCGAGCGCCTGCCGGACCAGCTCGAGGCCCCGCTCACCGTCGCCCAGGTGCAGATGGACGATGCCGGCCTTGCCGCTCATCAGCCCGCCGACGTGGGCGTCACCCGCGATCCGGAGCAGCTCCTCGAGCGTAGGCTGGCTCGACCGGTGGTCGCTGATCGCCAGTTCGCCGACGCCGATGATGAGGTCGATCAGCACCAGGTCGCTCCGGATGCTGCCGGTCGCCGTGGTCGGCGGCACGTGGTAGCCGCCGGTGTGGCACCAGGCGCTGAGGCCTTCCGCCACGAGCCCCCGGGCCACCGTCACCAGCTCGGACGTGGTCCGCACCGTGTCGTCGGTGCCCAGCACGCCCACGGCCGTGGTCACCCCGCCGCGGGTCAGCCGGCTGAGCGCGACCGGCGGCACCCGGGTCCCCGGCCCGGCCTCACCCCCGCCCCCGGTGAGATGGACGTGCCCGTCGATCAGCCCCGGGATCAGCCGGCGCCCGGCCAGGTCCACCTCGCTCACCGCGAGGCTGCGGTCGAGCGTGGGCACCTCCCGTCCGACCCAGACGATCCGTTCGCCCGCGACCAGCACGCTCGCGCGGCCCCGGGGCTCCGGGTCATACAGCTCGGCGTTCCGCAGGAGGATCAGCATGGTCGGGGCATGATGGGGTGGGAAGTCGGAGAGGAAGCTGCCGGCCAAGGCGCGATCACGCTGGTTGCTCGGCCGGCGTAGCCGCGGGCGTCAGCCGAGCCGGAACCCGCCCACGGCGCCCGTCAGCCGCTCGGCCGCGTCGGCCAGGTGGGTGGCGCTGGTCGAGATCTCCTCGGTCGAGGCGTTGAGCTGCTGGGCCGCCGCGGCGATCTCCTCGGCCGCGGCCGCGTAGTCCTCGGTGCCGGCCGACACTTCGCGCATCCGCCCTGCGATCCCCTCGATCAGCCCCCGCACCTCGCTGGCCGAGGCCGAGATCCGGCGAGTCCACTCGTCGTTGGCTTCGGCGTCGGCCGCCACGTTTCCCAGCCCCTCGGCGGCCTCGTGGGCGGCTTCCTTGGCGGCCAGTCCGCCCTGGCCCAGCCGCAGGAGCCGCTCCCGTGCGGTCCGTACCCGGGCCAGCACGGCCTGGACCGTCTCGCTGGTGGTGCCGGCCGACCGGGCCGCCTGGCCGGCCAGCTTGCGCACCTCCTCGGCGACCACGCTGAAGCCTTTGCCCTCTTCGCCGGCCCGGGCCGCCTCGATCGAGGCGTTCAGCGCCAGCATGTGGGTCTGCTTGGCGATCGCCTTGGTCTGGGTGACGAACTTCTCGATCTCCTCGGACGCGTCGGTCAGCGAGTCGGCCTCGACCGCCGCCTGCTCCACCTCCTCGGCCAGCCGGGCCAGGACCGCGGTGCTGGCGTCGAGCCGCTCCCGGTGGGACCGGGCCAGCCGGGCCAGCGCCGCGTTCCGCTCGGCCGCCTGGGTCGCGCCCGCCGCCAGCTCCTGGGCGATGTCGAGGATCTTGCCCGCGTCATCGGCCGCCGCGCGGACCACCACGGCCTGCTGATTGGCCCGCTCGGTCAGGTCGCCGGTGGTGCTGGCGACCTCGGTGGTGGACGCGGTCATCTGCTGGGTGGACGCCGCGATCTGCTCCGACATCGCCGCGGCATCGTGAGCGTGCTGGCGGATGGTTCCCACCAGCTCGCGCAGCTTCTCCAGCATCGCCGTCAGCGACTCGGTCAAGCCGTCGCGGGCCCGGCTCTCCTTCTCGCTCAGGCTGAGGTCGCCCTGGGCCACCCGGGCGGCGATGCTGGCGGCCCGCCCGGTCGGCTTGAGCACGTGCTCGAGCAGCTGCCGCACCACCAGCCAGACCGCCGCCAGGGCGAAGGTCAGGAAGATCAGGCAGCCCTCGAGCACCGCGGTGGTGTCGCCCGGCGCCAGACGCTCCAGCAGCACGCCGACCAGGCCGGTGAAGACCAGGGACATCGCCGCACCGTAGAGGTGCATCCGGAGTATGAAACGTTGGCGCGCGGACATCATCGAGGGTACGGCAAGGTAGAAACGCCGGGCCGCCGGGGGAAGGTCGAACCGGGCCGGGTCACGACCAGCGGACTAGGTGCCCGGCGACGGCCAATGAGCCGGCCAGGCCGAGCCCGCCGGCCAGCAGCACCACCGCGCAGCCGCGCTTCCCGCCCGGTGCCACCGCGGTGGCATCGGCCTGGACCGGCTCGGGGAGCGCGACCGGCACCGGCGGCCGTCCCGCCAGCGCGTCGGCGAACTGGTCGGCCGTGGCGAACCGGGCGGCCGGATCCTTGTCCAGCGCCCGGAGCAGCGCCGCCTCGACGTGCTCGGGCAGCTCGATCACCGGCCGGAGCGGCCGGGGCGGCCCCATGAACCGGCGCATCAGCGTCGCCTGGGGGTTGGGCCCCTTGAACGGCGGCTCCCCGGCCAGCATCTCGTAGATCACGCAGCCGAGCGCGAAGATGTCGGAGCGGCCGTCGATCGCCTTGTCGCCGCTGGCCTGCTCGGGGCTCATGTAGGTCGGCGTGCCCACGATCATCCCGGTGGCGGTCAGCTTCTCGGCCATCTCGCTCACGGCCCGGGCCACGCCGAAGTCGGCCACCAGCACCTGGTCGCCCGAGAGGAGGACGTTCTCGGGCTTGATGTCCCGGTGGATGACGCCCTGCGCGTGGGCGTACCCCAGCGCCTTCGCCACCGCCGTCCCGATCCTGACCGCCTCGTCCGCGGGGAGCTGCGACTCGCGCTGCAGCCGCTCGAACAGGTTCTCCCCCTCGACCACCGGCATGGTGAACCAGAGCTGGCCTTCGGGCGTCTCGCCCGAGTCGAGGATGCCGAGGATGTGGGGGTGCTGGAGCCGCTGAGCCACCCGGATCTCGCGCTTGAACCGATCGGCCCCGACGGTCGACGCCAGCTCGGCGTGGAGCACCTTGAGCGCCACGGTGCGGCCGGCGGCCAGGTCACGGGCCAGCACCACGCTCGCCATCCCGCCTCGGCCCAGCTCGCGGTCGAGCGCGTAGCGGTCGGCCAGGGCGGCCTGGATCTGGCTCCGGAGCTCGGGCTTCACTCGGCAGGTCGAGGAAACGTCACCGCGGGCCGGGCTCGTCGCGGTCGAGCTTGAAGGTGCGCCGGGTGCCCTGCTCGAACGCCGCCTCGGGCAGGAAGCGCTTGAGCCGGCCGATCAGCTGGGCCTGGCGGCCGACCAGGTAGCGGAGCCGGGGCCGGGGGCTGGCGGCGATGGCGGCGATGACCTCCGCCACGGCTTCGCCACCGGGCCCGGCCGCCTCGGCGGCGGCGATGGCGGCGAAGGCCCGCGCCCGCCAGCGGTCGTAGTCGCCCATGGTCGCGGCCGGGGCCTGCCGGTGGCTCGTCATGGGTGTCCGGAGGAAGCCGGGCTCCACCTGGGATACGTGGATCCCGAACGGCTTCACCTCCTGCCGCAGCGTCTCGCTCCAGCCGTCAAGGGCGAACTTGCTGGCCGAGTAGATCCCCATGAAGGGGATCGGGGCCAGAGCTGCGAGCGAGCTGACGTTGATGATCCGTCCGCTCCGCTGCCGCCGCATGATCGGCAGCGCCGCCTTCACCATCCGGATCACGCCGAAGAAGTTGGTCTCGAACTGGGCCCGGGCCTCGTCCAGCGACACCTCCTCCAGGGCGCCGGCCTGCTCGTAGCCGGCATTGTTGACCAGCAGGTCGAGCCGGCCCTCCGGGCTGGTCACGGTCTCCAGACAGTTCGCCACCGAGGCATCGTCGCGGACGTCCAGCGGCACCATCGCGATGCCGGCCGGCGCCTCCGCCTCCGGCCGCCGGCTGGTGCCGAAGACGCGATATCCCCGGGCGGCCAGCACGACCGCCGTCGCCCGGCCCACTCCGGACGACGCGCCGGTGACCAATGCGATCGGCCTGCCGGTCACGGTGCTCTCACTCCTTCAGCGGCGTGAACGAGAACTTCTGCCCCCCGACCGAGGCCTCGTACATCAGGCCGCCCTTGGCCATGGTCACGATGGCGACGCCGTTCCGCCACGCCAGGTCGGCCGAGGCCCGGGCCGTGAGCGCCACGGCCGAGGCCTGGGCGTCGAGCTTGAGCCGGCCCAGCTTGAAGTTGTCGAGCGCCTGGCGGGTCTGGAAGAACACGATCTCGCTGTAGGCCTGGCCGCCGAACTGGAGGCCGACGGTCACCTGGGTCAGGGTGGACCGCCCGATCAGCCCGCCGCCCGAGTACACCCAGCCCTTGCCCCGCGCGGCGCCGATCCCCAGGCCCCCCTTTCCCACGGTCGGAAACACGGCGTATCCCACCGCGTCGGCGAAGATCTTGGCCATGCCGGGGTCCTTGGCCTTGAATTTCTCGATCACGGGCGGGACGTCGGCCTGGGCGGACGCCACGCCCGGCGCCAGGGCGAGCAGGCCGGCGAGGAGGATGGCCCCGCCCGCGGCCCGTCGGCCGCGAGGCATGGTCATCCCTGGCCCGGCTCAGGTTGCCGGCGCTTCACGTCCCACCCTCACGCGCTGTCCTCCACCAGCCTGAGCCGCGGAAACCGGTCGGTCGTCAGCAGCTCGTCGATCGCCGAGGGCGACAGCGCCGGCCAGAAGTGGTGCCCCTGCCCCAGCCCGCAGCCGAGATCGATCAGCGCCGCCCGCTGCTCGGCCCGCTCGATGCCCTCGGCGATGGTCTGCAGCCGGAGGGTGTCGCCCAGGCCGATGATGGCCCGCGCCAGGGCCGAGCGGTCGGCCCCGAGCCCGACCTCCTCGACGAACGGCTTGGCGATCTTGAGGATGTCGATCGGGAACCGCTGCAGGTAGCTGAGTGACGAGTACCCGGTCCCGAAATCGTCGATGGCGAGGCGGACGCCGAGCGCCTTGAGCTGCTGCAGCCGCTCGAGCACCGCGTCGGTCTGCTGCATCAGGACGCTCTCGGTGATCTCGAGCACCACGGCGGTCGGCTCGACCCCCGACGAGGTCAGCGTCTGCCGCAGCGCGTCGGCCAGTCCAATGCCCTGGAGCTGGCGGCCGGAGATGTTGATCGACACCGCCAGGTCGAGCTGCGGGTGCCGCTGGCGCCACACGTGCAGCTGCCGGCAGGCCTCGGCCAGCACCCAGGCGCCCAGCGGGACGATCAACCCGGTCTCCTCGGCCATCGGGATGAAGTGCTGGGGCAGCAGCCGGCCGAACTGCGGATGCTCCCAGCGGAGCAGCGCCTCGACCCCGTACATCGCCCCGGTCTGCAGCGTGATGATGGGCTGGTAGGAGAGGCTCAGCTCGCCCCGCTCGACCGCGGTCCGGAGCGCCGCCTCCAGGTCGAGCCGCTCGCGGATGTCGGCGTACATCCGGCTCTCGTAGGTCGCCGCCCGGCCCTTCCCCCGGCGCTTGGCGGCGTACATCGCCATGTCGGCGTTCCGCAGCAGGTCGTCGGCCGTGTCGTTGGGCGAGGCGGCCGCGACCCCGATGCTGGCGGTGACCCGGATCTGGTTGCCGCTGAGCGAGAACGGGTGCGACATCGCGGCGCTCAGCCGGTCGGGCAGCCCTTCGCGGCCGTCGGCGCCCTCGATCAGGATGGCGAACTCGTCGCCGCCCAGCCGGGCCACCGTGTCGGCGCTCCGGGCGCAGGCCAGGAACCGCTCGGCCGCGGCGATCAGCAGGCGGTCGCCCTCGCCGTGCCCCAGGCTGTCGTTGACCGTCTTGAAGTCGTCGAGGTCGAGGAACAGGACCGTCACCGGCGTGCCCCGCCGCTGGGCCAGGTCGAGCGCATGGCTCACCCGGTCGCGGAACAGCGCCCGGTTGGCCAGGCCGGTGAGCGGATCGTGGAACGCCTGGTGAATCAGCTGCTCCTCCAGCCGCCGCCGCTCGCTCACGTCGCGGGTGTTCAGCACGATCCCCTTGACCGTGGCGTCGCCCAGCAGGTTGGTCGCCAGGATCTCGGCATTGAGCCACGAGCCGTCGGGCTGGCGGAACCGCCACTCGACCGGCCCCGTCACGCCGGGCGCCTGGGCGGCGTCGCGGAAGAAGTCGGCCGCGCGGTCCTGGTCCTCGGGGTGGAGGAACTGGAACAGCCGGTGGCGCACCATCGCGGTCGGGTCGTAGCCGAAGACCCGGGTGGCCGACGGGCTGACGAAGCGCACGGTCCCGTCGGCCCGGGTCACCACGATCACGTCGGACGAGTGCTGGACCAGCGAGCGGAACCGCGCCTCGCTCTGGCGCGCCGCCGTCTCGGCCAGGAGCCGGACGTTCTCGCGCACGGTGAGCAGCTGGCGGAACACCACCAGCGCCGTCACCAGCAGCGCCCCGACCACCAGCCCGCTCAACGGATCGCTCCACGGCTTGAGCGCCACGTAGAGCAGCAGGGCGTAGGTCACGCTCACGGCCAGGTAGGGCAGCGGGCTGATCTGCTGGAACCGGGTGAACGGCACCGTGACCGTCGCCTGCCGGGCCACCGGCCGGCGCCAGTACCGCTCGCCGCTCCCGATCAGCATGGCGTAGCAGAGCAGGAACACCGCATCGGTCCAGGCCGCGCTCCGGCCGCCGGTCTCCAGCTGGACCAGGCTGAACGTCAGGTCGGCCACCACGCCGACGGCGACCCCCGTCACCAGCATGCCGAAGGCGGCCCGGTTGCCGTCCACCGGCCGCCGGAGCAGCACCGTGGTCACGCCCAGCAGCACCATCAAGCTGGTGAGCGGGTAGGCGAACGCCAGCAGCGTCAGCACCAGGCTGCTCTCCTGCTGCGCCGCGGCGGTTGGCCGGACCGAGAAGTACCAGATCGCCACCGCCCCGCCCACCAGCACCATGGCCGCGTCGAGCAGGAACTTCCAGCGCTCCAGCCGGGTCCGCCGGGCCAGGGGGAACGTGAGCAGGGCCGCGAGGGTGAGCAGCGTGTCGGTGAGATAGAACGGATCGGCCCAGGAGTACGACGGACTCTGATGGAGGGCCAGCACGTACCAGGCGTTGATGCCGTTCCCGATGAACACCATCCCGCCACCCACGGCGAGCAGCCGGAGGGCACGCCGGACCGCCGGGTCGAGCACCTGCTTCCGGGAGGCCAGGGCGAACAGCGTCAGCACGCCCAGGTTGAGCGGCATGAACGCCACGTTCCCGATCAGGTCCCGGACCGCCTGGCTGCCCCAGTCGCTCTGCTCCCAGAACAGGTACACCGCGCCGTAGATCACCGTCAGGGCGGTGATCGTCCCGGCCGGCAGGCGGAAGCGGGCAGGCGAGGCGGCGGTCGGTGATGCGCTCACGCGGGTCACTCCGGACGCGCGGCCCGCCGGAGCGGCGCCGTGCGGCCATGCGGTCGGGTCAGCGATCGGCTCATCGGCGGCCGGGGCGGCCCCATACCTGGAGACGGCTCCGCCGTGGGCTCGGAGTCAGCGCCGTCGGAACGACTTCCAGGGGTGGTTCGAGACGATGAGAGGGGTCGCATAAGTAAACGAAACGCGTCGTTCTGCGCCACCCTGCTCCGACGGTCCCCGCGGTCCCGCCATGGGGCGGGTCGGATGCCGGCGCAGGAAGGCCCCGGAACCGCTTTGGATTGAACCACATCCGAAGCCGGCTCCGGGGCCGTCCCCCGCGGGCGTTCGCTAGCGGCTACCCGCCGCCGCCGCTACGGCCGCGACTCGAACTCCCCGCGGCACCCCTTGGTCACCCAGATCGTCCCGCCGCTCCCGACGCCCCAGGTGCTGTTCTGGACGCAGGCCGTGGTGCTGAGTTGGCGAGCCAGCGTCACCCGGCCAGCCTGGCGGAACCGGCACTCGACCCGCTCCCCGCCGTTCGACGCGCAGGTGATCCGCTCCGACAGCCCGTTGCCCGGGCCGCCGGGCGACCCGCCGGTCACCGTCACGTCGAACTCGCCGCGGCAGCCGTTGCTCACCCAGATCCCGCCGAACTGGGTCCCGAACGTCCGGTTGAGCTGGCAGGGCGCCGTGCTGATCTGCCGCACCAGGCGGACGGCGCTGGCCCCGGCGATGGGACAGATCTGCCGGCCGCTGGTCTGCGACTCGCACGTCATCCGGGAGGTGTACGATCCGCTGTTGTCGCCCGAATACCCGCTGCTGACCTCGAATACGGCCCGGCAGCCTCGGGTCACCCACACATAGTTGGTGGAGATGCCGTAGGTCTGGTTGAGGACGCAGGGCTGGCTGCTGAGCTGGCTGGCGAACCGGACGGTAGAGCCGCTCGGGAACGGGCAGCCGTGCTGGGCGTTGTTCTGGCTCTCGCAGGTGATCCGGGTGACGCCGCCGTTCCCCCCGGGGCCGCCGCCGAAGCCCGGCTGAGTCACCTCGAACTCGGCCCGACAGCCCTCGTCCACCCAGATGTAGCCGGACGACTGACCGTACGTCTCGTTCGGCCGGCACGGATTGGTGCTCAACTGGCGGGCCAGCCGGATCCGGCTCCCGGCCGGAACGGGGCACTGCTGCCGGTCGCCCCGCTTCGACTCGCAGGTGACCCGGGTGCTGGCGGCCGGGGTCCCGGGAGCGACGCCCTTGTCGTCGGTGGTGAAGGAGACCAGCCGGCCGTCGTTCTGCACCTGGCAGAGGCCGGTGGACGTCCCCGCCCGCCACCGGATGGTGACCGTCGGTCCCGACCGTGACTCGGGGGTCACTTCGATCTGGTTCCCGGTGTATTGGGGGAGCCGCCGGTCCGCCTCGGCCCGGCAGACCCGAAGCTGGAAGGGGGAGGCCTCCACGTTGCCGTAGACCGGTCCGGTCGGCGGAGCGGGGTTGGTCGGCTGGACGGCGGCGGTGGAGACGGCGAATT
The DNA here is from genome assembly GCA_036265635.1 of Gemmatimonadales bacterium. Taxonomy (GTDB): domain Bacteria; phylum Gemmatimonadota; class Gemmatimonadetes; order Gemmatimonadales; family GWC2-71-9; genus CAVVWJ01. The sequence goes on from DATAOR010000269.1 coordinate 9,699, forward strand.
CGGCCCGGCAGCCGTTCGAGACCCAGAGCGCGTTCCCGCTCACGCCCCAGTTCGAGTTCTCCTGGCAGGGGGTCTGGCTCAGGTGGCGGGCCAGGGTCACCCGGGCACCCGCCGGGATGGGACAGACCACCCGGTTACCGCTGTTGGACTCGCAGCGGATGGTATTCGTCTGGGCCGCCGCGGACGCCGGCTGCCCTGCCAGGAGCGCCAGTGCCAGCAGTCCCACGATCGAGAATACCGACCATCGTTGCATACGACAGCCTCCATGCCCCAACCGCCGGGCGATGAGATGGTTCGAGTACGGCCCGCCAGAACGTCGAGTGGACGGCAAAGATCTACATCATACTGGGGCTGCCGGGCGGTGATCCATGTCCCTCGGCCCCGCGCGGCTCAATCGGGCCGGTACATGCCCCAGGTCTCCAGCCCGGGAGCGATCGTTCCCCGGCCCACCACCCGGTAGCCCACATGCCGGTACAGTCCCACGTTGGTCTCGAGCTCGGTGGTGAGCGTCACGCCGCGCGAATCGCTCCGGGCCCGCGACAGGGCGTGGACCTCGTCGAGCAGCAGGCGCCCCAGGCCCTGGCCCTGATGCCGGGGCGGCACCGCCAGCATGTTGAGGTGGATGTTCGGCTCGGCCACGCCGAGCGGGGTCCATACCTCGACGCATCGGTCGTATCGCTGCCGGGCGTCCGGGCCGAGCGCCGACCAGGTTCGCTCCCGAAGCTGGTCGAGCTCCGGCGGCGGCATCCGGTCCGGCAGCGAACAGAGCGCCGCACCCCGCAGCTCCCCGCCGACCGCGATGCCCACGATGGCGTCGTCCCGGAGGAAGCGGGCCCCGGCGAAGAAGCCGATCAGGCGGCGGAGCCGCTCGCGGTAATCGCCTCCCTCGCCGAGCACGTAGCGCATGATCGGGTAGTCGGCGAAGGCGTCGCACACCACGCGGATGACGTCGTCGGCGCGGCTCCGGGCATCGACCAGGATGGGGGCGGTCATCGAGCGGTCACTCCGGGGTCGAACGACGTCCTCAACATAGGCTGAACCGGCCCGGGCGGGACAGTTTGGCTCGGACCGGGCTCCGGGGGGCCGCCATTCCCGGCCTCCCCGGACGGAAGCATATTGGCCCTCCTGATGACCAGCTCCTCCCCCAGCATCCCTCGGGACGATCGTGCGGCGGAGACCAAAGTCCCCGCCGTCACCCTGCTGTTCTGGGCCCTCAAGATCCTGGCGACCACCCTGGGCGAGACGGCCGGTGACACCCTCTCGATGACGCTGAATCTGGGCTACCTCGTCGCCACCGCCGTGTTCGCCGCCATCTTCGTCGTCGCCGTCGCCGGCCAGATCGCCGCTCCGCGGTTCCATCCCTGGATCTACTGGGCCACCATCATCGCCACCACCACGGTCGGCACCACCCTGGCCGACTTCGCCACCCGCTCGCTCGGCATCGGGTACGCCGGCGGCAGCGCGCTGCTCCTGGTCCTGCTGCTCGGCTCGCTGGCAGTGTGGCGGCGGACGATGGGGACCGTTTCGGTGGAGTCGGTCAGCACCCCGCGGGCTGAGTTGTTCTACTGGGCGACCATCATGTTCTCCCAGACCCTGGGCACCGCCCTGGGCGACTGGACGGCCGATACGGCCGGGCTGGGCTACACCGGCGCGGCGGTGATCTTCGGTGGGCTCCTGGCGGGTATCGCCGCGGCCTGGTTCCTGACCCGGGTGTCCCGCACGGCGCTCTTCTGGGCCGCCTTCGTGCTTACCCGACCGCTGGGCGCCGTCCTGGGGGACCTGCTCGACAAGCCGGTCGCCTCCGGCGGCATGGCGTTCAGCCGGCCGGTGGCCTCGGCGGTGCTGCTGGGCGCCATCGTGCTCGGCCTGATCGCCTTTCCTCAGCGGGCCGCCGGCCGGGGGCACTGAGGGCCGGGCGACCGGGAGGGCCGGCGCCGATGGCAGCAACCGGGCCGGCGGGGTAACTTCACCGTCACACCTCGAACAGCCGGATCTCAGGGCCGCCCGTCCTGCCCGCCTCCGCGGGGCGCCGGGCGTCCCGCGTCGCCGTGCGGAGCCAGTGTGGGCCTGCCCCCGGTCAACCAGTCGCCGCCGCGCCTCGCCGACGCGCTGGCCGATCGCTACCGGCTCGAGCGCGAGCTCGGGGCCGGCGGCATGGCCACGGTTTACCTGGCCCAGGACCTCCGGCACGACCGGAAGGTGGCGGTCAAGGTGCTCCGCCCCGAGCTGGCCGCCGTGATCGGGGCCGAGCGGTTCCTGAGCGAGATCAAGACCACCGCCAACCTGCAGCACCCCCACATCCTGCCGCTGTTCGACTCGGGCCAGGCCGACAGCTTCCTGTTCTACGTCATGCCGTACGTCGAGGGCGAGTCGCTGCGGGACCGGCTCCGCCGGGAGAAGCAGCTGCCCGTCGCCGACGCGGTCCGGCTCGCCACCGAGGTGGCGGGGGCGCTCGACTACGCCCACCGCCACGGGGTGATCCACCGGGACATCAAGCCGGAGAACATCCTGCTGCACGACGGCAGCGCCCTGGTGGCCGACTTCGGCATCGCCCTGGCGGCGAGCAAGGCGGGGGGGACCCGGATCACCGAGACGGGGATGTCGATCGGGACGCCGCACTACATGTCGCCCGAGCAGGCGATGGGGGAGCGGGAGATCACCGCCCGGAGCGACATCTACGCGCTGGGGGCGGTGACCTACGAGATGCTGCTCGGCGAGCCGCCGTTCAGCGGGCCCACGGCGCAGGCCATCGTGGCCAAGGTGCTGACCGAGGAGCCGGCGCCGCTGGTGCCCCGCCGCCGGTCGATCCCGCTCGAGGTGGAGGCCGCGGTCCTGACCGCGCTCGAGAAGCTCCCGGCCGATCGGTTCGGCTCGGCCCAGGAGTTCGCGGCGGGGCTCAGCGGCGCGGCCGGCTCCCGCCGCACCGCCGACCGTGCCGTTGCCGCCACGCCGCCGGTGGCCCCCTGGCGCCGATGGCTGCCCTGGACCGCCGGCGCGCTCGCGCTCGCGGCCGCAGCCTACGTCGTCGGGGGCCGCCGGGCGCAGCCGGCCGGGCTTCCGCTCGTCTTCGGCCAGGCCACCAAGGTGACCTGGGATCCCCTCCTGGAGGTGCTGCCGGCCATCTCGCCCGACGGCAAGAGCGTCGCCTACGCCAGCGGCTCGCTGGTCCGGATGCGGGTCTTCGTCCGGTCCGTGTCCGGCGGACGCGGCATCCCGCTCACCGACGACACCACCCAGGTCCAGGCCCACCCCCGCTGGTCGCCGGATGGGAGCCGGGTCCTCTTTCTCGAGCGGGGCGGGGTGGTGAGCGTCCCCGCTACCGGAGGCACCGAGACGCCCGAGGTGCCGCCCGGCCGGACCGGTCCGGTGATCGCCGCCGCCTGGGCCCCGGACGGCCGGCGGATTGCCTACGTCGTGGGCGATTCGATCTTCCTTCGCGATGCGGCCGGCGCCGTCCGCGCCGTCGCCCGCGTGTTCGAGCCCTATGACTGCAGCTGGAGCCCCGACGGGAGCCACCTCGCCTGCAGCTCCGGCAACGCCATCTCGCTCACGGTCGGGCCCCTGTTCGGCAACGCCTCGCCCAGCAGGATCGTCACGGTGGCCGTGGCCGACGGCCGGGTGGTGCCGGTGAGCGACAGCGGCTCGGTCAACCAGAGCGCGGTCTGGTCGCCCGACGGCCGCTGGCTGTACTACGTCTCCACCCGGTACGGTCCCCGCGATGTCTTCGCCCAGGCGATAGCGGGCGGTGCGCCCCACGGTCCCGCGCTTCGGCTCACCACCGGCCTCAATGCCCACACCATCTCGCTCTCGGCCGATGGCCGCCGGCTGGCCTGGGCGACGCTGGCCGTCGAGAGCAACGCCTGGTCCATCCCGATCCCGGCCCATCCGCCGGTCTCCACCGCCGGCGCCACGCAGCTCACCCACGGCTCACAGTTCGTCGAGGCCGTCACCCTCTCGGCCGACGGTCGCTGGCTGTACTACGATTCCGATCTGAGCGGCAACTCGGATCTCTACCGGATGGCAGTGCCGGGCGGCACTCCGGAGCGGCTGACCACCGATCCCGCCGACGACTTCTTCCCCTCGTCGTCGCCCGACGGCCGGGAGGTCGCCTTTCACTCCTGGCGCGGCGGGTCGCGCGACATCTGGGTGATGCCGCTCGACGGCGGACCGGTCCAGCGGGTCACCAGCTCCCCGGCCCAGGAGGCGATCGCCTCCTGGGCGCCGGACGGGAACCGGCTGGCGTACTGCATCTTCACCGGCCGCGGCGGGATCTGGACGGTGCGCCGGGTTGGGGGCGTCTGGCAGCAGCCGGTCGAGCGGCTGGACCACGGATTCTACCCCGACTGGTCGCCCGACGGGCGGAGCCTTTCGTTCGGCAGCTCGCTCGTCGACGGCTCGCTCTGGGTCATGCCCGCCGACTCGGGGCCGCCTCGTCTGGTGGGGGACTCGGTCGGTCCGTCGGCGGTGATAGCCAACGGCGCCCGGTGGAGCAGGGACGGGCGCTCGCTGTATACCCGGAGCGAAGCGGCCAGGGGAATGGCGTACTGGTCCGTTTCCCTCGACGGGAGCCCGCCCCGGCGGCTGGTGAGCTTCGACCCTGATGGTCCCGTGCCCACCCGGGGCGGCTGGGGCGCC
>DATAOR010000270.1:0-3290 GCA_036265635.1 Gemmatimonadales bacterium
CCGCGGATAGCCCACCATGAGCACCGACTGCAGCAGCAGCTCCTCGACCCACTGGGCCGGCACCTGGGACGAACGGAGCGGGCCTACCCGCTCGCGCAGCTCCGGCTCGTAGCCTTGCGCGATGGCGGCCGCGAAGCGGACGAGGTCACGGGTTTGCGGGTCGAGACTGTCTTGTTTCGCCATCCATCCTACCTCGGTTGCGGTAAGTATCCGTACCGCGCTCACGCGGACTCAGGCATGAAAGCGCACTAGCCCGGCCGACCGGAGCGATCCGACCCGGTCGCCCCGCGTGTTGAGGATCGGGCGGGCCGCGTGCCCCGACACCACCGACCAGTCGAATGCACCTGGCGCTATCCGGTTGGTGACCAGCGCCAGCACCGCCAGCAGGGCTACACCCGACACCTCGCTGTCGCCGTCGGCCACCTTGAGCGCCACGCCGAGCCCGAGCGGGGGTACCGCCGCGCAGTAGATCCCGGCCGCCCCGATCTTGGCCAGCACCCGGCCGGGCAGCGCGGTCATCAGCTCGGTACAGAGGCGGCCCGTCCCGGCCACCAGGTCGGGCCGCGCGGTCATCGCCTGCCGGATCCGGCTCGGGGCCGCTTCATCCGAGCCGCCGAGCCGGGCCCACGCCTGAGCCATGGCGGTGAGCGGCAGGCCGAATGTCACCGTGGTGCAGCCGTCCACGGCCGTGGGAATGGCACCGGCCCGGACGCCGGTCCACCGCGCTACTTCCGCCCGAAGCCGGTCCTGCAGCGGGTGGCCCTCGAGCTGGTACCCAGGCCACGGCCAGCCGTGGTGCCGGGCCAGCGCCAGCATGCCGGCGTGCTTGCCCGAGCAGTTGCTCCACAGCGGTGTCAGGGTAACGCCGTCGCGGAGGGCCTGCTCGGCCACGGCGGCGGAAATGGGAGGGTGGGGACCGCACGCCAGGGCCGACTCGGGTGCTCCGATGCGGCGGAGCATCTCGGCCGCGACCGCCCGGTGCACCGGCTCGCTCGAGTGCGAGGCACAGGCCAGGGCCAGCTCGTCGGGGCCGAAGCCGAACGCGTCGGCCGCGCCGTCGTCGATCAGCGGGATCGCCTGGAACGGCTTGGCGGACGACCGCCAGTAGGCGACCCGCGAGGGATCGCCCGAGGCCGCGACCAGCCGGCCCCCCTGGTCGACGACCGCCACCGACACCCGGTGGACCGACTCGACCAGTTCGCCCCGGGTGGCTTCGACGCGCAGCTCGCTCATGCGGGAGGGTCGAACATGGGGGCAAGATAGCCGACCGATGCGGTTGAGCGAAGCGAATCGGTTCCGGATACCTTACGGGCCGATGCCGCCATTTCTCCGCGCCGTCACGGTCGCCCGCCCCGCCCCGTGGCCGGCCGCCGTCGCGCTGGCCGCTGCCCTTGCCGGGCTGCATCCGGGCCGGGCGGCGGCGCAGGCGTCGCCCTATCTCCCGCTGGACGACCCGCGCCTGCCCCTGCTCGAGCACCTGATCGAGCGCGGCGACCTCGACGATCCCTCGCCGATGGTGCGCCCGTTTCGCCGGGCCGACGCGCGCCGGGTCCTGGACCAGGCCGATACCGCCGGCGTCGCCCCCCTGGTCGCCACGCTCCGCGCCGGCTTGGAGGAGACGCCCGGCGGCCAGACCTGGCGGATGGCCGGCCGGGCCGGCGGCCAGGCCTTCAGCCACATCCGCCGCGACGTCCTGCATCCGCTCGGCACCGACGGCGCCCGGCCCTACGCCGACTTCACCGGCGAGGCCGTCTTCGGCCCCATCGCCCTGGTGAGCCGGCTCGCGGCCGAGCCGCGGATCGTGGACGATCCGGAGTGGCCCGGCCGTCACGACCTGACGCTGGCGTGGCGCTTCCCCCAGGCGTATCTCAGCGCCCAGTTCGCCTACGGCAGCGTGTTCTACGGTCAGATGGAGCGGAACTGGGGACCGGTCGGCCTGGCCGGCATCGGGGTCAGCAACTACGGCTATCCCCAGGTCGAGGCCGGCCTCACCCTGGGCACCCGGACCCTGCAGCTGGAAGCGCTGGCCCGGTCGCTCTACGACGCCGATTCACTGGGCCAGCGCGTGCACCGCTACTTCTTTGCCCACCGGCTCAGCGCCCGGCTCAGCCGGCGGCTCCAGCTCGGCCTCTGGGAGACCACAGTGCTCGCCGGGGTGGACCGCGCCTTCGATGGGCGCTATCGCAACCCCCTCACCCTGCTGCTGCTGGGCAACCAGTACGGCCTCGGCCCGGACGGCAACGTCATGCTGGGCCTCGATGCCCACTGGCGGGTGCGGGGACGCGCCACGCTCCAGGCCCAGCTCGGCCTCGACGATCTGTCCTACGAGAAGGTCACCGCGACCCAGGGCTACCCCAACCGGTGGGCCTTCACGGTCACGGCCTTCGGGCCGCTGGGCCGGGCGCTCAGCTGGCGGGCGCTCTACACCCAGGCCTCGAGCCTCGCCTTCCGGACCAGCAACCCGTTCGAGAACTTCACCGATGCCGGCGTGGGTCTGGGCCGGAACTTCGACGACATGGACCAGGCCAGCCTCACGGTCGGCGTCCCGGTGCTGGCGCGCTGGCTGGTGACGCCCGAGCTCACCCTGCTCCGCCAGGGCGAAGGCGATCTCAACGACCCCTTCCCCGCCACCGACCTCGAGGCGGTCGCCACGCCCAGCCTGTTCATCGGGGTGGTCGAGCGGACCTGGCGGGCGGCGGTGGATCTGCGCGGGGGCGCCGGCCCGCTGGAGCTCCGCCTCAACGCCGGGCTCCACCACGTCGTCAACCAGGCGCACGTCGAGGGCCGCACCGTCAACCGGTTCGAAGGCCGGCTCCAGGCCACCCTCGGCCTCGGCCGCCAGGGAGTGTTGCGATGAGACCACCGCCCGCGCCGCTCACCCGCGACCGCCTGCTCCACCTGATCGGGAAGATGAAGGAGAGCCGGGTGGTCGTGGTCGGCGACATCATGCTGGATCGCTACCTGGTCGGCGAGACAGAGCGGCTGAGCCCCGAGGCGCCGGTGCCGGTCGTCACCGTCCGCGAGCGCCACGCCGCCCTCGGCGGAGCGGCCAACGTGGCCGCCAACGTGTCGACCCTGGGTGCCCGCTCACTGCTGGTCGGCATCGTGGGCGACGATGGCGACGGGGCGGCCATCCGCCAGGAGCTGGCGGTGGCTCGGCTGGAGGATCGCTACGTCGTCACCGTGGCCGGGCGGCCGACCACGTCGAAGACACGGATCATCGCCCGGTCGCAGCAGATCGTGCGGATCGACGACGAGGTCGAGACCCTGCTCGACGGGGCCGACCTCGA
>DATAOR010000271.1:0-7857 GCA_036265635.1 Gemmatimonadales bacterium
CGGGCTGGCCGGCGAGCTCGGGCTGACCCAGCTGGCGCCGGTGCAGCACCACCACGCGCACATCGCGGCGGTGATGGCGGAGCACGGGGTCACCGAGCCGGTGATTGGCGTGGCCTACGACGGCACCGGCCACGGAGCCGACGGGCATATCTGGGGCGGGGAGATCCTGGCCTGCGACCTGACGGGATTCCGCCGGCTGGCGCACCTCCGGTACGCCCCGCTGCCCGGTGGTGACGCAGCCGCCCGCGCACCCTGGCGGACCGTGCTCGGTCTCCTGGCCCTGGAGCCGCACGGGGCTGCGTCGTTCCAGGCCGCCTTCGAGGGCGTCGCGGCCGGCGAGCGCGCGATGGTCGAGCGGCAGCTCGCCGCCGGCTTCAACACCCCGCTGGCCTCGTCGATGGGCCGGCTGTTCGACGCGGCGGCGGCCGTGCTCGGCGTGCGGCGGGTCAACCGGTACGAGGGGCAGGCCGCGATGGAGCTGGAGGCGCTGGCCGGCAGCCGTCCCGGGCGGGAGCTCCAGGGCCGCGTCGTCCGGGATGGGACCGAGGGGTGGGAGCTCGACCTGGTGCCGCCGCTGATCGAGCTGGGGGAGCGCCGGGCGGGGGGCGAGCCGGTGGCCCAGCTCGCGGCCGACTTTCACGCGACGGTGGTCGCTGCCACCGCGGACCTGGTCGAGCGCGCGGTCGGGGCCAGCGGCATTCGGACGGTAGCCCTCGGTGGCGGCGTGTTCCAGAACGCCCGGCTGCTTGCCGGGTTGGTGGCCCGCCTGGCCGACGGGGGGCTGACGATGCTGCTGCCCCGCCTGCTCGGCCCCAACGACGGCGCGGTGAGCTACGGCCAGGCGGCCGTGGCGGCCGCGCGGTCACGAGGTTGACATGTGCCTGGGCATTCCCGGCCGGGTCGTCGAGATGCATGACGATGCCGGCCTGCTGATGGGGATGGTGGACTTCGGCGGGGTCCGTCGCGAGGTCTGCCTCGCCTATGTGGCCGACCAGATCGCGCCGGGAGACTACGCCATCGTCCACGTCGGCTTCGCCATCAGCCGGGTGGACGAGGCGGAGGCGCGACGCTCCTTCGAGGCGTTGCGCGAGCTGAGCCAGCTGGACGAGCTGGACTGGATTCGGGAAGTGGCGGAGCGGAGCCTCGAGGGCGGGGCGGGAGGCGGCGCGTGAAGTATCTGAGCGAGTTCCGCGATGCCGGGGTGGCCCGACGGCTGATCGCCCGGATTCGCGCGGAGGCCAGCCGGCCCTGGGTCCTGATGGAGGTCTGTGGCGGACAGACCCACACGATCGTCAGGCAGGGACTGCTCGAGCTGCTGGATGGCGCCGTCGAGATGATCCACGGCCCCGGCTGTCCCGTGTGCGTGACGCCGCTGGGGCAGATCGACAAGGCGCTCAGGCTGGCGGCCGACCCCGGGATCATCTTCACCTCGTTCGGCGACATGCTCCGGGTACCGGGCAGCGACTGCGATCTGCACCAGGTCAGGGCTCGGGGCGGTCAGGTGCGGGTGGTCTACTCGCCCCTGGATGCGCTCCAGCTCGCCCGGCGGACCCCGGACAAACAGGTCGTCTTCTTCGCCGTGGGCTTCGAGACCACCGCGCCGGCCAACGCCATGGCGGTGTGGCGGGCGCGCGAGCTGGGCGTTCGCAACTTCAGCATCCTGGTCTCTCACGTGACCGTGCCCCCGGCCATGACGGCGATCCTCGAGTCGCCCGACAATCGGGTCGAGGCCTTCCTCGCCGCCGGTCACGTCTGCACGGTCATGGGATGGACCGAGTACGAGCCGATTGCCGCGCGCTACCGGGTGCCCATCGTGGTCACGGGGTTCGAAACGGTGGATATCCTGGAGGGGATCCGGATGGCGGTGGGACAGCTCGAGCAGGGCCGGCACGTGGTGGAAAACCAGTACACCCGGTCGGTCCGGCGCGAGGGCACGGTCCCGGCCCGCGAGCTGGTGTCCCGGGTCTTCCGCCTGGTAGACCGCCAGTGGCGGGGCATCGGCCCGATCCCGCGGAGCGGGCTCGGTCTGCGCGAGGAGTTCTCCGACTTCGATGCCGAGTACCGGTTCGGCCTCGCCGCGCTCGAGGTCGCCGAACCGGCCGAGTGCCGGGCCGGCGACGTGCTTACGGGCCGTCTCAAGCCTCACCAGTGTCCCGCCTTCGGCATTCGCTGCACGCCCGATCATCCCCTTGGCGCGCCGATGGTGTCGTCCGAGGGGGCCTGTGCCGCCTACTATACCTGCGGCCGCTTCCGGCAGGCCGCGGCGGCGGCGCCTTAGATGGCGCGCGTGGCGCTAGGCTCGAGCCCCGCGGCCTGTCCGGCTCCGCTCGCCGAGGTAGCCAGGGTCCAGCTGGGCCACGGCTCGGGCGGACGAATGAGCGCGGCGCTCCTGGCCGAGCACTTCCTCCCTCAGCTGGGGAACCCTGTGCTCTCGGCGCTGGGCGATGGCGCGGTGGTCCCCCTCGCCTCGGCCGAGCTGGTCGTCTCGACCGACACGTTCGTGGTGAGTCCGCTGGAGTTCCCCGGCGGGAACATCGGCTCCCTGGCCGTCCACGGCACGATCAACGACGTCGCCATGATGGGCGGCCGGCCGCGCTATCTCACCGCCGGTTTCGTGCTCGAGGAGGGACTCCCCTTCGATCTGCTGGACCGGGTGGTGGCCACCATGGCCGCGAGTGCCCTCGCCGCGGGCGTCGCGCTGGTCACCGGCGATACCAAGGTGGTGGAGCGCGGCAAGGCCGACGGGATGTTCGTCAACACGACTGGCATCGGCGAGCTGGACGCGAGTTTCCGGCCCACCCCTGCCCGAGCCCGTCCAGGGGACGCCATCATCGTGAGCGCCCCGCTGGGACGGCACGGCATGGCCATCATGTCCGCTCGGGAGGGCATCGAACTGGAGGGCGGGATTGAGAGCGATACCGCCGCGCTGCCGGGTCTGGTCGAGCGGCTCCGAGACGCCGCCGGAACCGACGTCCATACCCTCCGGGATCCGACCCGGGGCGGGCTGGCCAGCGCGCTCAACGAGATCGCCGCGGCCTCCGGCACCGGGATGGAGATCGACGCCGTCTCGATCCCGGTCCCCCCGGTCGTAGCGGCCGCCTGCGAGATCCTGGGACTCGACCCCTTGTATGTGGCCAGCGAGGGGGTGCTGGTGGCGGTGGTGGAGCGGGCGAGGGCGCCGTCCGCCCTGGCGGCATTGCGGGGCGACTCGCTGGGCCGGGAGGCCGCGGTCATCGGCCGGGTGGTGTCGGCCCACCCCGGCATGGTCGTCCTCCGCACCGCTGTCGGCGGCAGCCGAATCCTCGACCTGCTCCCGGGCGACCAGCTTCCGCGAATCTGTTAAGTTTGGCGTAACCCCGTCACCGATCAGCCAGGTGGATCCTAAGTGTCCCAGACTCCTGCGACGACCTGCCCCTCCTGCGGAGCCGCAACCGCCGGCCGGTTCTGCGCCCACTGCGGCGCCGCCCGCGGTGGCGGCGCCTGCGCCGGGTGCGGTGCTCCGATGGCGCCGGGCGCGCGGTTCTGTTCCGGCTGCGGCCGGGCCGCCGGCGCGGGGGTAAAGGCCCCGGCCCCCGACCGCACCCCGTGGATGATTGCGGGGGCGGCGCTGGTCGCGCTGCTGGTGGTCCTGCTGATCATGCTGTCGCGCGGGCCCGCCACGCCTGCTCTAGCGGCCGCGGGTGATCCCGGGGCCGCCATCGGGGACAACGGCGGCGGATCCGAGGGCACGCCGCCGGACATCAGCAACATGTCGCCGAAGGAGCGGTTCGATCGGTTGTACAATCGGGTGATGCGGGCGGCCCAGGCCGGCGATGAGGCCACCGTGACCCGGTTCACCCCGATGGCGCTGATGGCCTACGGCCAGCTCGACTCGGTGGATGCCGACGCTCGATACCACGCCGCCCTGCTCCAGGTGCACAGCGGCGACGTCACCGGCCCCACCGCGCTGGCCGACACCATCCTGGCCAGGCAGCCGGGCCATCTGTTCGGGTATATCATCCGGGGCACGGTGGCCCGCTGGCGGAAGGACGACCGGGCGCTGTCGCGGGCCTACCTCGGCTTCCTCCAGCACTACGAGGCCGAAATGAAGGCCGACCGGCCGGAATACGCCGAGCACAAAGTCTCGATCGACGAATTTCACAAGCAGGCGGAGGCGGCCAAGCCGGCCGGCGCCGGCACTTGAATCCCGGGCGGCGGGGCAGGAACTTTGTTCACCGCTCAGTGTCGAGGCGTAGGACCCCGCACATGACTCCAGGAGCCACCCCATGAAGGCTGGCCACAAGTTCTTGCTCGGCGCGGCGCTGATCGTCGGCAGCGTCGGATTTCTGATCACCGAGGGTGTCAAGGAGACCGGGGTCTACTTCCTCACGCCGGCCGAGCTGGCCGCCAAGACCGCGGCCGACCCGAGCTTCGTCGAGAACGTCGGCTTCAAGGTCGGCGCCAAGGTGGTGCCGGGCTCGGTCCGGCGGGACGACGGTACCCGGACCATCGATTTCAAGGTTTCGGACGGGGTCAAGACCTATCCCGTCACCTACCACGGCCTCGTCCCGGACACCTTCACCGACGCCAACGACATCGAGGTCGTGGTCGAGGGGCGGCTGGGGCGCGACGGTGTCATCCGCGCCACCGACGTACTGGCCAAATGCGGGTCCCGCTACGAGGCCGTCCCCAAAGCCTGAAACGACTACTGCCATGACTCTGCTGGGACAGTTCGCGCTCTGGGCTGCCTTTCTCCTCGGGCTCTGGGGCGCGGTGATCGCGTTCTCGGGCCGGTGGCAGGATCGGCCCGAGTTGGCCACGACCGTGATCCGCTCGGTCTACGCGGTGCTGGGATGCCTGCTGGTGGCCTCGGTAGCGCTCTGGAAGGGGCTGATCACCCACGACTTCAATATCGAGTACGTGGCGGCCTACACCAGTCGGAACCTGCCGCCCTATTACATCGTCTCGGCCTTCTGGGCGGGCCAGAAGGGATCGCTCCTCTTCTGGGCGGTCGTCCTGTCGATCTTCGCCAGCCTGGCCCAGCTGCTCACCCCCCGCCGCCACGCCGAGCTGATGCCCTACGTGGCGGGGGTGACCTCGGCCGTGGTGGTCTTCTTCGTCAGCGTCATGCTGTTCGGCTCCAACCCGTTCGAGCGGCTGGCCTTCACCCCGGCGGATGGCCGCGGGCTCAACCCGCAGCTCCAGAACGTCGGCATGGTGATCCACCCGCCGATGCTCTACCTGGGCTACATCAGCATCACCATTCCGTTCGCCTTCGCCATCGCGGCGCTGATGTCGCGCCGGCTGGACACCGGCTGGATCCACGCCATCCGGAAATGGACCCTGGTGAGCTGGCTGTTTCTCTCCATCGGGATCACCCTGGGGATGTGGTGGGCCTACGTGGAGCTGGGCTGGGGCGGCTACTGGGCCTGGGATCCGGTCGAGAACGCCAGCTTCCTGCCCTGGCTCACGATGACCGCGTTTCTGCACTCGGTGATGATCCAGGAGAAGCGGGGGATGCTCAAGCGGTGGAACCTGGGCCTGATCATCGGCACGTTCCTGCTCAGCATCTTCGGCACGTTCATCACCCGCTCGGGGGTCATCGCCAGCGTCCACAGCTTCACTCAATCCAACGTCGGCTACTTCTTCCTCGCCTTCCTGGTGGTGGCGGCAGTCCTCTCGTTCACCCTGCTGTACACCCGCTGGCCGCAGCTCGAGGCGGACGTGCGGCTCGAGTCGATGCTGAGCCGCGAGGCGGCCTTCCTGTTCAACAACCTGCTCCTGGTGGGGATCGCCTTCTCCGTCCTGTGGGGGACCCTGTTCCCCATCCTGTCCGAGGCGGTGCGGGGCACCAAGATCACGGTCGGCCCGCCGTTCTTCAATCGGGTCAATGTGCCGCTGGGGTTGTTGCTGCTGGCCCTGACCGGGATCGGGCCGCTGATCGCCTGGCGCAAGGCGTCGTCGGCCAACCTGCGGCGGCAGTTCGTCGTGCCCCTGGCCTCCGGGACCGTGGCGCTGGTCGCCCTGCTCGTCGCCGGGGTGCGGGACGGGTATGCCATGATGGCGCTGGCGCTGGCGGCGTTCGTGGCGGGTACCGTCGCCCAGGAGTTCTACCGCGGGGTCCGGGCCCGGCGCCGGATGCACGGTGAGGCCATCCCCATAGCCTTGATCCGGCTGGTGGAACGGAACCGCCGGCGGTACGGCGGCTACATCGTCCACGTCGGCGTGCTGATCTACTTCGCGGCCTTCGCCGGGATGGCGTTCAAGGTCCAGCGCGAGGCCACCCTCAAGCCGGGCGATTCGGTCGAGTTGCGGAGCCCGTTCGGGCATACCTATCGCTTTACCCATGTCGGCATCTCGCAGTACGAGGCGCTCAACCGGATCGTGAGCGCCGCCACCGTGCAGGTCCAGGTCGACGGTCGGCCGGACGGGCTGCTCACCAGCGAGAAGCGGCAGCACGTGGACAGCTTCAGGCGGCCGACCTTCGAGCCCTCCACCGAGGTCGGCATCCGGAGCGGGCTGCGGGAGGACGTGTATCTCGTCTTCGCCGGTGCCGTGAACGGGACCGAGGAGGCGGTCTATCGGTTCAACATCAATCCGCTGGTGTGGTGGGTGTGGGCGGGCGGATTCGTGCTGGCATTCGGCGGGATCGTGACCATGTGGCCGGGCGGCGGTCCGACGGTGGCCGCCTCACGGTCGGCCCAGGGCGGCTACGGTGTCTCGCTGGTAGGGGCGGGGAAGGAATGAGCGGTCGGCCGTATACCCGGCGCGACTTCCTCCGCGGCGCACTGGTCGCTGCAGGCCCGGTGGTCCTGCCCGGAGCTCTGGCGGCCAGGGCGGCCCCGGCGGTGGTCGGTGGAGTGCCGGCGCAGGATTCGCTGGCCGGCCGGGGGGCCGTGGGCACCCTCCGCGATCCTTCTGTGGTCGGCCGCCCCCACGCACCTACCGACCTGGACGAGAACGCCGCGGAGATCCAGGCCATCGAGCTCCGGCTGGCCTGCAACTGTGGCTGCACGCTCGATGTGTTCACCTGCCGAACCACCGACTTCAGCTGTACCTACTCGCCCAAGCTGCACCGCGAGGTGCTGGCGCTTCGGAGCCAGGGTAAGACGGCCCAGGAAGTCCTCGACGCCTTCGTGGCTCAGTATGGTGAGAAGGCGTTGATGGCGCCCAAGCCCAAAGGATTCAACCTGGCCGGCTATCTGGTACCGGGCACGGCTATCGCGATTGCCGGGGCCGGACTGATGTGGATCATCGGACGCCGACGCCAGCGGGCGATGCCGGCCGGCCCGGCCACGGCCCCCGAACCGGAGGCCAGCCCGGAGGAGATGGAGCGCCTCCGCCGTGCCCTTGCCGAGGTGGAAGACTGATGGCTCTGGAGGTGGTGGCGGCGGCGCTGGTGGGTTTGGCCGCCGTCTGGCTGATCCTGCAGCCGCTGGTGGCGCCGGGCCCGTCGAAACCGCCGGTTTATGAGCCCCCGGAGCCGGAAGAGACGGCCCGGGGCGTAGCCCTGACGGCGCTCAAGGAGATCGAGTTCGATCGGGAGACCGGAAAGTTGTCCGACGAGGACTACGCCTTCCTCAAGCGGAAATACACCGGCGAGGCCCTCGAAGCCCTGCGTGCCGAGGCACCGGGGGGGGCGGACGCCGGAGACACCATGGAGCCGGTCGAGCAAGGTGCGATTGGCCGTTCGGCCGCCCCGGACGGCCAGGCGGACGGGACCGGCGATGTCGAGGCCATGATCGCTGCCAGGGTTCGTGCGCTTCGCTCCGCTGCGACCTCGGCACCGCCGGGGGCACCCGTCTGTCCGGCCTGCGGTCCCCGCCCGGAGACGGATGCCGTGTTCTGCTCCAGCTGCGGCCATCGGCTGGCCGCCGG
>DATAOR010000272.1:0-9174 GCA_036265635.1 Gemmatimonadales bacterium
TCAGGTCGCCCGCCTTCAGGTCGCCCGCCTTCAGGTCGCCCGCCTTTGGGTCGCCCGCCTTCAGGCCGCCCGCCCTGCCCCGGCGACCCGAGTTGCCGCCAGCGCCAGATGGCTGCCGTGTGCAGCGGGTAATGCCCGTAGGTGTCGAGCCTGAGCCGCCGGCGGACCCGGCTGCCCGCATCGAGCAGCGCCTCCGGCAGCGTCGAGACGTACTCGAGCAACCGGGCATGCACCCGGTCGTGCTCGGCTCCGACCTCCTCCAGCGACAGGTGCTGCCGGTCCACCGTCATCTTGGCGTTGAAGGCGTCGATCCCACCGTACCTGGTCGAGTAGCGCGGCGGCCGCCCGCCGGCGGCCACCAGCGGCAGGTGGGCCAGCGCCTCCTCCTCCCACCAGGTCACGTGCGCGATGATGTCGCGAACCGACCAGCGGCCCTGCACCCCAGGCGTGAGGAGCTGCTCGTCGGACAGGCCGGCGTACGAGGCCTCGAACTCGGCCCAGGCGCGGCCCAGGCGGGTCAGCAGCCGGTGGCGGCGGTCCATGCCCAGCCGCTAGAGCCGAACCGGGGGACGCGGCCGGGCGGCGCCCGGTCCCCAGTCATCGCCCTCGAACCCGTCCTCGGGGCTCCGCCCCGCCTCGAGCTCCCGCACCTCCCGCTCGGCCGCCTCGAGCTCCTCACGGTCGATGCCGTCGTCACCCAGCAGGCGCGGTCCCGGATGCCGCGGCCGGCGCTGGAGCAGCCAGACGATCACCGCCGCCAGCACCATGGCCGCCACCAGCAGGATGCCCAGAGGGCCGCCGAAGACCACCGGCTCAGCCGCCGGCCGCGAGCCGCTCGACCCCGCGGCCGGTGACCCGATGGGAGATGAGCGGCGTGCGGCTCCCCGCGTCACCGATGACGATAGCCTCCCGGAGCCCCTCGAGCCCGGCCGCCACGCCCGCCGAGTCCCGGGCGAAGACCGAGGCGATCGGCTCGCCCGGCTTGACCCGATCACCCGGCTTGACCGTGATCACGAAGCCGACCGTCGGATCCACCGCGTCCTCGACCGCCGTCCGCCCGCCGCCCAGCGCGATGATGGCCCGCCCGATCCGCCGGGGCTCTACCGCCGAAACGACACCGCCCTGCACCGCCCGGTACACTTCCACCGCCTGGGCCTGGGGCAGCACACCGGGATCCTCGACCACCGCCGGGTTGCCACCCTGGGCTTCGATGACCTTGGCGAAGGTCTCCAGCGCCCGCCCGGAGTTCACCGCCTCGGTCAGGCTTCGCCGGGCTTCCACGGGGGTCTTCGCCACCCCGACCAGCGTCAGCAGCTCGGCCCCCAGGGCGTAGGTCACCTCCATCAGGTCCTCGGGCCCGCTGCCTCGCAGGCCTTCGATCGCTTCCTCGACCTCGAGCGCGTTGCCGCAGGCCCGGCCCAGGGGCCGGTCCATCGCCGTCAGCAGCGCCACCGTGGGACAGCCCCTCGCCTCGCCCAGCGCGATCATGGTGCGGGCCAGCTCGAGCGACTGGTCCAGATCGGCCAGGAACGCCCCGCTTCCGGTCTTGACGTCGAGCACCAACCCGTTCAGCCCTTCGGCCAGCTTCTTAGACATGATGCTCGCGGCGATCAGCGGGATCGACTCCACCGTGGCCGTCACGTCCCGGAGGGCATACAGCCGCTTGTCGGCCGGGGCGATCTCGGGCGTCTGCCCCAGCATGGCGCAGCCGAGCCGCTGGATCTGGCTGGTCGCCTCCCGGAGCGTCAGGTTGGTCCGGAACCCCGGGATCGACTCCAACTTGTCCAACGTCCCGCCGGTATGCCCCAGTCCGCGACCCGACATCATCGGCACCGCCACGCCGCAGCTGGCGACCATGGGCGCCAGCAGCAGCGAGACCTTGTCGCCCACGCCGCCGGTCGAGTGCTTGTCAGCGACCGGGATCGGCAGGCCATCGAACCGGAGCCGGTCGCCGGAATCGATCATCGCGTCGGTCAGGGCGGCCAGCTCGCCGGCCTCGAGCCCGCGGAAGTAGATCGCCATCAGCAGGGCCGACATCTGGTAATCGGGCACCTGGCCGGCGGCATAGGCCCGGATCAGCTCCGACCACTGCTCGGGCGACAGCGCCGCGCCGTCCCGCTTGTGCTCGATCAGCGCCGGGATCACCATTCGGGACCTTTCTCCCAGGGGACCGTCGCCTGCGTCCGTCTCACTTCGCCTGCCTGGCCGTGCTGTGGGGTATCGGCCCGAGGCCGGCCCACGCGCAGTCCGGCCACGATCATGTCACCCTCGGCAACCGGGCGTTCCAGGTCCACGATCTGGCCACCGCGCTGGCCCACTACCAGGCGGCCCTGGCGCTCGACTCCACGGCCTACGAGGCCAACTGGCGCGCGGCCATCGTGCTGCTCGACCAGGGCGAGGCGATTCCCGACAGCATCAAGAGTCCCGAGCGCGACTCGCTCTACGCCGGCGCGGAGCGGCTGGCGCGACGGGCGGTGGCGGCGGACTCGCTGGGCGCCGACGGGCACTTCGCCCTGGCCGCGGCGGTGGGACGCGCCTCGCTCGGCCTGGGCAAGAAGGAGCGCATCCGCCGGGCCCGGATCATTCGCGACGAGGCCGAGCGCACCCTGGCCCTGAACCCACGTCACGACGGGGCCTACCATATTCTCGGGCGATGGAATGCCGAGATCATGCGGCTGTCGGGTCTCAGCCGTTTCTTCGCCAGGTCCCTGCTCGGCGCCGGGATCTTCAAGCAGGCCTCGTGGCAGGGTGCGGTATCCAACATGGAGCGGGCGGTGGCCCTCGATCCGGCCCGCCTGTACCATCGGCTCGAGCTGGCCCAGATCTACGTCGACCGGAAGCGCTACGGCGACGCCCGGGCTCAGCTCGACACGCTGGCCAGCCTGCCGGACCGGGAGGTCAGGGACAGCGCCTACCGGCGGGAGGCCGAGGCACTGGCCGCCAGGATCGCTGGGAAGCAGTAACCTAGCGGGCCCAGGGCGGGCCCTCCAGAGGACCGTCAACCATCGTGACACCATAGACTTTTGACGGAACCGCTGCACATTCCTGCGGCAGTAGGCGGGCCGCGCCCCCCGCCTTATACTGAGGCAGGCGGGCCCCGGCCAGGGGCCGCGTCACCCCTTCATCCAGGACGCCCAATGTCATCCACGGCCATGGGGATCGACGAGGTCGAACGGCTGCAGAGCCGGCTCACCGCCCTCGAGCAGGAGCGGAAGCATCTGCTGGCGGTGATCGAGATCCTGCAGGACATCGGCGGCTCGCTGCACTTCGCCGACGTCGTGCAGTCGGTCACGCTCCGCCTGGGCGAGACCTTCGGGCTTGACCGCTGCTCGATCTTCCTGGCCGAGCGCGGGGGTGAGAGCGTGCGGCTGGTGGCCAGCTACGAGGATCCGGGCATCCGGAATTACGTGGTGGACCTGGATCGGTATCCCGAGCTCCGCCGGGCGCTCAAGACCGGTGAGACGGTGTTCATCGCGGACGCCGCCACCGATGCGTCCCTGGGCCCCGCCCGGTGGGCCCTGGCCGCCCGCAAGGTCAAGACCATCACGGTGATCCCGATTTCCTGGCGGGGCACCGCCATCGGGGCCATCTTCCTGCGCACCTTCCGCGACGGGCCGTCCTTCTCGGCCGCCGATCTCCAGTTCTGCCAGGTCGTCGCCAACCTCACGGCCAAGGCGTTGCGAAACGCCCACCGGTTCGAGCGGCTCCGCCAGCGCAAGGGCGATGACGAGAGCGCCCGCCGGCGCGAGCAGCAGCAGGCCGCCCTGCTCGCCTTCATGCGCCGGCTGCTGGCCGGCTATCCGACGCCCACCGACGACGAGCCCGGCCTGGCCGATGGCGTGTCGTCCGAGATCGAACGGCTGGTCGGGGTGGCCCAGGCCGTCCTGAGCCAGGAGTCCACCGCGCGGTGACGGATCGCGCAGCCGCGCGGGTGACCTGGCTGCGCGAGCAGATCGATCGGGCCAATCACGCCTACTACGTGCTCGACGCGCCGGAGATCTCCGACGCCGAGTACGACAAGCTATTCCGCGAGCTTCAGGAGCTCGAGGCCGGGCATCCCGGGCTTCGCAGCCCCGACAGCCCCACCCAGCGGGTCGGTGCGCCCGTGGCCAGTGCCCTGGCCAAGGTCACCCACCTGCGCCCCATGATCTCGCTGGCGAACGCCCTCACCCCCGAGGAGCTGGCGGCCTGGGAGGAGCGCAACGCGCGCATCCTGCCCGAAGTCCGCCAGGCTGGCTACACCGCCGAGATCAAGATCGACGGGGCCGCGGTGAGCCTGACCTACCTCGACGGGCAATTGACGGTGGGCGCCACCCGTGGCAACGGCGTGATCGGCGAGGACATCACGGCCAACCTCCGTACCATCTCGGATGTCCCCCTCAGCCTCAAGGGCCGGGGCTGGCCGGCCCGGATGGAGGTTCGCGGCGAGGTCTACCTCCCCTACGCCGGCTTCACCCGGGTGAACCAGGGCCGGGAGCGCGACGGCGAGCCGCTGTTCGCCAATCCGCGCAATGCCGCGGCGGGTGGGCTGCGGCAGCTCGACCCCAACGTGACCCGCCGGCGGCGGCTCCGGATGTTCGCCTTTGCCGTGGAGCCGGTGGACGGCCGGCTGGGCGTCAGAACCCACTGGGAAGAGCTCGACCTGCTCCAGGCCTGGGGCTTCCAGGTCGAGCCGCACCGGCGCCGGTTCACGACCCTCGACGAGGTCCAGGCGGCGATCACCGAGCTGGAGAGCGTGATCCCGACGCTCGACTTTCAGGCGGACGGTGTGGTCGTCAAGGTCGACCGGCTCGACCTCCACGGGGAGCTGGGCACGGTCGGCGGGCGCGAGCCGCGCTGGGCCATCGCCCGGAAGTTCGCCCCCGAGGTGGCCGTGACCACGGTCAAGAGCATCCGGATCAACGTGGGCCGGACCGGCGCGCTCAATCCCTGGGCCGAGCTGGCCCCGGTGGAGATCTCCGGCGTGACCGTCAGCGCGGCCACCCTGCACAACGAGGACCTGATCGCCCAGAAGGACATCCGCGAGGGCGACAGGGTCGAGGTCATCCGCGCGGGGGAAGTGATCCCCCAGGTCGTCCGGCCCGTGCTCGACGGGGTCGACCCGGCCTCCCGGTCCAAGCCGTTTCGAATGCCGGGCAAGTGTCCCCGGTGCGGGACGCCGGTCGAGCGGCCGGCCGACGAGGTGATGCGCTATTGCCCCAACGCGTCCTGTCCCGGCCGGGTGCTCGAAGGCATCGTCCACTTCGCCTCGCGCGATGCCATGGACATCCGCGGGCTCGGCTACGAGCGGGTGCGCCAGCTGCTGGAGACCGGGCTAATCGCCAACGTGGCCGACCTGTACCAGCTCGACGCCGGCCGCCTCACCGAACTGGAGCGGTTCGCCGAGCAGTCGGCCGGACAGCTGGTGGCGGCGATTGACGCCTCAAAGGCGCGGCCGCTGTCCACCCTGCTGTTCGGACTGGGCATCCGGCACGTCGGCAAGACCGTCGCCCAGCTGCTGGCCCGCCGGTTCGGCACGATGGACGCGCTGATGACCGCATCCGAGAAGGAGATCAACGCCGTGCCCGGCGTGGGCAGCGCGATCGCCCAGGCGGTGGTGGCCTTCTTCGCGGAGCGGCGGAACCGGGAGCTGGTCGATCGGCTGCGCCGGGCCGGCCTCTCCTTCCGTGAGCCCAGGGCCGCCTCGACCGACGGCACCCTCACCGGCAAGACCTACGTCCTGACCGGCACCCTGCCGACCCTGTCCCGAAGCGAGGCCGCGGAGCTGATCGAGACAGCCGGCGGTCGGGTGGCGGGCAGCGTGAGCAAGAAGACCGATGCCGTGGTGGCGGGCGAGGAGGCCGGCGGGAAGCTGGAGAAGGCCCGGGCCCTGGGTGTCGAGGTCATCGACGAGCGCGAGCTCTTGCGTCGCCTCGGGCGCATGGCCTAACTTCGGCCACAGCCAGAACATCGCAACAGCCACCTCGACCCGGTCCCGCCATGACTGAGCCAGCCGCTGCCGCCCTGCGCCCGGGCGTGCGCCTCGGGCGCAAGGTCCTCCACCAGCTCCGCTCCGCCCTTGAGCGCGACACCGGCCTGCAGGCCGCCAGCTACCTGCAGGAAGCCGGCTTCGCCGGCGGAGAAGAGCTGTATGGCGAGTTCGCCGGGTGGCTGCGGGCCGGCCGCGGGGTGGATCAGCCCGCCGACCTGGATGCCCGCTATCTGGGCGAGGCCCTGTCCGACTTCTTCGCCGAGCTGGGCTGGGGACCGCTGGATGTCCGCGAACTCGGTCCCGCCGTGCTGGCGCTCGACTCGCCAGCCTGGGCCGAGGCGACCGACGAAGCCGGCGGCGAGTTTCCCTCCTGCCATCTCACCTGCGGTCTGCTGGCGGACTTCTTCGGCCGGCTGTCCGACGGCCTGGTGGCGGTCATGGAGGTCGAGTGCCGGTCCCGGGGCGACGCCCGCTGCCGCTTTCTGGCGGGCGCGCCCGAGACCTTGAGTGCCCTCTACGACCGGATGGCCCAGGGCGCGAGTTATCTCGACGCCCTCGGCGTCAGCTCCCGTTCAGGCGTCAGCTCCCCTTCATCAGACTGATCCCACCCGAGCCGGTCTCGATCTCGATCGAGCCCTGACCATCCCCGATCGTTCCCTCCACGTGATCCCGGGCATGCCGGGTGACCGACAGCGGGAAGTCGGTCTCGATATCGCCGCTGGAGGTCTCGATCGCCACTTTGGCACCCAGCGAGGCCGGGGCGCGGATGGCCACGTCGCCCGACCCGGTCTCCACCTCGAGCGAGGCGACGTCCTTCCGGAGCTCGGCGGTCACCCCCCCGCTCCCGGTCTCGAGCGACACCCGGGGTGAGGAGACGGCGGTCAGCCGGATCTCGCCGGAGCCGGTCTCCACCGACAGCTGGTCGCCGGTCAGGTCGCTGCCCGTCACGTCGCCGGAGCCGGTGTCGATGGAAAGAACCGACCCCTGGAAGCCGGTGACCTCGACGCTGCCGGAGCCGGTGTCCACGTCCAGATCACCCTGGGCCTGGCTGATCCGGACCTCGCCGGCGCCCACATCCACGCTCAGCTCACCCCTGGTCCCGCTGGCGGTGACCGGAGCGCTCTGGGCATCCACCGAGAGCCGCCCGTCCACGTTGCTCACCGTTACCGACCCCACGGCCAGGTGGACCGCCGCCCGCGCGCCCTTGGGAACCTGAACTACCAGGTCGGCCCGGGCGTCGAGCGCGTCGCCGCCCTCGCCGATCCGGACCCGTCGGCCCTCGTCCCAGCCATGCCGGTCATCGTCGCCGTGGCGGCCGTGATCATCGTGATCGTCGCCGAAGGTCCCGTCGTCACGGACCCGTAGCTGGGTCGAGCTGTGGCCACTCCGGTCGAGACCCCGAATCCGGTCGGACGGGTAGATCACCCTCAGGGTGGAACGGCCCGAGATCTCACCCTGGGCAACCTTGAGCTGGCCCGCGTCGCTGCCGCCGCGGGTGAGCTGGACCGTGATCCCGCCGCTCCCGGGCTCGACCCGAAGGCTGCCGACGAGGTTATAGATGGCGACTGGTCCGGAACCGAGGGTAAAGCGCTCGGCTTGCTGGGCGGCGGTGGTACCGGGCAGAAGCAGGAGAACTGGCAGGGTCAGGGACCGCAGCATCAGGGGCGCTCCGTGGCAGAGGACCCCCGTTGGACAAGTTGACCCGCGCCAGGGTTGCCAGCGAGAAGGCGCGGTCAGGACAGGCGGGCGGCGTACTCCGGCCGGACGATCAGCTCGCCGCCCTGCACGATCTCGCGATCCCAGGGCAGGATGATGAAGCTGTCGGTCTCGAAGGCATGGTAGTCTGGCGCGTACTCGCCGGTCTTGAAGGAGACCGCCGTCCGCAGCTCGGCCGGACGCAGCGCCCGGACCTCACTCAAGGCGAGCTTCATGGTGCTGCCGGTGTCGCACGTCTCGTCGACCAGCAGGATGCTGCGACCGCGAATGGTGGCCGGCGGGCCGGACACCAGCACCGGCGCGGCGCCGTCGGCCTGGCGGGTGACCGTCATCGAGGTGAACTCGCTCTGCAGAATCGAAGCGACCACGACGCCCGGAATCACCCCGGCCTTGGCGATACCCAGCACGATCTCGGGCTGGTAGTCGCGCGCCACCCGCAGGGCCAGGGCACGGCAGATCTCGCCGAAGAACGGCCAGTCGACCTCGAGCGTTCCCCGCGGGCCGCTGGGAGGGGTACGGCGCATGCATCCTCCAATCAAGTTCTCCCCAACCTACGCCCATCCGGCCCGCGCAGCAACCGAAACCGCGGCGCGCATGGGCGCGTGCATCTCGCGTTGCGGCTCATTCTCACGCGGGATATCTTTGCGCAAGGCCAACACCTTGTCCCCGTTCGACTTTGCTTGGAGACGCCAGCTCCGCCATGAGCTTCTGGAACCGGCTGTTCGGCAAGGAGCCCCGCGAGGCGCTGCGACCGCAGCGGCTCGACTATCTCAACGAGGGCCTGGCGCTGGAGCGTCAGGGCGACTTCGAGGCGGCCCTGACCTCGTACCGGCTGGCCTTTCGGGACAACCCGACCGACTCGCGCATCCTGCTCAACATGGCCATCGCCTTCACCAAGACGGGACAGCCGGAAGAGGCCATTCGGCACTACAAGCGCGCACTGGAGCTGGACGATTCGCTGGTCGGGGCGCACTACGGGGTGGCCTTCCTCCTGCTCAAGCGGGGCGACACCAGCCAGGCCGCCGGCCATCTGCGGGCCTTCCTCGCCCGCCCGCCCAAGGGGCCGGACGCCGAGCGCTGGATCCGGCACGCCGAGACGGCGCTGCGGGACATCGCCGGGGCCCCGACGCCGGAGCCGATGTGAGGCCGATGGCGGCGGGGTTGGCCTTGGCAGTGGTGGCGGCGGCGTGCAGCGGGCTGGACGAGGGCGAGGCCGGGGTGGTGGGGATCGAGGTGACGGTACCGGGCCCCGATAGCATCGAGGTGGGCGAGTCGATCCAGCTGGGGGTCCGGCCGCTGGACAAGAACGGCGACAGCGTCGCCACCCCGGTGACCTGGGTGTCGCTCGATCCCGCCGCCACCATCGACCCGGCCTCGGGCGTCCTCACTGGCGTGACCCCGGGGACGGCCCGGATCCAGGCTACCGTCGGGGCGCTGGGGTCCACCTTCGTGGGCTTCGCGGTGGTGCAGAGACCCGACACGCTCCT
>DATAOR010000273.1:0-6020 GCA_036265635.1 Gemmatimonadales bacterium
GACACCGGCGACCTGCCCTTCTCACCGGCGTGGCGCCCTGGCCGCCGCCCGGCGAGCCGCTGCATGGCGCGGTCGAATCGGGCTCGCTGTCGTGCGTTCCAGGCGCGGGCACGCCGGAGCCGCGCCCGCACCAGGTCGAGCCCCAGGTTGCCGAGGCCGCCGGTGGAGCTCCGCCGCTTGACGATCACGCTCGGCGACGGCGCCGAGAATCGCTCGCCGGCGGCCAGCGCGCGAGCCACCTCGCGGTAGGCCAGCCGAAACGCCTGGCCGCCCTCGACCCGCCGCATCACTTCGTCGGTGGCGAGGGCACCGCCCTCGATCGCCGCCCGGCAGCGCCCGGGATCCACCTCCAGCGCCGGGATCGCGTGCGTCACGGCCGCCAGCATGGCCTCGGTCCGGTCGAGCCCTCGCAGCAGCGGCTCCTTGAGCAGCTGGAAATCGCGCTGATATCCGCCGGGGAGCTTGCCCTTGAGCTGGAGCGCCGTAACCAGGTCGCCTTCGAGCGCGGCCGCGCGGCCGCGGGTGAGCTCGAACAGATCAGGATTCCGTTTGTGCGGCATGATGCTGGAGCCGGTGGCCAGGGCCGCTGGCAGGACCAGATACCCGAACTCCTCGGCGCTGAACAGGATGACGTCCTGCGACAGCCGGCTCAGGTCATGACCCAGTTGGGTACACCAGAACAGGACCGCCGCCTCGAGCTTGCCTCGTCCGGCCTGGACCGTAGCCACATTGTGGTCCACGGCCGCGAACCCGAGGGCCCGAGCGGCGACCTCGCGCCGAAGCGGCAGCGGCACCCCGTAGCCCGCCGCGCTGCCCAGCGGCGATCGGTCCACCAGGGTCCACAGCCCCGCCAGCGATTCCACGGTATCGAGCAGCCCTTCGGCGTACGCCGCCGCCCACAGACCGACCGACGACGGCATCGCCCGCCGCTGGTGGGTGTACCCGGGCCAGAGCACCCGGCGGTGGCGGGCGGCGAACGCCGTCAACACCTGGGCCAGCTCGACGGCCCGGCCGTGGAGGACCAACAGGCGATCCTTGAGCAGCAGTCGGAGGTCGGTCGCGACCTGATCGTTCCGCGACCGGCCCGTGTGCAGCCGTTCGCCCAGGCCGGGCAGGCGGGCGGTGAGCCAGGCCTCGACCGCGGTGTGGACGTCCTCCTGCCCCGGGGACACGCGAAGCCGCCCCGCATCGACCGCCGCCAGGGCGGCACGCAGGCCGGCGCGGAGCCGGGCGTGCTCGGTGGGCGTCAGCAAACCGGCGGCGCGGAGCCCCTCCACATGGCCCAGGCTCCCCAGGACGTCCCACCGGAGCAGCCGGGCGTCCCACGGGCGGTCGTCGCCCGCCGTATAGGCGAACATCAGGGCGTCCGTCCTGGCGCCCGGGGTCCAGAGAGTGGCGGTCCTAGCGGGCATGGCCAGGGCCAGCCGTCGAGTGGCGGCGGGTCGGCGGCACGGACGCGCCTCGCTCGAGCCGATCCCTCATGCTTCCGCCGCCTTCAGGTACGCCAGGCTCAGCTCGGCGTAGAACCGCCGCGCCGCGGTGACCTCGGGCAGGTCAACGTACTCGTCCGGGGTGTGCGAGCGGCGGCTCGTTCCCGGGCCGCACTTGAGGGCGTCGGCGTGCCGGAGGAAGACCCAGTCCGAGCAGGTCGGGCTGCCGAACGTCCGCGCCTCGGGCCGGACCTGCCGCGCGACCGCCAGGAGCCTGGAGTCGACCGGCGTCTCGCAGGGGACCAGCCGCTGCGAGGTAACTACCACCTGCGAGGCCAGCGACCGGCGGAGCACGTCGGCGACCTCGTCGTGGCTCCAGTCCGGGGTGCTCCGGATGTCGAGGATCGCCTTGGCCACTGGAGGCGTGACGTTACGACTGACCCCGCCCTCCAGCATCGTCGGCGTTGCGGTCGTATGTCCCAGCACCGGATGGGCCCGGCCGGCGAACAGGGTATCGAGCTTGAGCAGATCGCGCGCCAGCACCAAGGCGGCGTTGCGGAACTCGCCGTCGGCCGCGGCGTAGCCGGCGTGGCGCTGATCGCCTTCGGCCAGCAGGTCCACCATCATGAGGCCGCGTTGGGCGACGGCGAAATCGAGGTTGGTCGGCTCACCGACGACCGCGGCGTCGATCCGCCCCGCCGTCTCCACCGCCCGCTCCATGGTGGTGTGCCTGGTCTCCTCACCGTAGCCCAGGATCACCAGGAGCCGGCCACGCGAGGGCCCGCCGGAAGCGGCCACGTCGCGGGCTGCCCAGAGCATCGCGGAGACCGACGCCTTGGCGTCGCCCGAGCCGCGGCCGTACAGCCGGTGGTCTTCGCGGGTCGGCGTGAACGGATCGCGGGTCCAGCCCTCGCCCGGCGGCACCACGTCGAGGTGGGAGACCAGCGCCAGGGTGGGGCCCGGCGAGCTGCCGGGAATCTCCAGCCACACCGCCAGCGCGTCGCGCCGGACGTCGAGCCCCCAGCCGCGCGCCGTCGCCTCGAGGAAGCGGGCCAGCGGCTCTTCCTGGCCGCTGACCGACGGAATCGCCACCAGGGCGGCCAGCAGGTCGAGCTCATCCCGCAAGATCCACCCCCAGGTACGTCGCCTTCTCCTTCCGACCGACGATCATCGTGCCGCAGCCGGCTCCGGTGAAGACCTCCAGCAGCAGCGCGTCCGGCGCTCGGCCGTCGATGATGTGGGTCCGCTCGACCCCGCCGGTGGCGGCCCGGATGCAGGCCTCGACCTTGGGGCGCATGCCGCCGGCCAAAACGCCGCTGGTCATGAGGCCGGCGAGGTCGTCGGGATCGGCAAAGGTGACCAGGGTTGCCGGATCGTTCCGGTCCCGCAGCACCCCGGGCGCCCCGGTGAGGAAGATCAGCTTCTGGGCCCGGAGCGACACCGCCAGCGACTCGGCCACGGTGTCGGCGTTGACGTTGAACACCTCGCCGTCCTCGCCGCCGGCCAGGCTGGCCACCACCGGGACGAACCGGGCCTCCATCAGGGTCACCAGCACCCGCGGATCGACCCGATCGATGTCGCCCACGTGGCCGTAGTCCACCTTCACGGTGGCGCCCGCGTCGTCCACCACCTGGACCGGCGGCCGGCGGTGGGCGGTGATGAGATCGGCGTCGACGCCGCTCAGCCCCACCGCCTGGACCCGGTGTCCCCGCAGGGCGGCCAGCAGGTCGACGTTGAGCTGGCCGGCATAGACCATCTTGGCCACCTCGAGCGCGGCGTCGTCCGTCACCCGGCGCCCGGCCACCAGCCGCGGCTCGGCGCCGAGCCGGCGGCTCAAGGCGGAGGCCTGCGGGCCGCCGCCGTGCACCACCACCAGACGGATGCTGAGCGACGATAGCAGGGCGAGCTGCGCCGCCACCTGGTCGAGCGCCTCCGGCGCGCCCACCACGTCGCCGCCCAGCTTGACGACGAAGACGTGGTCGCGGTAGGCGCGGACGTAGCGCAGGGCACCCTTCAGGCCGGCGATGCCCTTGGTGGTGTCGATGGTCACGGGTCGCAATCTCCCAGGGTCCGGGGCATCGTGGGACTGCATGGCTTTGAGGCGAATCCAGCGGTGGTGCCGCCCGCCCGTGGCTTGAGGCGAATCCAGTGGTGGTGCCTTCTGCCCCTGGCTTTGGGGCCAATCCGGCGGTGCCGCCGTCTGCCCGCTCTAAGCTCGAGCTCCGATCAGCTCCAGCAGCAGCGCCCGCTGGGCGTGCAGCCGGTTCTCGGCCTGGTCGACCACCACCGCATTGGGCCCGTCGAGCACGGCATCGTCGATCTCGACGTTGCGGCGGACCGGCAGGCAGTGCATCACGATCCCCTTGCCGCCGCGGGTCGACTTGACCCGGGCCGGGGTGAGCCGCCAGTCCCGCAGGCCGGCCCGGAGCGCCTTCTCCTCCTCCGGGCGGCCGTACAGCTTGACCGAGCCCCAGGACTTCACGTACACCGCGTCGGCCCCCACCAGGGCGTCATCGGGGTCGTCGATGATGTGGACGAACTCGCCCCCCCGCTGCTGCGCCAGCCGGCGGATCAGCGCGGTGTCCTCCGGGTCCAGCTCGTAGCCCGGCGGCCGGGCGATCACGATCTCCATGCCCAGCGACGCCGCCGCCAGGGCGGCACTGGCCGGCACCGCGGTCGGCAGCGCCTTGGGATGCCAGGCCCAGGTCAGGACGAACCGCTTGCCGGCCGTCTCGCCCAGCTTCTCCCGCAGGGTCATCGCGTCGGCCAGGGCCTGGCAGGGATGTCGCCGGGCGCTCTCGAAGTTGATGACCGGCTTCTCGCAGTAGCGCGCAAAGCTGCGGACGATGGCGTCCTGCCGGGCCGTGGCCCAGTCGCGGCCGCGCGGGAAGCTGCGCACGCCGAGCGCGTCGGCGTAGCGCCCCAGCACCCGGGCCGCGTCGATGATGTGCTCGACCGTGTCGCCGTCCATGACCGCCCCGGGCTCGGTTTCGAGCGGCCAGCTCCCCTTCCCCGGCTCCAGCACCACGCCGTGGCCGCCGTGAAGGAACATGGCGGTCTCGAAGCTGGTCCGGGTCCGCAGGCTGGGATCCATGAACACCATGGCCAGCACCTTCCGCTCCAGCCCGCCGGTGATCTCGCCGCGCTTGACCCGGGCGGCCAGCCCGAGCAGTCCTTCCACCTCGGCGGCGCTCCAGTCCTCCAGCGCCAGGAAATCGCGCTTGCTCATGCCAGCACCTCGCGCAGTCCGGCCAGCAGCAGATCGGCCTCGCGGGCCGAGAAGGACAGCGGCGGCAGCAGACGGAGGACCTGGGGGTCGGTCGCCGTCCCGGTCAGGATCCGGTGGTCGAACAGCGCCCGCTGCACTTCGACCGCGGGTCGGCCCAGGTGAAGGCCGAGCAGCAGCCCGCGGCCCGAGACCCGGCGGACGCCCAGCGCGCCGGCCCCGCGGGCCAGCTGCTCGCCGACCGCGACCGCGTTGGCGATCAGCCCGTCACGCTCGATCACCGCGATGTTGGCCAGCGCCGCCGCACAGGGCACCGGCCCGCCGCCGAAGGTGCTGCCCAGGTCGCCGACGGCGAGGCCGTCGGTGAGCCGCGGGCTCGCCACCACCGCGCCGATCGGCAGGCCGCCGGCCAGTCCCTTCGCGAAGGTCAGCGCGTCGGGTGTGACCCCGAACGCTTCGGCCGCGGCGAAGGCGCCGCAGCGACCGACGCCACACTGGACCTCGTCGAACAGGAGCACCGCGCCCCGCTCGTCGCACAGCCGCCGTGCGGCGGCCAGGAAGTCCGGGGAGCAATCACGGGCGCCGGCAAAGCCCTGGACCGGTTCCACCAGGACCGCGGCCACGGTGTCGTCCACCGCCGCGTCGAGCGCCGCGACGTCGTCGAATGCCACCTTGCGGCTGAGGGGCATGCCGGCCCGGCGGGCCGCCGCTTCGTACCGGGCGCCGTCGGTGCAGGCCAGGGTGGCGACGGTCCGGCCGTGCCACCCCCCGCGGAGCGACACGATGGTCTGCCGGCCGGTGAATCGCCGGGCGAGGTGCAGCGCGTTCTCATTGGCTTCGGCGCCCGAGTTGCACAGGAAGACCCGCCCCAAGGGGTCGGGGCATAGCTCCGCCAGCTTCTCGGCGAGCGCCTCCCGCTGGGGCAGCGGCACGGCCGTGGAGTAGAACAGCAGCCGCTCGGCCTGCTCCGCGATCGCTCGGACCACGTCGGGATGACTGTGGCCGGTCGAGGCCACGGCATGGCCGCCGTAGGCATCGAGCCATTCGCGGCCATCGGCATCGACCAGCCAGGAGCCGTGGCCCCGGACGGGGTGGACCGGCAATGGCGGATAGACCGGCAGCAGGGCCGGCGCCGCGGTGGCGCCGCCGGTCCACTGGTCGGACAGGGACGAAGCGGGCATCAGCAGGCGCCTCTCCGGCGAAGGTGTGGCTGGCCAGGGCACATCAGCATGGGAAGACGGCCGCCGCCGAGAGCCCCGCGCGCTCGTCGAGGCCGAGGGCCAGGTTCATCGCCTGCACCGCCTGGCCGCCGGCACCCTTGACCAGGTTGTCGATCGCAACGGTCACCTGGATCTCGTCACCGG
>DATAOR010000274.1:0-8151 GCA_036265635.1 Gemmatimonadales bacterium
GCAGGCCTCCACGCCCGTCGGGGCTGTGGCCCGCGTCCCGCTCTCCCCCCTCGTCGCGTCCAGCCCGAGGCTCACCGTCCCGCGCTCCCCCCTTGCCGTGTCCGCCCCGGACCGCCCCTAGAACTGCGCCGTCAGCCCCCCCAGCACGCGCCGCCCGAGCACGCTCCCGCCGTAGAGTTGGAACCGCTGCTGATCGAGCAGGTTCGTGGCCGTCGCCTGGACCCGGATGTAATTGTTGATCCGGTACCCGGCGCTCAGGTCCACGAACTCGTTCGAGGGCACGTAGCCCTGGAACACCCCCGCCGCCCACTGATAGCCGTCCACCAGCTTGACCGTCAGGTTGGCGTCGAGCCCCTGGACCCCGGCGTAGGTCAGCCCGAAGGTCGCCTTCTTGCTCGGGGTGTTGGGCAGCAGCTGGTCGCCCACCGCCTGCGACTTGACGGTGAAGTCGAAGCCGGTGAACGACGCGTCGCCCCGCAGCTCGGGGGTGAGCTGGTAGCCGAGGCCGATCTCGAGGCCCCGCTCGGTGACCCGGCCGGCGTTGGTGTAGGACAGCACGATCGCCCGGCTCCCGTCGGGCAGGGTCGCCAGCGCGTTGCCACCCTGGATCCGGGTGCCGGCCTGGAGCTGGGCGTAGCCGCCCAGCAGGGTGGGGATCGGGGCCCGGAGCTGGGCCGCCTGGGTCGGGGTGATCAGTCCACCCTGCTGCAGCGCCTGGATCCGCTGGTCGATCGCCGTCAGCTCGCCGGACAGGTCCACCCCGTCGGTCAGGGCGAACGACGGGTAGGCCCCGTTCACGCCCGGCAGCAGGTCGGTGACGAAGTCCTTGAGCTTGTTGAGGTAGAAGTCGGCGGTGATGTAGGCCTTGTTGCTCAGGCTGCCCTTGTAGCCGAACTCCCAGCCGGTCACCTTCTCGACCTTGAGGTCGGCGTTGCCCAGCGCCAGCGCCGGCGTGCTGGGCGAGAAGTTCCAGGGCAGGTCGTCGGTGATGGTGAGGCCGGCCAGGGCCGCCGGCGGCAGGCTGGCGCGGAGCGCGGCGTAGTACTGCTGGACCCCGCCCTCGAGCTGGGCCGGGCTCCCGGTCGGCGCCGCCACCGGGACCTGGAGGAAGAACTCGGAGTAGTTGGGGGTCTGGAACGCCCGGTTGACCGAGAACCGGAACGAGTGGTCCTCGCTGGGGGTGAACACCACCGCGCCCTTGGGGCTGAACTGAGTGTCGAACAGGTCCCCGTCGTCCACCCGGGCGGCGCCCACCAGCCGGACCATCGGATGGATCTTGTACTCGAGCTGGCCGTAGACCGACTCCTGGCCGTCGCTCCGGTCGTCGTTGGCCAGGTTCATCAGGGTGCCGCTGGTGTTGACCTGGGTGTTCCGGTACGAGGCGCCGGCCACCACCCGGCCGCGGTCGGCCAGGAACCGCCAGTTGGTCTGGCCCTCGACGTGGAAGATGTCGCTCCGTTCCTCGATGTTGAGCCCCGACTGGAGCGAGACCTGGGGATCGATCGAGGTCCGGCTGTTCCAGTAGGCGAACACGTTGTACCGGTCCGCCGCCATGGCGATCCGGGCGTACGGCTTGACCGCCTTGGCCACCTGGACCCGGCCGATCCCGGTGACGAAGATCTCGTTCTGCACCTGCGAGGCGCCGCCGTCGGCCGACAGCACGGCGCCGTTGTCGAGGTAGTAGTCGAGCCGGGCCGAGCCGTAGGCGTTCTTGAGCGGGTCGCGCTCACCCACCGCGTCGCCGGTGGCGGGATCGAGCGTCTGTCCCCGGAGCGGGGCGACCTCGCGGGACAGCGGCACCGGCTCGTCGGTGGCGTCGGCGTACTCCCGCTGCAGCGAGGTCCCGTCGAGCCGGGTCCGGCTCCGGCTCCAGGTGTCGCTCCGGTTGTAGCCGGCGTTGAGCCGGAAGCCGAGCCGGTCGTTGGCGAAGGTGCTGGCATGGCGGAGGTCGCCCCGGAAGGTCTCCAGCTCGCCCCCGCCCAGCGACAGCTTGGTGCCGACCACCTCGCGGGCCGTCGGGGTCTCGATGTTGACCACGCCGCTGAAGGCGTTGGCGCCGTACAGCGCCGACCCCGGCCCCCGGACCACCTCGACCTTGCCGAGGTCCTCGAGCGGCTGGGTCAGCCCGTTCCACTCCTGCGAGCCGAGGAAGGCGATCGCCAGGTCGCGGCCGTCCTGCAGCACCAGCATCCGCCGGTTGAGCGAGGAGTTGAAGCCGCGGGCGTTGACGTTGAAGTCGTTGACCCCGTTCTGGACCACGTCCACCCCGGGCACCGCCTGGAGCGCCCGCGGCGCCTGGCCGGTGATCGAGCTGCTCTGCAGCGTCTGCTGGGGCACCACCGAGATCGCCGACGGCGCCTCGGTGATCCGCTCCGGCGCGCGCGAGGCGCCCTCGACTACGATCTCGCTCAGCGAGATCGTCACCTGCTCCATGCCGGCGTCGGCGGTGGCCGTCTTGCCGGCCTCGACCGTCACGTCCACCTGGGTCGGCCGGTAGCCCAGCCAGCGGAACACGATGGTCTGCGGCCCGGCCGGGACCCGGCGGAGGGTGTACTTGCCGTCGGCCCCGGTCACCGTGCTCTGGCCGGTGGTCATCACCGTGACCGAGACGCTGCTCAGCGCCCCGCCCTCGCCGGCGCGGGTGACCGTGCCGCTCACGGTCCCGGTCCCGGCGGCGGGTTCCTGGGCGGCCAGCGCGGTGGCGGCCCCCGGCGTCCCCATCCCGGCGAGCGGCAGACCGAGGACCAGCAGCAGCGGGACGAGGAAGACGGTGATGAGGGGACGGAAGGTAGAGGCGAGAAGGGACTGTCCGGCCGACCAGGTTCGGCGCATACCGTGATCCTCACGTGGTGACGGAGACACGAGGGCGTCGGCGGCGATGATCCGGCCGCGTCGCGCCCGGGGAATGCTCAGGCTATTGGGGGGTGTTCCTAACATATCGAGGCCCGGCGATCGGCGAAACGGTCGAGTCCCGCCCGGTCGGCGCCCGGTCATGCCGCCCGGCCCGCCTGACCGAACGGCTTCACCCGCGGCCACGCCTGGGCCGCCAACGCGGCGACCGCCAGCAGCTCGGCGGTCCGGCCCGCCAGGGTCCAGCCGCCGGGCCCGGCCACCGACCCGCCGACGCCGGCCAGCAGCGCGCCGAGGTTGAGCAGCGCGAAGGCGAGCCAGCCGGGCCCTTCCCGGCCGCGCTCGGCGCCCTGGCGGAACCGGGGCAGGATCCAGAACGCGGTGCCGAGGGCGAACTGGACCATCCAGCCGACCAGCATCAGCTCGGCGTGGAGCGGGCGCCAGCGCACCACCCCGCCGCCGGGTGCGGCCAGCATGCCGGCGCCGAGCAGCGACCCGACCGCGAGCGCGACCAGCGCTGCCCGGAGCATCCAGGCGCTCAGCCGCGGCATCAGCCGGACTGGCCCCGCGGCTTGAGCCGGGGCCAGGTGTTGGCGATGAACAACCCGACGGCGGCCAGGTGCAGCAGCGCCGAGAGGGCCAGGGCCGGGCGGACCACCGCCCAGGCCCGGAACGGCTCGGCGCCAAGCCGGAGGAGCAGGGCGGCGTTCACCAGCGCGTAGACCGCCCAGCCCAGCCGTTCGCTCCCGCGGGGTCGCTCGGCCGAGTAGCGGGGAAACAGCCAGAAGGCGACGCCGAAGACCAGCTGGGTGAGCCAGCCGACCACCAGGAGATGGATGTAGGTCGGCCAGACGGCGGCGAGCGCCGGCACCCGGGCCGCCAGCGGCAGTTGCATCGCGACGCCGAGGACCAGCCCCGCGACCAGCCAGCCGAGGGCGGTTTTCACCATCCAGCGGGTCAGGGTGGGCATGGCGGGGCCGCGAGGACGGATCGGCTCGCTATGCGACGCCTGCCTTCTTGACCACCAGCGCCGTGACCATGCCGAACATGCCGTGCTCCGACTCGGCGTGCGGCAGGATGTGGCAGTGGAAGGCCCAGGTGCCGGGGTTGGTCGCCCGCA
This sequence comes from Gemmatimonadales bacterium, assembly GCA_036265635.1. Classification (GTDB taxonomy): domain Bacteria; phylum Gemmatimonadota; class Gemmatimonadetes; order Gemmatimonadales; family GWC2-71-9; genus CAVVWJ01. Next base: position 3,971 of record DATAOR010000274.1, read on the forward strand.
CCAGCACGTCCCACCGCTCGCCCGGCGCGATGTTGAGGGTGTCGCACTTCCACGGCATCGGCTGGTCCCAGCCGTCCTTGGCGATCACCGTCATGTGCATCCCGTGCAGATGCATCGGGTGGATCATCATCCCTTCGTTCATGAACCGGATCCGGACCGTCTGGCCCTCGCGGCAGACCAGCGGCTCGGTCGCCGGGAAGCCCTTGCCGTTGAGGGTGTAGCCGTGGGATCCGTCGTTGAGCACCATGACGTAGTCCAGGTCGGCCCGGTGGGCCGCCAGCGGCCGGCGCGGCTCGACGATGAAGGCGCCCAGCAGGCCGTTGCCGACCTGGATCGCCGCGTTGTGGTGCGAGTGGTACATGTGCGAGCCGGCGTTGGGAACGGTGAACTGGTAGGTCCACTGCTCGCCCGGCTTGACCGGCGGCTGGGTGATGAACGGCACGCCGTCCTGATCGTTGGGCAGCTCGAGCCCGTGGAAGTGGATCGCGGTGGACTGGCTGAGGCGGTTGGTCAGGGTGATCCGGACCCGGTCGCCCTCGCGCACCCGGATCTGCGGGCCCGGCACCTGGCCGTTGTAGGCCCACGCCTTCACCCGGCGGCCCGGCTCGACTTCCCAGTCGATCTCCTCGGCGGTGAGCTGGTAGGTCTTGACCCCGCCCACCAGCTTGGGCTCGAGCAGCTGGTTCCCCTTGCCGGCGGTCGGCGCGGGGAAGGCCTTGATCCCCTTCTCGTGCATGGCGTCCATCGCGTCCGCCTTCTGGCGGGCGGTCGGCTCGGGAGCCGGCGCGGCCGGCACTGCCGGCTTGGCCACGGCGGGCGCCGGCGAGGCCTTGCTCTCGCTGCAGCCGGCCAGGCTGACGACGGCGGGGAGGGCGACGGCGGCGGTGGCGCCCTGTCGCAGGAAGTCGCGGCGGGACTTGGACATCAGCGGACGATCGGACACGGCGACTGCTCCGGGCAAGGGGTTCGGCCGGCTCATGGTCGAGCCGGCATGAAGAGTCTAGCCCGGAAACCATGAAGCCCCGGGAAGGGGCTTCATGAAAGAGCCTTCATCGGGGCTTCGGCCGGGACCTCAACGCCTTCATCGGAGCTTCGGCCGGGGACTCAGATGAAGCCGCGGGCCACCGCCCGCACGATGTCGGTGGTCGAGATGACCCCGACCAGGCGGTCGTCGGCGGTCACGAACAGCCGGTGCACGTCGGCGTAGAGCATCTGCTGGGCGGCCTCCTTCACGTCGGTCTCGGGGGAGACCGTGATCGGGCGAGGCGTCATCAGCTCGGCGACGGTCATGGTCTCGAGGTCCCGGGTGCCCAGCGGGGCGCCCTCCGCCTCGGCGGTGAGGATGTCGCTGGTGCTCACCACGCCTACCATCTTGCCCGTGCGGTCGGTCACCGGGAGGGCCGAGATGTGGTCCTCCGACAGCAGGACCACGGCATCCCGCACCGTGCCCTCGGTATCCACCGTTACCACCGGCTGCTGCATCAGATCCGCGACGCGCATGGCGTCCTCCGCGGTGACAGGTTGGTCATCGTCTGCTCTCACCCTACCACCGGCTGGGTGAACCGAGACTGAAGGGGCTGTGAAGGCGGGGCGCCGGTAGCCAGCTCGCTCCGGTACCGGGCCTCCGCCTCGCGCTTCACCAGGTCGAGCGACGCACGGCGGATCAGCAGGATTCCGGGGGACAGCGCCGCCCAGTAGGCGCGGAAGCGGGCCCGGGCCGGCGGGTCGGTGGTGTCCACCCTGGTCTCGGTGCGGAACCGCGACGTGGTGGCGCTCGACGGAATGGCCTCGAGGCTCCAGACGATCCGGGCGTAGCCGGGCTCCGCGAACGCGGTGAAGGCGTCGGGATCGAGCCCGCGGAACCGGACGGCGGCCCGCCACGGCTGAGTCACCGCCCCCAGCACGATCGACCGCCCCGGCGTCTCGGCCAGGATCCGCCAGCCCAGCGCCTGGGTCTCGGACAGCAGCGATTCGGGCTGGCGGGCCGGCGCCCCGCCCAGCTGGGCCGGGAGGGTGCGGACCGCGAAGATCGCGCGCACCAGCGGCGAGCGCTGGATGTCCAGCTCCCGGGCCACCGCGAAGGTCACGGCCGCCGGCGCGAGCACCTCGGTCTCGTGCCGCTCGGCCACCTCGGGGTGGGGCAGGAAGGCGTCCAGCGGTGAAGCGTCGCCCGCCCGGGGCGGGGTCGGTCGGCCGTAGCGCCACCAGGTCGCCGCCACGTACCCCAGGTAGGGCAGGCCGAGCAGCGCGAGACCGGAGAGATAGCGCGAGCGCATGGCATCCTCGGAGGCTGATGACTGCCGTGAATGTGGGATCGCGCGGTTATGGCGGCAGGGAAGACGACGTGAAGGGCGCCTCATCCGACCGCGCTCGGCCGCCGGATTCGCCGGCCCGGCGGGTGGTCGATCACCCACAACCCGGTGGCCGGCCCCGGGTCAGCCGGCCAGCACCGCGGCGCCCCGGACCCGGCCGGCGCGAACCCGGTCCAGGGCTTGGTTGGCCTGGTCGAGCGGATGCACCTCGGTGCTGATCTCGAGCGCCACCCCCGCGGCCAGCCGGAAGAACGCCTCCCCGTCGGCCCGGGTCAGGTTGGCGACCGAGGCCACCATCCGCTCGCCCCAGAGGATCTCATAGGGAAAGGACGGGATGGCCGACATGTGGATGCCGGCGCAGATGACCCGGCCGCCCCGGTCGGTGGCGCGGAGGGCGGCCGGGACCAGCTCGCCGGCCGGGGCGAACAGGATGGCCGCGTCCAGCGGCTCGGGGGCCGGCTGGTCCGACCCCCCGGCCCAGGCCGCGCCCAGCTCGCGGGCGAAGCGCTGGCCCTCGTCGTCGCCCGGCCGGGTGAAGGCGAAGACCTGGCGACCCTGGTGCCGCGCCACCTGGGCCACGATGTGGGCCGCCGCGCCGAAGCCGTAGAGCCCGAGCCTGGCTGCCCCGCCGGCGGCGGTCAGCGCCCGGTAGCCGATCAGGCCGGCGCAGAGCAGCGGGGCCGCGCTGACGGCGTCGTAGCCTTCTGGGATGGCGAAGCAGTAGCGCTCGTCGGCCACGACCTGCTCGGCGTATCCGCCGTCCCGGTCGTAGCCGGTGAACGCCGCCCGGAGGCAGAGGTTCTCCCGGCCGGTCCGGCAGAAGCGACACTCGCCGCAGGTCCAGCCCAGCCAGGGCACCCCCACCAGGGTGCCTACCGGCCACCGGTTCGCCCCGGGGCCGTGGCCGTCCACCCGCCCGACCACCTCGTGGCCGAGCACCAGCGGCAGCTTGGGGCGGTCGAGCTCGCCGGCGGAGATATGGAGGTCGGTGCGGCAGACCCCGCAGGCCTGGACCGCCAGGGAGACCTGACCGGGGCCCGGCTGGGGCCGCTCGATCTGCCGGAAAGCCAGGGGCGAGCCCGCCCGCTCCAGCACCATCGCGTGCATCCGTGCGGACAGGGGAAATTCTCTCCTCTTTCACCGTTTCTTCAGCGACGGCGCCCTATGGTGATGGCCAGACAACTCACTGAGAGGCCGCGATGTCCGCCGTCATCATGTCCGAAAACACCCTCGACGCCGTCCTCTCGCCCAGCCACGATGCCTGGGTCGAAGAGGCGCGCCACCTGCTGCACCCGGCGGCCCGGTCCGACACAGGGTGGGAGCGCTGGACCGTGGTCCGCTGGCTCAACGAGGGGTTCGAGCACCGGTTCCTGGCCGAGCGGGCCCTGGTCAACGAGCTGCGGCCGCTGATGACGCCGAGAGAGGAAGATATGCTCGACGCGAGCGAGGACCGGATCGCCCGGCTGCGGCTGGGGCTCGACCGGGTGGCCCGGCGGCGGGGCGGACCGGCCGAATTCGCCGCTCTGGCGGACGAGTTCCTCCGCGCGCTGGAGATCTGGTGCGCCGAGGTCGAGCTGGCCGGCCGGCGGGTGCGGGAATGGTCGCTGACGTCGGACGGGCGGCGCGCGTTGCGGCTGCTGGAGGGCGGGGCGGAAGCGGACTGAGCGCTCCGACCGCCGGCCAGCCGTGACCAGGCGCCGTGACCAGGCGCCGTGACCAGGCGCCGTCACCGGGCGCTCATCGAACCAGGTGGTGCTCGATCGGCCTGGCTGACCCGCTGCCCCGTACGACCGGGCAGCGGGTCAGTCGTGCAGCACCCGCTCCGCCGGGTCGTCGAGATCGTCGAACTGGCCGGAGCGGGCGGCATGC
>DATAOR010000275.1:0-7085 GCA_036265635.1 Gemmatimonadales bacterium
ACCAGGTAGAAGCCGGCGATCAGCACCCCGGCCGCCGCCCCGAGGCTGTTGGCGGCATAGAGCAGCGAGAGCGAGCGGCCCGGCGCCCGCCCGCTGAGACGGAGGACGCCGGCCGACATCAGTGGAAACGTCATCCCGAGCAGGACCGACTGGGGCAGGATCAGGCCCCCGGCGATTCCCCACTTCGCCGCCGCGAGGGCCCAGGAGCCTGCCAGGGATGGATACACTGACGAGTAGGCCCAGCCGGTGACGCCCCGGAAGACGTCGTGGAAGACCAGCCCGATGCATCCGACCGCGAACTCGACGGCGACATAGCCGTACAGCGGCTCCTTCATCCGCTCGGACCACCGGCTGACCAGTGCGGCGCCCGCCGACATCCCTCCGAGGAAGATCACCAGCACGATGATCTGGGCATACGCATCGTGGCCGACGAACAGGCCCAGGTAGCGGGTCCAGATGGACTCGTAGATCAGGCCGGCGGTCCCTGACAGAACAAAGAGCAGGTACAGGACGATGGTCATGCTCGGCCTCGGGCTTTCGAGCTGTCGCGGGAGTCGTTGGGGCGTGGATGGGGACGGCACCGAGCAAGTCTTATGCAAAGAATGACACTCAGGTGATCACTGCCCGGCCATCTGCTTGGCACGTCCTAGGATGTGCCGCTCGGCGGCCCCCCGCGGTAGGGCCCTGGGGCCGTCGCGGCCCGAGCTGGTACTCGGTGTTCTCCCATGCCCCCGGCAGATCGCCCGCGCGGGCGTCGGGCCGACCTCGCTCGTGCAGGCTGCCGTCGCGGCCAGTGACACGAATGGCGCGGGCCCCGTCTTTCTCGGCCTCGTCGGTCGGCCCTCTTGCAAAACACCCCTCGGGATTCCCTGTCGCGCCTTGCACTCGGTCACGCCGCTCCACGTTAAGTAGTTGCATTCAAATGCCTTCATGGTGTGCACCCGAGACTGGCATGTGGGTTGCCTTCCCAGGGCGGCCGAAGGGGGCGCACCGCTGCACTGTGATGATGATGGACTACTCAACTGGAGGTGGTATGCAGAACCGTAAGGGCTTCACGCTGATCGAGCTGTTGATCGTGGTCGTCATCATCGGCATTCTGGCCGCGATCGCGATTCCGAAGTTCGCCAGCACCAAGGAGAAGGCGTATCTGGCCTCGATGAAGTCGGATCTGCGGAACCTGGCGACGACCGAGGAAGGCTACTTCGCCGACAACCAGGTCTACACCAACATCGCGGCCTCGAACCTGGCCGGCGTCGCCTCGGCCGATGCCAAGACCGGCTTCGTTCCGTCGGCTGGCGTGACGATCACCGGCACGGCCACCGCGGGCACCGGCTGGAGCGCGACCACGAGCCACAGCGCCACCAGCAAGACCTGCTCGATCTTCATCGGTGTTGCTGCTGTGGCGCCGGCGACGGTCGAGGGTGAACCGAAGTGCACGCCCTGAACTCGTCGCATGCTTGAAAGAGTATGAAAGGGCGGCGGTCCTCGGGTCGCCGCCCTTGCTCTTCCGAATCCCATGACTGTGATCCCGCACCCGACCGAGAGGAACCCGATGGCTCTACGTCTGGATGAGCCGCACCGGAAAGCGAGCCAGCGAGCTCGCACGGTCGACACGCGCGGGTTCACCCTGATCGAGCTGCTGATCGTGGTGGTGATCATCGGCATCTTGGCCGCCATCGCGATCCCCAAATTCGCGCAGAGCAAGGAGCAGGCGTTCGTCGCCAACATGAAGTCCGACCTGCGGAACCTGGTGACCTCGCAGGAAGGGTACTTCTACGACAACAACACGTACTACAGCGGACCGGTCCCCGATGTGACCGGCGCCTTCAAGTCGTCGAGCCCGGTGACCGTCACCCTGACCAACGTCACCGCCGGCGGCTGGGCCGCCACGGCCACGCACCCGAATACGTCGCGCATCTGCGCCATCTATTACGGCACCGGCGGCCCGATCGGTCCCGCCATCGCGGATGGACAGGTCGGCTGTACCCCGTAACCCCGGGCGGTCCCCGGCGCTGAGCCGCCGAGGGGAAGGCTGAGGATCGTGTCGCGAAGGTCGCTCCGCACCGAGCTGCTCGTCAGCCTCGGCTTCGTCACCTCGGCGGCCGTCATCCTGGTCGGCCTCACCACCGTCCTGCTCGACGGTGGCGACATCCGCCGGACCCTCTGGCCGCTGGTGACGCTCTGGCTCGGCAGCACCGCCGTCTTCGTCCTGTTCGGGGCCTACCTGGTCCATCGGGCGGTCGTCCAGCCGCTCGACGTGCTGGCCCAGGAGGCGGACATCCTCTCGGCGGGCCGGCTGTCTTCCTCGCCACCGGTCTACGAGACGGCGGAGCTGGACCGGCTCAGTGCCCGCTATCGGGCCATGGCGGCGGATCTGCTCGACGCCCAGAGCCACCTGGTCCGGGTCGAGAAGCTGGCCGGCCTGGGGCAGCTCGCGGCCGGGGTGGCTCACGAGGTCCGCAATCCGCTGGGGGCCATCGCCACCTACGTCGAGGTGCTCCAGCGGCGGGGCGCCGACCCGGCGGTGACGGCAGAGATGCAGCGGGCCATCGACCGGATCGAGCGGATCGTGCAGGGACTGGTGGAGTATGGCCGGCCCGAGCGGCCCGGCCCGACAGAGGCGTGCGCGACCGATCTCAACCAGGCCGTCCGGACGGTGGCTGACTTTCTCGAAGTGCAGGGGATGTTCCGCCATCGCGAGGTGACGATGCGGCTCGACCCGGCCGCCCCCCGGGTACGGGGCGACCGCCACGCGCTCGAGCAGGTCGTGGTGAACCTGGTCGCCAACGCCTGCCAGGCCGGCACCAGGGTGGCGGTGACCACCGCCGGAACCAGCTTCGGGGCCCGGGCCGGCGACCGGGGGACCGATCCGGTCGCTGCCGCACCGCGCCCGGATCGTCGCTGGACGCCTCGACCCCGGCGCCCCGACCTCCCGGCCGGCAGCCCGGGCGTCCTGCTCTGCGTGGCGGACGACGGACCCGGCGTCCCCGAGGGAAACCGGGAGCGGGTGTTCGATCCGTTCTTCACCACCAAGGACCCGGGCGAGGGCACCGGGCTGGGCCTGGCCATCGTGGCCCGAACAGTGCACGAGAGCGGCGGGGTCGTATGGGTGGACCGAGCCCGCGAGGGCGGAGCGGTCTTCAAGGTCTTCTTACCATTGGCAGGTGGTTCCGATGCGTCTGCTGATCGTTGACGATGATGCCGGGCTCCGGCAATCGCTCGCGCTCCTGCTCCAGGAGTCGGGTGACGAGGTGGTCGCCGAGGCCGACCCCGAGCAGGCCCTGAGCCGGGCCGGGGCGGAGTCGTTCGACCTCATCCTGTGCGACGTCCGCATGCCCAGGATGGACGGCCTCACCTTCCTCCGCCGCTACAAGGCCGGGGGCGGGCAGGCGCTCCTGATCATGATGAGCGCCTACGGTACCGAGGACACGGCGCTGGCCGCCATGCGGGAAGGCGCCTACGACTACCTCCACAAGCCGTTCCGGCCCGACGAGGTCACCCTCACCGTCCGGAAGGCCGAGGAGCGCGAGCGGCTCCGCCGCGAAGTGGAGTCCCTGCGCTCCACCCTCGGGGCCAGCGTGGTCCAGGACCTGGTGGTCTGCGAGAGCAAGGCGATGCGTGACCTGCTGGAGCTGGCCGGCCGGGTGGCCAAGCACAGCACCACCGTGCTGATCACCGGCGAGAGCGGCACCGGCAAGGAAGTGCTGGCCCGCGCCATCCACCGGATGAGCCCCAGGGCCGAGCGCAGCTTCACCGCCCTCAACTGCGCCGCCATTCCGGCCCAGCTGCTCGAGAGCGAGCTGTTCGGCCACGTCCGCGGCGCCTTCACCGGCGCCACCGCCGACCGCACCGGCATGTTCGAGCAGGCCCACGAGGGCACCCTGCTGCTGGACGAGATCGGCGACCTCCCGCTCGACCTCCAGGCCAAGCTGCTCCGGGTGCTGGAAGAGGGCGAGATCCGCCGGGTGGGCGGGCGCGAGTCGAAGAAGGTGGACGTGCGGGTCCTGGCGGCCACGGCCAAGCCGCTCGAGCAGGCGGTCGAGCGGGGCGAGTTCCGGTCCGACCTGTACTACCGCCTCAACGTGGTCCAGCTCCACCTCCCGCCGCTCCGGGAGCGGCCCGAGGACGTGCCCGCCCTGCTGGCCTACTTCGCCCGCCAGGCGGCGCAGCGCCTCGGCCACCCGGTGAGCGTGACGCCGGCCGCGCTGGCGGCGCTGAGCAGTTACGCCTGGCCGGGCAACGTGCGCGAGCTCCGGAACGCGGTCGAGCGGGCGGCCGTGCTCGGCGGCGCGGGGCCGCTCGACCCCCAGAGCTTTGCGCTGGGGAACGGCAACGGCCGGAATGGCGCGGAGTACGCCCACGCGGCCGGCGGCAACGGGTCCAACGGCCACGCCGCTCATGGGAACGGCACCAACGGCAACGGAGTCCACCAGGGCAACGGCTCCAACGGCACGCTGAACGGCACCCTGGAGCTCAAGGCGCAGGTGGAGGCCGTGGAGCGCCGGGCCATCCAGCGGGCGCTCGAGGCCTCTGGCGGGAACCGCCGCCAGGCCGCCAGCCTGCTGGGCATCAGCCTGCGGACGCTGTTCTACAAGATGCGGCGGCTGCCGGTCGACTGAGCGCAAGCCGCAAAGAGTCGCGCTGGCTGCAAGGTCCTGCGCGACTCTGCCGCCCGCCCGGACGCTAAGTGCTTGTCCCGCCGCGCGTCATGCTCTGGTACATCTCCTGCCATTCCCGCTCACGGCCGTGGTCGTGCATCAGCCCCCGTATCGCCGAGGAGATCCAACTGTGAGACGAGCCGGGTTCTCCCTCACCGAGATGCTGATCGTCGTGGTCATCATCGGCTTGGCGGGGATGATCGCGCTGCCGAGACTCAACGCGGCGTTCGATCGGAGCAGCGTCGGCAGCGCCAAGTCGAGGCTGACGGCGCTCTATGGCGCGGCCCGCACCGTCGCGACCAGCGCCAACCAGACCGCCGGGCTCCGGCTCAACGGCAACCAGGTGTATGTCTACGCTTCTCCGCGACACAAGGCTGGAGCCGGGACCATCGACACCATCGTCCAGCCGGCCGACTTCTCCACGGCCTACGGCGTCACCCTGAGCGGCGGGTTCGACTCGGTCCGGGTCGCCTCCACCGGCCTCGGCCTCGATTCCGCCGTCATCGTGCTTACCAAGGGGTACTCGGCCGACACCGTGATCATCAACCGCTTCGGGAGGGTGCTCAAGTGAACGCGCGCTCGGAGCAGGGGTTCACCCTGGTCGAGGTCATGCTGGCCGTGATTGTCCTGTCGGTCGGCGTCATGGCCCTGGTGGGGAGCTCGGCCTTGGCCACCCGGATGATCGGCCGGGGCAAGACGTCGTCGCAGGTAGCTCAGGTCGCCAACGCCCGGGCCGAGCTGCTTCGGGCCTACGCCGCCCAGGCGCCGGGCTGCACCAATGCCAACCTCCAGAGCAATAGCGCCACGACGGCCGGCGTCGCGGAGCAGTGGACCCTGCAGGGCAGCGCCGGCGACCCCACCCGCGACGTGCGGATGATCTTCACCTACAACATCGCCCGCGGCGTCCGGAGCGACACGTCCACCATCACCCTCTACTGCAAGTGACCATGACGACACCGCACGGCCGGTCCCTCCGCGGAGGGTTCACGCTGATCGAGCTCATGGTGGGCCTGCTCCTCATGGTGGCGGTCGGCGGGGTGGCCTACAAGCTGTTGCTGAACAGCCAGTGGGTGAGCCGGTCCCAGAGCCAGCGCATCGGGATGCAGGACAACGGCCGCTCGGGCACCGGCATCATCGAGAACGAGCTCCGTGAGGTCGGGTACGACCAGATCAGCGCCGGGGCGCTGCCCCTGATCCAGGCCAAGTTCCCGCTGGCGACGCTGGCGGCAGCCGTCAACTCCGATGTCCGCGCGATCGGCCCCGACTCCATCACCTATCGCGCCATGCGGGGGCTGGGCTATACCTGCTCGCTCCTGCCCGGCACGGCCGATGTCGTGGTGATCGACAAGCCGGCCGACAGCCGGCGCTGGCAGGCCTACCGGGAGCTGACGACCAGTGACAGCCTGCTGCTCTACGTGGAAAACGATGACAAGTCCTCGGCCGACGACATGTGGGTCACCGTCGGCCTCACCGCCGCGCCGGTGGCCCAGACCTGTGCCGACGGGGTCACCGCGGGTAAGCGGTTCCGTATCGCGGTGCCGGCCGGTCTCAGCATCACGCCGACCCAGCTGTTCGCCAACATGATCAAGGGCGGACCGGTCCGCGCCTTCGAGCTGATGCAGGTGCGGACCTACACCAGCGGCGGCCAGACCTGGCTCGGCATGCGGGCCCAGCCGACGACGGCCGGCACGCCGCTCGAGCCGGTGATCGGGCCGCTGGCGGGAGCCACCGGCCTGGCCTTCAGCTTCCGCGACGCGAACAACGTGGCGACCAATGTGGCCGACAACGTACGCAGCGTGGCCGTGACCCTCCAGCCCAGGAGCGACGGGCTGGTGCGCACGGCCGGGAACGCGGCCAAGCTGGATACCATCACGATGACCACGCGCGTGGCCCTGCGGAACGCGCTTCGGCCGTAGCTGACCGTTACCTGGGAGGACGTATGCGGCAGTCCCACGTCAAGAACGAGCGAGGCATGGCGCTCGCCGTCGCCATCTTTGCGCTGGTGGTGATCGGCGCGCTGGTCGCGGGGGTGTTCTACGCCAGCTCGCTGGAGCTGCGCAGCGGGCGGAACTCGATCTACGCCACCCAGGCCGAACAGGCCGCCGAGACCGGGCCGATGACGGTGCTGGCAGCCTGGGACCAGTACGCCTTGAACAACATGGCGGTGGGCGGCAACACGTTGATCGGCACCTATACCGCCGGACGGCCCGATCTCACGTACAAGGTTGACGTCACCCGGCTCAACGATCAGCTGTTCCTGATCTCGAGCCTCGGCGCGCGGTACGACGCCAGCGGCGCCGAGCTGGCCCGCAACTCGGTGGCCACCCTGGCCCGGCTGAGCTTCGTCAAGGCCACCGCCAAGGCGGCGGTCACCGTGACCAAGCCGGTCAAGTTCAACGGCAACTCGTTCGAGCTCAACGGCAACGA
>DATAOR010000276.1:0-14799 GCA_036265635.1 Gemmatimonadales bacterium
GTGACCGCTCAGGCCCCCCAGCAGCCGGCCCACCCGGTCCACATCGGCCAACTTGTCGGTATTGAGGCGGAGGGCGGCGATGCCCAGCCGGCGCAGGCGCTCGGCCACGCCGGCGTTCTGGGCCGAGTTGTAGAGCAGCACCAGGTCGGGGCGGGTGGCGAGGATCGCTTCGAGGTTGGGCGCGATGCCGTCGCCCAGGTTGGGCACTGCGGCGGCGGCGGCCGGATAATCGCACCAGGTGGTCCGGCCCACGACCGCAGGACCGGCACCCTGGGCGAAGAGGAGCTCCGTGGTGGCCGGGATCAGCGAGACGATTCGGCGTGCGGGCGACGCGACGGTGACCGTATCGCCGGCGTCATCCACCACCCGGCGGTCGCCGCGGAGGGGCGACGACCGGCATGCCGCGACGATCAGGGCGAGCGTCCCCGCCACCAGGACGACGTGGGTGGCGAGGCCGCAGCGCGGCCGGCGAGAGCGAGAACGGCGGAGTGACCGAATGAGGAACGCCCGTCCTGGGGGCCGGGACGGGCGATGCACGACGGCGGATGCCATCGACACGCCACCCACCCTCCCCCGAGGGTGTAGCTGGTGGCGCGAACGGAGAGGTCTCCTGGCTTCGGGCCGTCGCTCGCCTTCCCGGTTGCCCAGTGGCGTCGTGAGCGACAGGCGACCTCAAAGAGGTCGTGCCCGTTACAGTGGCGGGGCCGCACCGGTATTGCACCGGTTTCCGAGCGTCCCCGTTCGCGGACTTCGAATGTCGAACGGGGTCAAACGTAGGGACCCGCCCGGCGCGCCGCAAGAGCGCGCTCGAGCTGGGCCTTGAGCTCCAGGCGCCGGGCGAGGTAGCTCGCCCACTCCTCGGGCGGGGTGTCCCGCTGGCGCTCGAGATAGCGGGCGTCGAGGGCGGCGATCGCGTCGAGCAGGCGCGGCGGCGCGGCGGCCCCCGCGGGAACCCGGGCACGGCGGACCACCACGGCGGCGGCGATCGCCAGGATCACCGCCACCAGCGCGACCAGGACGGCGAGCGCGGGCCGCGCCGCGGATGCTCCGCTGGTGCCCAAGGTGACCGCGATGCTCCCCCCCGCGGGGACCTGCCCGGTATAGCGGCGGAAGCTCCGACCCTCGATCACCTGGCTGTCGGCCAGCGCCAGGGTGCCTCCGGACACCCTGGCATCGCGCTCCTCGACCAGCAGGTTCACCGGCGTGACCCCCATGCCGGCCGGAAACTCCAGCCGGCCCCGGAGCGGAGCCACGGCGTACTCCAGCGTCAGCTGCTTCTGTCCCGGGGCGAGCGGCGCGAAGACCTTGACGGTGTCGGCGATACGGACGACGGCATCGGGGGACAGGTCGCTCTCCCCGACCTGCATCTCGCCCGCCCCGGCCGGCAGGCGCATCGACCAGGTGGGGTGGAGCGAGTCGGGCGCGACTCGCGCCAGCTGGCCGTCGTTCCGCAGCACGATGAGATCGAGCACCGCCCGGCTGCCGTCCGACCCGGCGCGCGGGACGACGATGTGCCGGGCCTCGACCGCGATCGCCGTGGTGCTGGACGTGTCGTACGCCACCAGCCGAACGGCGGTGTCCGGGCGGTCCGGATTGGTGGGGAGCGGAGCCGAGAAGTACTCGATCCCGCCGTAACGTGTGCTCAGCAGAAACACCGCGGCGGTGTCGGCCCGGTAGCGGAAGCGGAACCGCGCGGCGCCATCGGCCACGGCGGAATCGACCGGGCCCTGCGCGTTCCGGCCGACCCGGTGGAGCAGGACGCGAGCGCGGGGCAGCGGGGTCGAATCGCGGCCATGCGGCACCACCACCTGGCCCCGCGCCACGACCTGGGCCTGGGCCGCCGGGGCGAATGGGGTGGCGGCGAGCACGGCGGCCAGGCCGGCCGCGCCGGCACCGAAGAGGCGACGCAACGCCGTCACCTACGGATTGAACTTGCCGAAATCCTGCGGGTCCATCCGCTCGAGATACTCCTTGAGCTTGTCGGCCTCGAGCGAAGGGTTGGGCGTGGGGTCGTCCGCCTCGACGCCGCTCTGATCGAGCAGCTGGTCGCTGGTGAAGATCGGCGCCCGCATCCGCAGCGCGAGGGCGATGCTGTCGGACGGGCGGGCATCCACCTGGAACACGTGGTCGTCGCGCCGGATGAGCAGCTCGGCAAAGTAGGTGTTTTCCTTGACCGCGCTGATGACCACCCGCCGCAGATCGCCGCCCAGCCCCACCAGGATCTGCTTGAGCAGGTCGTGGGTCAGCGGGCGCTGGGCCTTCATCCCCTGCAGCTCCATCGCGATGGCGCTCGCCTCGGCGGGGCCAATCCAGATCGGCAAGACCCGGGTGCCGTCCTTCTCGCGGAGAATGACCACCGGCGTGTTGGTGGTTCGGTCGAGCCCCAGGTGCGCCACGGTGACCTCGATCATGCCCGAAAGTTACTGCCGCCGCGGCCGGCGGGCACAGGGGCGCGGGAGGGACGGTACCGAACGACGACGGCGGCCCCCGTCGGGGGAGCCGCCGTATCCGGATCGCCTGGCCGGGCTCGGCCGGCCGGCCGGAGCGAGCCGGCTCAGGTCCCCGCGTCCCAGCTGGCGAGGTACTCCACCTGCTCGGGGGTGAGGCTGTCGATCGCGATCCCCATGCTCTGGAGCTTGAGCCGGGCGATCTCCTGGTCGACCGACACCGGCAGCCGGTGCACCGCCTTGGCCAGCGTCTTCCACTCTTTCGCGATGACCTCGGCGGCCAGGGCCTGATTGGCGAAGGACATGTCCATCACGCTGGCAGGGTGGCCCTCGGCCGCCGCGAGATTGATCAGCCGGCCTTCGCCCAGGACCATGATCCGCTTGCCCTTGACCACGTACTCGTCGACCATGTGGCGGACCTCGCGCTTGTCCCCGCTGATCCGGGTCAGGCCGTCGAGGTCGAGCTCCACGTTGAAGTGGCCCGAGTTGGCGACGATGGCGCCGTCCTTCATCCGGCTGAAATGCTCGGGCCGGATGACGTGCAGGTTGCCCGTCAGGGTGACGAACAGGTCGCCCAGCGGGGCGGCGTCGGCCATCGGCATGACCTGGAACCCGTCCATCCGCGCCTCCAGCGCGGGGAGCGGGTCGACTTCGGTCACGATCACGTGGGCCCCCGCCCCGCGCGCCCGGCTGGCGACGCCCCGGCCGCACCAGCCGTAGCCCGCCACCACGACGGTGCTGCCTGCCAGCAGCAGGTTGGTGGCCCGGACGATGCCGTCGAGCGTGCTCTGGCCGGTACCGTAGCGGTTGTCGAACATGTGCTTGGTGCTCGAGTCGTTGACCGCCACGATGGGGAACTGCAGGATCCCCTCCTTGGCCATCGCCTTGAGCCGGATGACGCCGGTGGTGGTCTCCTCGGTCGAGCCCCGGACGCGGGACACCAGGGCCCGCCGCTCCTCGGGACTCAGGGCCTCGACCCAGCCGCGGATCGGCGGCGCCAGGTCGTCGAGCCGATCGAGCGCGATCATGTGGAGCGAGCCCACCAGGTCGGCGCCGTCGTCCTGGGTCATGTCGGGCCCGAACGCGAGGGCGCTGGCGATGTGCCCGTAGTAGGTCTCGTGGTCCTCGCCCTTGATGGCGTAGACGTGGACCCCGTGGTCGCGCACCAGGTGAGCCGCCACGTCGTCCTGGGTCGACAGCGGATTGGAGGCGCAGAGGGCGATGTCCGCGCCGGCGGCCCGCAGGGTGACCATCAGGTTGGCCGTCTCGGTGGTGACGTGCAGGCAGGCGGACAGCTTGAGGCCCTTGAGCGGCTGCTCGGCGGCGAACCGGGCCCGGAGCTGGCGCAGCACCGGCATGGAGCGCTCGGCCCACTCGGTGCGGCGCTTGCCTTCGTCGGCCAGGCGCAGGTCCTTGACGTCGTACTGGGCGATCGTAGCGGAGGCGGTCATCGAGTCCTCGGGGGTCCGGATCAACGGGCAGCCGACAGCAGGTCCTTCACGCGGTCGGTCTGTTCCCAGGTGAAAAAGTCGACCTTCTGCTGCTTGCCGTTGTCCTGGTAGATGCCGGACGCGGGACGTCGGCCGAAGTGTCCGTAGGCGGCCGTCTTGCTGTAAATTGGCCGCTTCAGCTTGAGAGCGTCAATGATGCCCCGCGGCGTGAGGTCGAACACTTCACCCACGATCCGCTCCAGGGTGATGTCCGGCAGGGCGCCGGTGCCGAAGGTCTGCACCATGATGGACACGGGCCGCGCCACCCCGATGGCGTAGGCGATCTGCACCTCGCAGCGCCGGGCCAGCTTGGCGTCGACGATGTTCTTGGCCACCCACCGCGTGGCATAGGCGGCCGAGCGGTCCACCTTCGACGGATCCTTTCCGCTGAAGGCGCCCCCGCCGTGTCGGGCCATCCCGCCGTAGGTATCCACGATGATCTTCCGGCCGGTGAGGCCGGCATCACCGTGCGGGCCGCCGATCACGAACCGGCCAGTCGGGTTGATCAGGAACTTGGTCCGGCCGGCTTCCAGTCCAGCCTTCTCGAGCACCGGCTTGATGACCTGCTCGATCACCCCTTCGCGAATGGTCGACTGCGACAGCTGCCGGCGGCCGAACCGCTCGGCGTGCTGGGTCGATACCACCACGGTGCGCACCGCGACCGGACGATCGTCCTCGTACTCGACCGAGACCTGCGATTTCCCATCGGGCCGGAGCCACTCCAGCGGCTCGAGCCCGTCGAGCCCCTTCCGTACTGCGGCCAGCCGCTCGGCGATCCGATGCGCCAGCATGATCGGCAGCGGCATCCGCTCGCGGGTCTCGGCGGTGGCGTAGCCGAACATCATCCCCTGGTCGCCGGCGCCCTGCGCCTTGGCCTGGTCGGCGTCCACCCCCATGGCGATATCGGGCGACTGGCGGTCGATGGAGGTCAGCACCGCGCAGGTCCGGCCGTCCATCCCGTAGGTGGCATCGGTGTAGCCGATCCGCTCCACCGTCTCCCGCACCAGGTCGGGAATGTGGACGTAGGTCTTGGTGGTGATCTCGCCGGCCACCACCGCCATGCCGGTGGTCACCAGGGTCTCGCAGGCCACCCGGCCCGCCGGGTCGCGCGACAGGATGGCGTCGAGCACCGCGTCGGAGATCTGATCCGCGACCTTGTCCGGATGACCTTCGGTCACCGATTCGGAAGTGAAGACGTGGCGCTTGGAAGGGGCCATCTCGGGCGATCCCGTCGTTGAAAGTGGTCGGCTTCGGCCCATCCGCGCGAAGCGAGGGATCCCGCGCGCCCGGACCGCGGCGCAAGCGCGGCCGCCGGTCCGGGTGCCCAGGTCCCTCGGTGAGCTCGCGCAGCGAGCGGATGGAACGCTTAGGTCAGCGTCTGTCCGGGACGCAAGGTAGCCACCCGCCCGCGCACGGGCAACGCCGCGTGGGGGTCGAGCAGGCGAACGTCGAGGTACTCGCCGACCACGCTCCGGAGGGATTCGGTGACCTCGTCGGCGCTGGCGGCCGCCAGGGCCGACTCTGCCGCCCGCGCCGCGGCCGCTTCGGGCACGGTCCGGACCACCCACTTCACCAGCGGCAGCCCCGGGGGCGAGATGCTCAGCCGATCGTAGCCCAGCCCGAGCAGCAGGACCGCGCTCAGGGGGTCCGACGCCATCTCGCCGCAGACGCTGA
Organism: Gemmatimonadales bacterium; assembly: GCA_036265635.1. Lineage (GTDB taxonomy): Bacteria > Gemmatimonadota > Gemmatimonadetes > Gemmatimonadales > GWC2-71-9 > CAVVWJ01. The sequence continues at coordinate 5,612 of DATAOR010000276.1, forward strand.
CCGGAATGCCCGCCGAGCGCCCCACCTGAAGCACCTGGTGCAGCAGACGGATCACCGAGGGGTGGTAGGAGGTGAAGCGGTCGGCCAGCCGGGCGTTCCCCCGGTCGACGGCCAGGGTGTACTGGGTCAGGTCGTTGGTGCCGATGCTGAAGAACGCGCTCACCTCGGCCAGACGGTCCGCGATCAGCGCGGCCGCGGGCGTCTCGATCATGACGCCGATCGGCACCGACTCCGCCGCCGGCACGCCGGCGCGCCTGAGGGCCTCGGCCTCCTCGAAGACGATGGCCCGGGTCAGTTCGACTTCCTCGACCAGGGTGACCAGCGGCAACATCAGCTGGACGTCGCGATCCAGCGCCGCCCGGAGGATGGCGCGGATCTGGGGCCGGAAGACCTCGGGCTCGTCGAGGCACACTCGGATCGAGCGCCAGCCGAGGAACGGGTTGGCCTCGAGCGGCGCCTTGAACGCTGCGGGGAACTTGTCGCCTCCCAGGTCGTACGACCGGATGATCACGGGGTACCCGCGGAAGGCGGTGGCCACCCGACGGAAGTAGTCGGCTTGCTCGTTCTCGGTGGGGAGCGCGGTCCGGCCGGTCAGGAGAAACTCGGTCCGCAGCAGCCCGACGCCCTGGGCGCCGACCCGGACCGCGTGCTCGATCTCCTCGGGCAGGTCGACGTTGCCCATCAGGATGACCGGCTGGCCGCCGGGGGTGATGGCCGGCGCGTCCACCACGCTCTCGAGCTGGAGCTCGAGCCGGTGGCGGCGGCTGATCTGGGTCTTGGCCTCCTCCAGCTCGTCGCGGGTCGGGTCCAGCACGATGGTGCCCGCCTGGCCGTCCAGCAGGACCATCATGCCCGGCGGGATCGACGCCAACGCGCCGGCGGCGCCCATGACCGCGGGGATGCCCAGCGAGTGGGCCAGAATGGCGGCGTGCGCCGTCCGGGTGCCCTCCTCGCTGATCAAGCCGACGACGTGCTCCCGGTCGAGCTGGACGGTGAGCCCGGGAGACAGCTCGTGGGCGACGACGATCACCTGTTCGTCGCTGGGCATCGACCAGAGCTCGTGGCCCTTGCCCCCCAACAGGCGGGTGAGCATTCGGAGCTGAATGGCGTTGAGATCGGCCAGGCGCTCCCGCAGCATGGCGGCGCTGGAGAACAGATTGCGGTATTCCAGCGCCTTGAACTCGTAAGCGGTCTCGGCGCTGAGGTAGTTGTTCCGGATCAGGGTCTCGACCGAGGCGAGGAAGTCCCGGTCCTGCGCCATCAGGATCTGGGCGTCGAAGATCCGCGACTCCTCGGGGCCGGCGCGCTGGAGCACCCGCTGGCCCAGTTCGCGCAGGTAGCCCACGACGTAGTCCACCGCCTCGTGCAGCCGCTTGACCTCGGCCTCGACGCCGTCGGGCCGGACGGTGCGGTCGGGAACCTCGGGGAAGTCCAGCCGGACAATGAATGCCGGGGCGCAGGCCACGCCGGGCGAGACCCCGATGCCGCGGAGCGCACGGGTCATCTCACGGCTCTCCGAACCCGCCCGCGACCAGATCGGCCAGGGCCTGCACCGCCTGCTCCGCGTCGGGCCCCTCCGCCCGGATGAGGATCGAGCTGCCGCACTCCGCGGCCAGCATCATTACGCCCATGATGCTCTTCCCGTTGACGTCCATGCCGTCCTTGACCAGCTCGATCTCCGAGCTGAACGAGCTCGCCAGCCGCACGATCTGCGCGGCGGGGCGGGCGTGAAGCCCTTCCTGGTTCACGATGGTGGCCTCGCGCTCGATCACAGGCCGACCGACCGGAACAGGAGGAGCAGAGCCATCGCCAGCAAGCCGAACCGGACGCTGGTGAGCGTGGGCCCGAACCAGCGCGACATGGCCAGTCCGGCCGCCGCCACGGCCAGCGCGCCCGACCCTCCGCCCCAGCCGAATCCGCGGAGATACCAGCTGGCCACCAGGGGCACCGCCAGCCCGATGCTGGCCCCGGCCACCGGCCCGATCCGGGCGACGGCGCCCGGAATCCAGGAGCTGGCGATGGCAGCCCCGACCCGCATCCCGGCATCGAGTCCGGTTCGCAGGGCCCATACGGCGGTCGCCAGGCGGACCAGGTTGTAGCCCAGCAGCAGACCGGCGACCGCCCACCAGCCGGCGCCCAGCACCACGGCCACCAATGCCAGGCCCACCAGGGTGGGCACCAGCCCGGCCCAGAAGAGGTCGTCGCCCAGCGCGCCCAAGGGACTGCAGAGCGCCGTCCGCAGGCGAGCGATCTGGCTCCCGGGCACGTCCTCGTACTCGGCCCGGACCGTGGCGCCCAACGCCAGGCCCGCCAGGTACGGGTTGCAGTTGAAGAACTCGGCCGACCGCACCACCGCCTCGCCGTGACGGACCGGGTCCACGGTCTTGAGGTCCTCCAGCAGCGGCTCGGCGGCGTAACCCATCCCCACGCCCAGCATGCGCTCGTAATTCCAGGTGCCCTGCACGGCCAGGAGGCGAGCCAGCGCGCGCCAGCGACCGGTCACCGGAGCGCCGCCAGGAGGGTGCCCGCCGCGGCGCCGGCGATGAGCCACCGAAGCCGGGCGCCCCGGCCCGCGCTCCGGACCGCGCCGTTGGCGGCCGCCGCGAGTCCGCTGCCGACGGCGATCAGGGTCAGGCCGACGGCGGTCGGGCGGTCGGCCGGCAGCCAGCGGGCCAGCACCCAGGCGATCGCCAGACCGCCCGCCGTGAGGACCACTCCACGGGCCGCGTCGCGGGCCAGCCCGCCGTACTGGAGCCAGCGGATCGCCCCGCTCTCCCCCGCGGCGAGGGCCGCGGCATGGCGCTGGATGGCCCGGGCGTTGAGTCGGCGCACCAGCTGGAGGCTCCAGCCGCCCAGCGCGGCGAGCACCAGGCCGAGCCCCACGCTCAGGCCCAGGCCCAGCTCCCACGGCGCGCCGGCACCGAGCGCGACCGCCACGACGGTGGCCGGCCCGTAGTCGGGGTACCGCACGGCACCGATCGGGAGCACGTCGAGGGCGAACAGCTCCATCACCGCCCCGATCCGGGCCCCGGCCTCCAGATCGCCTGCGATCCAGCCGCCCACCACCCCCGCGACCAGGGGCCGCGACAGCATCGCCTGCGGCACACTGACCAGATCGAGCGCGGTGAGGGTGCCCCACACGAGCAGGCCGAGCCAGCCCCACAAGATCAGCTCGCTCATCCCAGCGTGCGGAGCCGGACCGCGGCCGAGGTCGGGAGATCCTGAGCCGTCACGTCGGCGCCGGCCGCTTCCAGCTCGGTCAGCGAGCGAAGCTCCTCGTCGGTGAGATAGAGGTACGGCAGCCGCTCCCGCCGCCCGGGCCGGTGGTGGATGCCGCCGAGATTGATCCGGTGCATCGCGGCCGGGTCGGCCCGGTGCAGTGCCGCCATGGTGTCGATGTCGCCGGTGAGGACCATGGTTCTCCGTTCGCCCGCCTGCCATCCGGCCAGCTGCGGGGCCGCGTCGGTTACCCGGGCGAAGCCCAGGTCGATCTCCGGGGGCACCGCCATCCGGTAGAGATCCTGCTCCCAGGTGCTGCCGGCCACGCCGTCGTCCACCAGCGCGATGAACTCCACCCCCAACGGGCGTCCCCATCCGAGCACGACCTGGCCGTGGACCAGCCGGTCGTCGACCCGGCAGAGCACGATCGGCATCAGGGAACCCGGATCGCCTTGCCGCCGGCCGCGGCCGCTCGGGCCGCCGCCTCCGCCAGCGGCAGCGACCGGTGGAATACGAAGTCCACCAGCATGGCCAGGTTGACGCCGGTGACCACCTTGGCGGCGGCATTGGCCCGGAGCCGGTTGAGCACCGCGAAGAGACAGGAGCCGCTCGAGAGGTCCACGAAGACCACGGCGGGCCCCGCGCCGACCGCCTCGGCCACCCGGATCTCCAGCGCGCCGCGGTCGCATCCGGTGTTGGTCACCGGCGTCAGCGCGCCGGCGACCCCGCTGATCTGTTCGGTGGCCTCGACCAGGGCTCCCGCCAGCCGGCCGTGGCAGACCACCACCCCGCGCAACTCCTCACTCATAGTCTTCCTGGAGATACTCCCGTACGCCCCGCTGCTCCTTCATCCGCTTGATCAGCCGGGCATTGAACGCCGCCGCTACGTCCACGCCCGAGTAGCGCAGCAGGTGCATCATGGCGACGACCTCGGAGATGACCGTGATGTTCTTGCCCGGGTTGAGCGGCACCACCACCCGGGGGACCGGCACGTCGAGGATCAGGGTCTCTTCCCGGGCCAGCCCGGTGCGGTCGGTATCCTTGGCGGTCTCCCAGTCCTCCAGCTGCACCACCACCTCGATCCGCTTCTGCTGCCGCACCGCCCGGACCCCGAACAGAGCCGGGATGTCGATCAGCCCGATGCCGCGGATTTCCATATGATGCGCCGCCAGCTCGTGGCCCCGGCCGATCAGGACGTCGTTGCCTCGACGGGTCACCTGGACCACGTCGTCGGCCACCAGCCGGTGGCCCCGCTCGACCAGGTCGAGCACGCACTCGCTCTTGCCGATGCCCGAGCGGCCGATGAACAGGAGGCCGACCCCGTACACGTCCGCCAGCGAGCCGTGCAGGGTGGTCCGGGGCGCGAACGACTCCTCCACGATCGGCTTGATCCGCCGGTAGAATTCCGCCGTCTTGAGCTTGGAGCGGAACACCGGCACGCTGCGGGCACGGGCCAGCTCCATCAGCTCGGCCGGCACCTCCTGGCCCTTGGTCACGAAGATGCAAGGCAGATCGAACCCGAAGAAGTTGTTGAGGGTCCGCTGCCGGGCTTCCGGGGTGAGCGAGTTGAGGTAGGTGATCTCGGTCTCGCCGAACACGTGGATCCGGTTGGGGGCGAACCGGCCGGTGTAGCCGGCCAGGGCCAGCCCGGGGCTCGCGACCTCCGCCTCGGGCATCTGCCGGTCCAGGCCGAGGTCGCCGGTCAAGGCCTCGAGCTGAAGCGGGTCCCCGCGGCGGGAGACGAAGTCCCGGAGCCGGAGCATCAGCCGAGCTTGGGCTGGGTGTCCCGCGAGCGGCGGGCGCGGGGGTTGGCCCGGTCCTTGTCGAGCTGCCGGCGGAGCTTCTCCTCGGCCCGATCGAGCGCCGTGCGATGATCGTCCGCTTCACCCCGCGCGACCAGCAGCTCGCCCCGGGCCGGGTGCAGCCGCAGCTCCGCGATGGCGAGCCCGCCGTCGGTGTCGAACACGACCGCACACTCCACCGGCCGGTGGGCCAGCGTGCCGAGGCGCTCCACCACGGTGCGGGCGCGCTCGCGCAGGGCGTCGTTGATCTCGCAATGGCGGGCGGTGATCGTGGTCTGCATGGCCATGCCTCCCTGGCTCAGGCCGCGCCGGAGCCGGCGATGATGTCCTCGAGATGTCGTGCCGTCAGATCGGCGGTGCGGTCCCATGTCAGTGTCTCGGCGAGCCGGCGGCCCGCCGCTCCCAGCCGGTCGACCAGACCCGGGTCCGACGCCAGCTCCAGCATCCGCCCGGCCAGCGCCGCGACGTCCCCGTGGGTCACCAGGTAGCCGGTCTCGCCGTGGCGCACCGAATCGCGGAGGCCGGGGCTGTCAGAGGCGATCGACGGCGTGCCGCACGCGGCCGCCTCGATGATGGTGATGCCCCACCCCTCCTTGGGGGATGGAAACAGATTGGCCCACGTCCCCCGGAGCAGCCTGATCTTCTCGGCCTCGGTGACGAAGCCCCGGAACCGCACCGCATCGGCCAGACCGAGCGACCGGCTGATCCGCTCGAGCTCGGCCCGGTAGTCGCCGGTGCCGGCGATGTCGAGCGACAGGTCGGGTCGCCGCTCTCGCGCGAGCGCCAGGGCCCGCAACCCGAGCGCTATCCCTTTATAACGCTTCAGCCGTCCGACGTACAAGAAGCTCGGCGCCGTGGTCCGGGTACCCGCGGGGTCGGGCAGGTACCGCGCGGTGTCCACCCCCGGATGAATCACCCGGACCCGCTCGCGCGCGACCCCGCGGGCCACCAAGTCGTCCCTGGTGCTCTCGCTGATGGCATGGAACCAGGCCCGTCGATAGGCGAGGGCCAAGGGTCGCTCCGCGGTCCAGACCACGGCCGCCGCGGGCCACGACGCCTCCTCGAACGCCGTCCCGCCGAACAGGTGGGGGACCACGGCGCAGAACGGGCGATCGGTCACCCGGGCGAGAAACAGCGGCAGCTTGTTGATGTCCTCGACCACCACGTCGGCCCGCTCCGCCGCGAGGGCCCGCCGAACCGCTCCTCGCCCACGCAGCGCGAAGCTCGACCGTCCACCGGTTCGCTCGACCGCGATCCCGTCGAGCGTGGCCCGGGCCGGCGCGCCCGGCCAGCCGGAACAGACCAGCCGGACCCGGTGCCCGCGGGCCGCCAGCCGACCGAAGATCTCGAACAGGTGGATCTCGGCCCCGCCGGCGTGCGGGTTCTCCCGGTCCTGCCAGTTGACGACCAGGATGTTCACAGACGGCCGAGCGCCCGGGCAATCCCGTCGAGCACCCCGTTGACGAAACCCGGAGCCCGGGCGCCGCCGAACCAGTGGGCCAGCCGGACCGCCTCGTCGATGGCCACCTTGGGCGGCACCTCGCCCCGGCGCAGCTCCAGGATGCCGAGCCGGAGGATGTTGCGGTCGATCACCGCCATCCGGTTGAGCCGCCAGTTGTCGCTGGCGCGCGCGGCCGCGGCATCGAGCTCGCCGAGCGCGTCGATCACGCCCTGGGCCAGCTCTTCGGCCCGGTCCAGAATCCGCGGCTCAGGGCCGGTGAGACGCGACAGCCCGCTCGCCACCGCCGGCATCGGGGGCGCACCGAGCAGCTCCCAGGCGTACAGCAGCTGGAGGGCGCGCGCCCGGCTCTTGGTCTCGGCCCTAAGCATCGAGCGCTCGAAGCTGGGCCACCACATCAGCGGTCTGGAGCGCCGCGGCGGCGGCCTCGTGCCCCTTGTTGCCGGCGCTGCCCCCGGCCCGCTCGACCGCCTGCTCCATGGTGTCCACCGTGAGCACGCCGAATCCGACCGGGAGGGCATGGGTGACGGCCACGGCATTGAGGCCACGGGCCGCCTCGCCGGCGACGTACTCGAAGTGCGGCGTATCGCCCCGGATGACGGCGCCGAGCGCGATGAGGCAGGCGTAGCGGGCCGTCCCCGCGGCGGCCGCGGCGGCCGCGGGCAGCTCGAAGGCACCCGGCACCCAGACCACGTCGATGTCCTCCCGGGCCACGCCGGCCTCCCGGCAGCAGCGAAGCGCGCCCTCGAGCAGGCGCGCGGTGATCAGCTCATTGTAGCGGCTGACGAGAATCGCCACGCGCCCGACGGGGCGGAGGCGGAAGGCGAGATCGGGCACCTTCAGTGCGCGAGCAGGTGGCCGAGCTTGTCGCGCTTGACCTGGAGGTAGCCGCGATTCTCCCGATTGGGATCGGTCACCAGCGGCACCCGCTCGACGATCTGCAGGCCGTAGCCCTCGAGCCCGACCAGCTTGCGCGGGTTGTTGGTCATCACCCGGATGGAGGAGAGTCCCAGGTCGCGCAGGATCTGGGCCCCGATACCATAGTTGCGCAAGTCCGGGGCGAAGCCCAGCCGCTCGTTCGCCTGCACCGTGTCGGCGCCGGCGTCCTGCAGGGCATAGGCGCGCAGCTTGTTGAGCAGGCCGATCCCGCGCCCTTCCTGGTCGAGATAGACGATCGCGCCGCGCCCGGCCTCTGCCACCATCTCCATGGCCCGGTGGAGCTGGGGACCGCAGTCGCACCGCTGGGAGCCGAACACGTCGCCGGTGAGGCACTTCGAGTGCATGCGGACCAGCACATCGGGCTGCCCCGCCACCTCGCCGTACACCAGGGCCACGTGCTCAGCCTGGTCGACGTCGTTCTGATACCCGATGATGCGGAACTCGCCGAAGTCGGTCGGGATCCTCGCTTCGGCCACCCGGTGGACCAGCTGCTCGGTGCCGAGCCGGTAGGCCACCAGCTGGGCCACGGTGACGAAGGTGAGGCTGTGCTCGCGAGCCATCACCTGGAGTTCGGGCCGGCGGGCCATCGAGCCGTCCGGGTTGAGGATCTCGCAGATCACTCCGGCCGGGACCAGACCGGCCAGCCGCGCCAGGTCCACGCTGGCCTCGGTCTGGCCCACCCGCTGGAGGACGCCGCCCGGCCGGGCACGCAGGGGAAAGATGTGGCCCGGCCGGCGAAGGTCCGACGGGACGGTGGCGGGGTTGATGGCGACGTGGATCGTGGTGGCGCGGTCGCTGGCGGAGATGCCGGTGGTCACCCCGAACCGGCGCTCGGCGTCGATGCTCACGGTGAACGCGGTGGACAGCTCCTCGGTGTTGCGCTCCGCCATCTGGGGGAGACCAAGCTGATCGCAGCGCTCGCCGGTCAGGGCCAGGCAGATGAGGCCGCGGCCGTGGAGCGTCATGAAATTGATCATCTCGGGGGTGGCGAGCTCGGCGGCGCAGACCAGGTCGCCCTCGTTCTCGCGATCCTCGTCGTCGGCCACGATGATGATCTTGCCGTTCCGCAGATCGTCGATCGCCTGCTCGATGGTGCCGAAGGTGGTCATGGCGCCCCCAGATCCCCGCGGGCGCGGAGCAGCTCGGCGACGTACTTGCCGATGGCGTCCGCTTCGAGATGCACCCGGTCCCCTGGCCGGCGCTCGCCCAACGTGGTGTGCTGTAAGGTAAACGGGATCAGCGAGACCTGGACGACGCCCGGGCGGGGCACGGCGTTGACGGTGAGACTGACCCCGTCCACCGTGATCGACCCCAACGCCACCGTGACCCGGGCCACCGGGGCTGGGACTTCGATGTCGATCACTCGGGCATCCTCCTGCTGGCTGACCTGGAGGATGGTGCCGACGCCGTCCACGTGCCCCTGCACCAAGTGGCCGCCCAAGCGGTCGCCGGCCTGAAGCGCGCGCTCTAGATTAACTCTCCTGCCAACGCTATAACTATTGAATTCCGTTCTACTTAGTGTTGTACTTATGACGTGAACTGTGAACTCAGCTCCGGCCTCCGACTGGACCGTGAGACAGGCTCCGTCCACCGCCACGCTCTCACCAGGGACCAGATCTGAATAAGGCGCCGCGATCGACAGCTCGAGCCCGGCCTCGGTCGCCGAGCGGCCCGAGACACGTCCTACAGCGCTGACCAGGCCGGTGAACATCAGGGTCGGTCCAGCACCAGCAATGTGTCGTCCTCGCCCAGGGCCCGGCGCTCCGTCA
>DATAOR010000277.1:0-4707 GCA_036265635.1 Gemmatimonadales bacterium
GGCGACCAGCCGTCCCCGGCGGATCACCAGGTCGACGTCGTGGTGCCCCAGCCGGAATCGGTGCGCTTCGATGCACCACCCGCGGCGGACCAGAAACGCCATGGCCATGCGCTCACCCCAGAGTCCGCGGCGGTGGCGGGCATCGGTCCACTGGGACACGGGAATCGGCAGGCGAGGGCTCGGCATGCGACGATGCTAGCGGATCGAGCCGAGGGCGGCGAGATCATTTCGGCGGCAGCGGGGGCGACAAATTGCCGCTGAGGCTCAGGCCCGGAGGGCACTACCTGACGTGCGTGCCGAGACTTCGACACGGGTGGGAATCGCAGACCGGTGGGTCGCGGCGATCGTGCACCTCGACGCGGCTAGCCGCAGTACTCGTCTACCTGGTCGATCCCGATCCGCACATCCCGTGGCTTGCTCCCGTTGGCGGGCCCCAGGATCCCGGCCTCCTCCAGCTGATCCATGATCCGGGCGGCCCGGCCGTAGCCGATGCCCAGCTTGCGCTGCAGCAGCGAGGTCGAGCCGCCCTGGTGCTGGACACAGGCGATCGCCGCCTCCTTGAAGGCCGGGTCCCGCTCGCCCTGCTCCGCCCCGCCTTCCCCGCCGCTTTCCCCGTCTTCGGCGTCCGGCACTTCGTCCAGGATGTTCGATTCGGCCGCCTCGACCAGCCCGATCTTGTCCCGCTCCGCCTTCCAGACCCGGTAGCGGTCCATGATCTTCTCGCTCTCTTCGGTGGCGATGAAGGCGCCTTGCAGCCGCATCGGCTCGCTCTTGCCCGGCTCGAGGAACAGCATGTCGCCCTTGCCCAGGAGCGCCTCGGCCCCGTTCTGGTCGAGGATGGTCCGGCTATCCACCTTGGATGCCACCCGGAAGGCGATCCGGCTGGGAAAGTTGGCCTTGATCAGACCGGTGATCACGTTCACCGAGGGGCGCTGGGTGGCCAGGATCAGGTGCAGGCCCACCGCGCGGGCCTTCTGCGCCAGCCGGGCCAGCGGCGTCTCGACCTCCGCCTGGACCGTCATCATCAGGTCGGCCAGCTCGTCCACCACGATGACGATGAGCGGAAGCTTGCCCTCGGTGTAGCTCTCTGCCTCAGGCGCCGGGGGCGGCGTGTCCGACGGTTCGGCCGCGATGTCGGTCAGGGTGACGCGCCGTGCCGACGGGTGCTTGAGGGGTTTACCCTCCCGCACCTTCCGGTTGAAGTCGACCATGTTCCGCGCGCCGTTGGCCTCGAGCAGCGCGTAGCGCCGCTCCATCTCGTTCACCGCCCACTTGAGCGCACGCGCCGCTTCCTTGTTGTTCGTCACCACCGGATGCCGGAGATGCGGCAGGTCCTTGTACATCGAGAGCTCGACCATCTTCGGGTCGATCATCAGCAGCCGCAGGTCTTCCTTGTGCTGGTATTGGTAGATCAGCGAAGTGATGATGGCGTTGATCCCGACCGACTTGCCCGTCCCGGTCGCGCCGGCGATCAGCAGGTGCGGCATCTTGGCCAGGTCGGCGATGACGGGCCGGCCCTCCAGATCGAGCCCCAGTGCCACGGGGAGAAGCCGCTCCTCGCTGTTCCACAGCTCGTCCTCCAGCAGCTCCCGCAGCAGTACCACTCGGGACTTCGGGTTGGGCACTTCTACCCCGACCATGTCCCGTCCCGGGATCCGCGCCACCCGGACCGATCGCGCGCTCATCTTGAGCGCGAGATCGTCGGCCAGGTTGACCAGCCGGTTCATCTTGACGCCTGGGCGAAGCCGGACGCCGTACTGGGTCACCACCGGGCCGGTGGTGCGGCCTGCCACGTCGCCTTCGACCTTGAACTCCGCCAGCGTTTCCTCGAGTCGCTCCTGCAGCGCGTCGAGCTCGCCCTCGCCGGCGTCCTCCTTCCGGTCAGGCGGCGGATCCAGCTCCTTGAGCTCCCAGACCGGCGCCAGTTCGCGCGCGCCTGCCGGACGGATCTCGGGCTTCTTGGCCGGCTTGGCTTTCGCCTTGGACTTACCTTCGGTCTCGGCCTTGCCGTCCGGCTTGGCGTCCGGCCTCCCGTTGGCCCGGCCGTCGCCCTTGCCCTCGAGCCTGGCTCCCCGGCCGGGCTCGTCCCGCTCGGCGGGTGGCTCCTCGACCGCACCGGTCTCCGGCTTGACCGCCCGGCGGCGCGACTCCGCCCGGCCTTCCGGCGGTGTCGGGAGCGCCGTCGGGGCCGCCTGGCGCTCGAGCCGCTGCAGCGGGTGCCAGGCGAAGGTGGCCAGGGTCAGCGCGCTGAGCGCCAGGAACCCGGCCAGGATGGCGCCGGCCGGGCCGATCCCGCGGGGAATACCCACGGCGAAGAAGCCGGGGATGGCGCCGACCATCCGGCCCAGCAACCGCCGGTTGTCGATGTCGTAGACGGTGACATGGCCGATCACGCCCGCCAGGTACGGCAGCAGGACGCTGAGCCCGACGATCAGAAAGGCCGACCGCTTCATGTCCAGCGTGCCCAGCCGCTCGAACCCCGCCAGCGCCAGGCCGAGGCCGAGCAGCGGGATGCCCAGGGCCCCGGCGCCCAGCCACTCCCACAAGGTATTGCCGAGCGAGTGGCCGATCGGGCCGGTCAGCGGGAACGGCAGGAGCGTCAGGCCGACGAAGAGGCCGACGACCAGGGCGGTGACGGCCCCCAGCCGGCGGCGGGAATCGGAGCTCATACCGGGACGGAGGCGAGCGTGATGCGACGTTCGTGGAAGTGGGCCAGCACCGGGTAGGCGTCCAGCCGGGCCGCGTCGCGCACGTCGTCCCCGAAGCCGAGCTCGATCAGCTCGCGGCCGGCCCGGCTGTGACCGAGGGGGCGCTCCCAGCCGTCGCCGTATCGCCGGACCAGCGCCAGGCCGGCGATGGCGGCGTCATTGAGCCCTCGGCGCGGCTTGACGCCGCCCAGCGTGGCGGCGGCCAGCCGGCCGGCGCAATAGGCGTCATCCAGGGAGAAGGCCCCGCCGCGCCCGGCACACACGATCAGCAGGTCGCCCTCCTGCTCGATCACCTCGCGAGCCTTCTCGGCCGCGGCCGACAGGTTCCCCGCGCAGACCGGATAGACCGCCGCCGCGCCCTGGGTCGCCAGCAGGGCCCGGGTCCCGTTGGTGGTGGTGACGATCAGCGTCTTGCCCCGGACCGCCCGCTCGGTCATCTCCAGCGGACTGTTGCCCAGCTGGAAGCCTGGTATCCGGTTGCAGTCCTTCTCGCCGGCCAGCAGGACGTCGTCGCTGGCGATGGTCTGGGCCAGCCGGAGGGCGTCCTCCGTGCCCGCCACCGGGATGAGCGCCTTGGCGCCGTGATGCAGCGCGGCACAGATCGTGGTGGTGGCGCGGAGGATGTCGATCACGAACGCGGTGCGACCCTGGACCTCGGCCGCGGTGAGCCCGGCCGGCGTGAAGGCGACTTCGAGCTTCATGATTCGGGTCGGAGCAGTTGGGACTCGCGCTCGAGGAATCGGGTGTCCACCCGGCCGGCGGCGAAGTCCGGATGGCGGATGACCCGGGCCAGGAACGGAATGGTCGTGGTCACCCCTTCGAGAATGAAGCTGTCCAGCGCCTGGCCCATCCGGGTGAGCGCCTCCTCCCGGTCGTTCCCGTGCACGATGACCTTGGCGAGCAGCGAGTCGTAATACGGCGGCACCGTGTAGCCGGCGTAGACATGGGTGTCCACCCGGACGCCGGGCCCCCCCGGCGGGTGGTACGCCGTGATCAGCCCCGGACAGGGCTGAAAGTTGTGGTACGGGTCTTCGGCGTTGATCCGGCACTCGATGGCGTGACCCCGGAGCCGCCGGCCGTCCCCCTGAAAGCTGATCGGCTCGCCGGCGGCGACCCGGATCTGCTCCTTCACCAGGTCGAAGCTGGTGACCATCTCGGTCACCGGATGCTCGACCTGGATCCGGGTGTTCATCTCCATGAAGTAGAACGAGCCGTCGGTGTCGAGCAGGAACTCGAGCGTGCCGGCCCCGATGTAGCCGATGTTGGAGGCCAGCGCCACGGCCGCCGCGCCCATCCGTTCCCGCAGCGCCGCGGTGAGGGCGGGGCTGGGGCTCTCCTCGATCAGCTTCTGGTGCCGCCGCTGGACCGAACAGTCCCGCTCGCCCAGGTGGACCACCCGGCCGGTGTTGTCCCCCATCACCTGGATCTCGACGTGGCGCGGACGCTGGAGGTACTTCTCGACGTAGACCGCGCCGTTGTTGAACGCCGCCAGCGCCTCGTTCTGGGCCAGGCCGAACAGCTGGGAAAACTGCTCGGCCTCGTGGACGATCCGCATGCCTTTGCCGCCGCCGCCGGCGGTCGCCTTGATGATGACCGGAAACCCGATCGTCTCGGCGAAGGCCAGGGCCTCGTCGGGGTCGTCGATGGTGCCGGGAGAGCCGGGCACCGTCGGCACCCCGGCCTCGGCGGCCAGCCGCCGGGCGGTGGCCTTGTCGCCCATCTGGCGGATCTGGTCGCCGGTGGGACCGATGAAGGTGATGTTCGACGCCTTGCAGGTATCCGCGAACTCGGCGTTCTCGGCCAGGAACCCGTAGCCCGGGTGGATCGCGTCGGCGCCGGTGATCTCGGCCGCGGCGATCAGGTTGGGGATCCGGAGATAGCTGTGGCGGCTGGGCGGCGGCCCGATGCAGACGTCGTCGTCGGCGAACCGGACATGGAGCGACTCGCGGTCGGCCTCGGAATAGACCGCGACCGTCTCGAGCCCGAGCTCGCGGCAGGC
>DATAOR010000278.1:0-7562 GCA_036265635.1 Gemmatimonadales bacterium
GAAGGCGGAAGAAGGCGTAGTTCGCCGCAGCGGCTGCAGAGGCCTGCCCCCGGCTTGTGTCACTGCTCCCTGATGGCCGCGTTGTCACTGCGCCCCGATGGCCGCGTTGTCACTGCGCCCTCGACGCGGCCGTAGGGAGACGAAGCGAACCGCCGGTCGGACCTCGAGCCGGCCGCCCCAGCAGGTCGGATAGCGGTCCCCCGCCCCGCGCCCTACATTGGCTCCTCCGATACCCGAGGGACGCATGCTTACTCCCCTCAGCCGCCGGCAGCTGGTCGGCGGTGCGATCCGGGCCGCGCTCGCCGTCCTGGGCCTGGGACTGGACGGCCTCCTGGCGCCGATCGCCGACGCCTCGTATCGCCGCTCCTGTGCCCACCATCCGGTCCGGGACTCGCCGGCCGGCCGCACCGGTCCGCATCCCGACCCACGCCCCGGCGTGGACGCCTCCCGCCTGCCGTCGGCCGAGTCAGTGCGGGCCGGACATCCCCGGGCGGCGGACGCGTTCGAGGAGGCCCGCACCATTCCCGAGATCCTGGACGGGATCCGCTGCCAGTGCGGCTGTGCCGACGGCGGCGAGCTGCGCTCGCTCCTGTCCTGCTACGAGGGCGAGGAGGCGATGGCGCTGGAGTGCGAGATCTGCGAGGGCCAGGCGCGCCTGGCCTACCGGCTCCATCGGAAGGGCCGGTCGCTCGACCAGATCCGCGCGGCGATCGACGCCCGCTACGGCGCCTGAGCGTGCCCGCCGGCCGGCACCCGCGCCGCCGCGGCCCGCGCGGCCGCCTCGCGGCAACGGTCCTCGCGCTCGCCGCCACGGCCATCGGCCGGACGGGCCGGGCGCAGGGCCGGCTGAGCGAGCACGCCGTCGCCGCCCAGACGATCGCCGGCACCACCATCACCGTCGAGTACTATCGCCCGGTGGCGCGGGGCCGGGACAGCCTGTTCGGCGGGGTGGTCACCTGGGGCGAGCACTGGACGCCGGGCGCCAACTGGGCGACCACGCTGGAGGTGGACCACGACGTCCGGGTGAACGGCGCCCGGCTGCCGCAGGGCAAGTACGGGCTGTGGACCGTGGTGCGTCCGGACCAGTGGACGGTCGAGTTCCATCCCCGGTGGCGCAAGTTCCACCTGCCGCCGCCCGACTCGGGCGATGCCCTCCTCCACTTCACGGTCCGGCCCGACAGCGGACCGCCGGTCGAGGTGCTGACCTTCGACTTCCCCGAGGTGCGGCCGGCCGCGACGACGCTCCGGTTCCGCTGGGGCCGGGTGATCGTGCCGCTCACGATCGAGGCGATCCCGCCGCCGGTCGCGCTGCTCCGCGCCCCGGCCGACGCGGCGCCCTACCTCGGCCGCTACGACCTGCGGATCGTGATGGATGCGCCCGGTGTCACCCGGCGGCGCGTTCTGGTGGACATCGTCCAGAGTGGCGACACGCTCCGGTGGCGGGACGCCGACGGCCCGGCCGACGAGCGGCGCGAGTTCATCCTCAGCCCGGCCGACGAGGACGAGTTCTCCCGGGCCCGGCGGTCGCCCTCGGGCGAGTACTGGCCGGACCAGGGCACGGCGGTGGCGTTCACGATGAAGGGCGGCCGGGCGACCGGGTTCGAGGTGAGGCTGGAGAACGGCGGCACCGCGTCGCGGGCCACCCGGGTGCGGTAGCCGGCAGCAGCGGTGCGTCTCCCGAAGCCTTCGGATGATGGATCGGACAGCGGCAGTGCCGGATCTGGCATCCCCACAAGGCTCGATGCAGGTGGAGCTGCACAGGACCTGGCATCCGATTCAGTCGCGCGCTGCCCGCACCTTGGGCGCCCGGGCGATCGCCTCCCCGATCGCCTTCGCCTCCCGCCCGATCTCGCGCAGCATCCCCACCGGCGACACGTGGAAGCCGCAGAACCAGAGCCCCGGCACGGGGCTCTCCCCGCCGCTCACGACCGGGGTCCCTTCGGCGTCGAGCGCGGCGGCCGCGTCCTGGAGGAAGCCGCTCACCCGCGGGCGGTAGCCGGTGCCCAGGACTACCGCGTCGTAGGGCCGCTCGGACCCGTTGGTGAAGACCACGCCGTCCCTGGTAAACCGCTCGATGCCCGGCCGGACCCCGATCGCCCCCTGCTTGATCAGCCGGATGGTGCCGACGTCGATCAGCGGGATCCGGGCGTCGCGCCGGATCCGGGTCAGGGTGCCGTCGCGCGACGGGCGGAGGCCGTACCGGGTGAGGTCGCCCACCACGGCCCGGAGCAGCGGCCGGTTGAGCGCGTCGGCCAGTCGCGTCGGCAGCCGGCGCTGCAGGGTCCCGATGGCGAGGATGGGAATGCCGAACAGCTCGCGGGGGATCACGTTCACCGGGCCCCGCACCGCCAGGTCCACCCGGGCGCCGTGCTCGTGCAGGTCGATGGCGATCTCCCCGGCCGAGTTGCCGAACCCGATCACCAGCACCCGCTGACCCTGGAACGGCCGGCCGTTGCGGTAGCGCGAGCTGTGGAGCAGCACGCCCCGGTACTCATCCTGTCCGGGCCAGACCGGGGCGTAGGGCTCGCGGGTGTAGCCGGTGGCGACCACGAGGTGGTCGGCGTGGCAGACCGTGTCCTGGGTGCCGACCGCCCACCCGCCGCCGTCAGGCCGGGCCGACGTGACCTGATGGCCGAACCGGATCCCGGCCCGGAGCGCGCCGGCGTAGCAGTCGAGGTAGTCGATCACCTGGGCCCGCGAGGGATAGCGGGGATAGTCGCGCGGCAGCGGGACGAAGGGGAGGCCGGAGCGGGCCCGGTCGGTGTGGAGATGGAGCCGGTCGTAGTGGCCGCGCCAGGACGAGGCGACCTGGCGGCCCTGCTCCAGGATCGTGGCGGCCACCCCCTGGCGCTCGAGGCAGGCCGCGACGGCCAGGCCGGCCGGTCCCGCGCCGATGATCAGCGTGCTGGAGGCCGGCATCAGCGCACGCCCATGCCCCGGGTCGAGGGCGGCGGAGCCAGCAGCTGGGCACGGGGCATGTCCGCTCCTTCGATCCGGGGCTGGGAGGGGTCGGCGGCCGGGGCGCCGGTAGCCGACCCAACGTAGGGACCGGCGGAGACTCGGCAGACCCGCTCGCCGGGGACCCGGAAGAACGCAGGCTGATTGCCGCCGACGCCTCCGACGATCGGCGGCCGTCGTTTGACGGCAGCTGCCGTGACTCGGCGGGTGGCGGTAGGCGGCTCAGCGGGTCGCGGCCACCGCCCGTGCGGGAAGCAGGCCGTGCTGCTGCAGCACCCGCTGGCCCTCGTCGCTGGTGACCAGCTCGATGAACTGCCTCGCCGCCGCGGCGTGGGTGGCCGCCTTGACCACGCCGATGGGGTACCGGGCGATCACGTTGGCCGCGTCGGGGATGTCGAGCACGGTGACGTAGCGGGCCACCGAGGCTGTCACGTCGGAGCGGTACACCACCCCCGCGTCGGCCTCGCCCAGCTGGACCTTGCTGACCACGCTCTTCACGTTCTCCTCCTGCGACACCACGTTGGCCAGCACCTTCTTCTCGTAGCCCCCGGGATAGCCCGAGGTCCCCGCCAGCTTGGCCAGCGCCTCGCGAGTGTACTTCCCGGCCGGGACCGCCTCGGCCGCCACCACCATTTTAGTGCCGCGGCGTGCCAAATCCTGCAGCTTGCCGATCCGCGCCGGGTTGGTCCGAGGAACGATGACGACCAGCCGGTTGCGGGCGAACACCGGGGTCTCCCCCTCGACCAGACCCTTCTCCTTCGCGTAATCCATCCACCGCTGGTCGGCTGAGGCGAACAGGTCGGCCGGGGCGCCCTGCTCGAGCTGGAGGGCAAGCTGCTGCGAGCCGGCGAAGCTGAACCGGACGGCAGTGCCGGGATGGCCGGCCTCGAAGACACGGCCGAGCCGGCCGAAGGCGTCGGTGAGCGAGGCGGCGGCGTAGACGGTGAGGACCGCCGGCGGAAGGGGTGGGCGAGCAGGGGGCGCCGGAGGCGCCGCGGGACGGGGCGAGGCCGGCAGGCCCAGGGCGAACACCACCATCGTGAAGCGACCGCCCATCAGGCCGAGCTGCCTTTCCCGACCATGACCTCGGTCGACTTGATGACGGCGACGACCTGGTCGCCGACCCTGAGACCGAGCCGCTCGGCCGAGCTGCGGGTGATGACGGCGACCAGCTCCTGGTCGCCGATGGCGATTCGGGCCTCGGCCATGAGCCCCTCGACGGTCAGGCCGAGCAGCCGACCGCGGAGCTGGTTCCGTGCGCTGAGGCCGAGGGACTCGGCGGGGCCGGGCGCGGCAGGGGCGCGGCCCAGGCGTTCTTCGAGCTCTCGCGGATCGAACAGCCATTTCCGGCCGACCCGCCGCCCGGGCAGCTTGCCCTCGCGCGCCAGCGCCTGGACCCGCTTCACGTTGAGGTGGAGGTATTCGGCGGCCTGCTCCGCGCTCAAGAGTGCCATAGGCGCCTCAGCTCGACCGGCGAGGCCGGCGGCGACTGCCTTGCTTGGCCCGCCGGGCGACCTCGACCGCCCGGCCGGCCCAGACGGCCAGCTCCTCGGGGTCCTCCAGCAGATCCTCGGGGACCTCGTAGTACTGCATGGTCTCGCCCTCCTCGCCGAACGGGCGGAAGGGCCCCATGCCGCGGGCCTCGAAGTCGCCCCGGTTGGTGTCGTCTACCTTGAGGTACAAGGTGTCGTCGGCCAGCAGGGCGAAGAAGAGCTCGTGGGCGTAGATCCCCACGCCACCGAACATGCGGCGGCTGCGGATGCCGGGGATGCCGCGACCGAGCTGGTCCAGGGCGAAGGTCTGGAAGCCGGGACTGACGCTCATCCGCGCGGCACTCCGCCCGGGCCGTCCGCCGCGCCGGGACCGGGCCCGGCCTCGAACACGCCGATGGTATACCCGTCCCGGAGCGAGCGGAGCAGCGTCGCCAGCAGCCAGCGCGGCACCTTGAGCAGCCCCAGCTCGGCCGCCCGGCCGACCACCGACTCCCGCCGCACCAGGCGGAACCCCGCCGCCTCGATCAGCGGCACCTCCTCGGCCACCATCCGACCGTAGGGCGCGCCCAGCTCCGCCAGCATCCGGCCGATGCGGGCGCTGTACCGGCGGACGAAGACCGGGGTCCGCAGGTCGCAGATCAGGGTCGGGCGCACGAAGCTGCCGCGCACCGCCTCGAGCAACGCCGTCAGCTCGTCGGGCGAGAGATAGGGGATCACACCCTCCAGCACGACCACCGGCTCGACCAGCCCCCGCCACGGCGCCAGCACCTCGGACGCGGGCTGGCGGTCGAACTCGGCGGCCACCCGGTCCACGGGGCTCGGGGCCGACCCGGCCGGCAGCTCGGCCTCCTTGAGGGCGAGCAGGGCCGGCTCGTCCAGCTCGATCCAGCGGCCGCCGGGCAGCCGGAAGGCACGGGTGTCGAAGCCGGCGCCCAGCAGGATCACGGTGGTGTCCGGCCGCTCCGCCAGCCGGGCCCGCAGCAGGTCGTCGATGATCCGGTGGCGGGCGACATTGGAGGCGTTGGGCTCGGGCAGGGCCCGGAACGGCTCGAAGACCTTCCAGGCCTCGGGCGTCATGAACCGCACCGCCAGCTGGTCGTCGCAGACGGGCTTGGGCGAGGCGGCGTCGAGGGCGCGGACGCCGCAGCAGTACCAGGCGGTGCGGGCGACGGGCTTCATCCAGACAATCTGGCACCCCCCGGGCCCGGGCGCACCGGGCGTGGGGTACGTCACCGCGCCCGGGCCTGGGGGACGGCATGATCGGGGGCGGCCCGCCATTGCGGGCGCGGCGGCGCGGGCGACCGGTCGCCCGGGCATTACCCCTTTCACCAGCGAGTCAGGTATGCCAAGCAGAGGATGGATCCTCGCCGCGGGCGTGACCCTCATGGGCGCGGCCACTGTGGCGGCCTGTGGCGGCGACGGCGGCGGCGATGTCACCCAGCCTCCGGCCAACACGCCCCCCACCGCCAACTTCGGGGTCCAGTGCACCGGCCTGAGCTGCACCTTCTCGGACAGCAGCAGCGACGCCGAGAGCAGCATCACGGCCTGGCAGTGGCGGTTCGGCGACGGCGGCACGGCCACGGACCGGAACCCGACCCACGGCTACGCGACGGCCGGATCGTACAGCGCCACGCTCACGGTGAGCGACAGCGCCGGCGCGGTGGACTCCATCACCAAGGCGGTCGACGTGACGGCGCCGACGGCCGAGCTGGTCTGCACCAACGCGCCGGCGCCGGGCACGCCGACGACCTGCTCGCTGACGCTGCCGGAACAGGCCGCGGTCAAGGCGGTGGTGACCAGCCCCACGACCTGCCAGGCGACGGGCGACCTGTTCGCCTTTACCGCTCCGGTGGCCGACACCCTCACCACGGACGGCTGCCTGGCCCCGGTCGGTACCCAGGCAGACGTGCCCTCCTCACCGGCGGGCACGACCGTCAGCTTCGAGTTCCTGGCCGGCCTGACCCAGTACTCGAGCGCGATCCAGGTCACCGGGCAGTATCCCACCTGGACGCTGGGGATCGAGGACGCGGTGGGCGCGCCGTTCCCGGCCGACTACCTGGACATGGGCGTGACCTTGACGGTGGTGCCGGGGCCGTAGCGCGACCGAGGGACCCCGGCACGGGACGAGGGTGCCGTCCCAGGCACTTCCCGTCGCACCTAGGCGCTTGATGCGAGGCGGCTTCCGAGACTGCTCGGGAGCCGCCTTGCTCATCCAACGGGGCCGACAACGAGGGCACGCACACGCGCGCTGCGGTCTAGTGACCCGCTACCGGCAGGCCGAGCGGCCCTGGTCCAGTACCCGCCCACCGATGTCGATGAATTGCCAGGCATACCGGTCCGGCCACAAGGTGAGCTTGAGTACGCCGTACGCCATGATGCGCTTCCGGCTGGCCGGGTGGATCGTCGAGCCGAATCGCATCAGGATGCCGCCCCCCGTGCCGACCACGAAGTGGCGGATGCCGTGGGTCAGGTCCACCGTCCCGCGCCAGTCGGTCTTGGCGAACCGCTCGTACTGGTGGCTGTGGCCGCCGATGATCACATCGGCCCCGGCGGCGTAGAGTGCCTGCCAGAACGGCCTGACCAGGCGGGCTGGAGCGGGAATCACCTCCCGGCTGCTGGTGAAGAGCGGGGTGTGCCACAGCGCCATGACGCATCGGGCCGGGCGAGCGGTGAGCTCGCGGGTGATCCAGGCCGTCTGCTCTTCATGGTACTGCTGGCTGTTCACAACCAGGAGGCGCCAGCCCCCATAGGTGACGGTGTAGTAGGCCCTGCTCCGGTGCCCAGCCGCCCCCGAATCCACCCCGACGCCATTGAAGTAGTCGTAATGAGCGGTGGCGGTGGTGTCGATATTCAGCTCGTGGTTCCCCATCACGGCGTAGGTCCGCGCCTTGAACCTCCCCCAGATCTTATCGTAGCACTGGTACTCCGCGGCGGTCCCGTGAATGCCGGCGTTGTCGCCCAGGACGAACACCAGGGCGCCGGGATAGCGCGCCACCAGGGCCGCAGTGGCCGGGGACTTGTTGAAGTCATTGTTGCAAGAGGCATGGATGTCGCCGGCGACTATGACGGTGGCGGAATCAGCCGCGAGGACCGCTCGCCCACCCGACGGGG
>DATAOR010000279.1:0-12961 GCA_036265635.1 Gemmatimonadales bacterium
CTGGGCGACGGCATCGCGCCCAACCTCGAAGCGATCCTCGCCACCCGCCCCGACCTGGTGCTGCTCTACAACTCGGCCCAGAACGCCGGCGTGGCCGAGCGCCTGCGCCGGCTGGGCATAGCCACGCTCCGCCTCAATACCGACAAATTGGCCGATGTGGACCGCGTGGGCCGGCTGCTGGGGGGCCTGAGCGGTCACGCCAGGGAGGCCGACTCGGTGACCGCAGTGTTCGACACCGCACTGGCCCACGCCACCACCTCGCCCGGGGCCCGCCGCCCGCGGGTGCTGCTGCTGGTGTGGGAGCAGCCGCCGATGACGATCGGGCATGGCAGCTTTCTCAGCGAGCTGGTGCGCCGGGCCGGCGGCGCCAATCTGTTCGACGACGTCAGCGCCAGCGCCGGTACCGTGAGCATCGAGGCCGTCGCGGCGCGCGATCCCGAGCTGATTCTGACCACTACCGCGGGCCCGGTCGCCTTCGCCAGGCGCCCCGAGTGGCAGGTGGTCAGGGCGGTCAGGGAGCGCCGATTCCTCCCGGTCACGGGCTCGGAGTTCAATCGCCCCAGCCCGCGGGCGCCCCAGGCCATTCGCGAGTTGACCGCCAAGCTCCGGCGGGCCGGATGATCCGGCCCGGTCACGCGGTCCTGGCCCTGGTCGTCGTCGCCAGCCTGACGCTCGGACTCGCCTCGGGCACGGTCCCGCTCACGCCGGTGGAGGTCTGGCACGGGCTGTGGCACCCCGATGCGGCCTCCTCGGTGATCATCCGCCAGCTCCGCGCCCCTCGCGTCCTGCTCGCCTTCGGCGTCGGCGGCAGCCTGGCGATCTGCGGCGCCGCCCTCCAGGCCATGATTCGCAATCCCCTGGCCGAGCCGTATCTGCTGGGGCTGTCGGGCGGGGCGGGGCTGGGAGCGGTGGTGGCCATCGCCACCGGCGCCTCGGGGCCGTGGGCCGTGCCGGTCGCGGCCTTCGCCGGCGCGCTGGCCGCCGTGGGGCTGGTGTACCGGCTCAGCCTGGTGGCAGGGCGGCGGCTGGACCCGCGGGTGCTGCTGCTCGCCGGCGTCGTGGTGGGCTCGTTCGCCGGGGCGCTGATGAGCGCCATTATCGTGCTCTCGCCGTCCGCCGGCGTGCGCAACGCGTTCCTTTGGCTGCTCGGCGGCTTCGGCGCGTCCTCGTGGCAGACCTTGGCGGTCTTCACCGCCTATGCCGTGATTCCACTGCTGGTCATCCTGCTCCATGCCCGGAGCCTGGACCTGATCGCTCTCGGGGAGGAGCCGGCCCACCACCTGGGCGCGGACGTCGAGCGCACCCGACGACTGATCTATCTCTGCACCGCGCTGCTGACCGCCGCCAGCGTCGCCACCTGCGGGATCATCGGCTTCGTCGGACTGGTCGTGCCTCACGCCGTCCGCACCGTCAGCCGGCCGATCCACCGGACCCTGCTGCCGCTGGCGTTTCTGGTGGGCGGCGCCTTCCTGGTGCTGTCGGACGTCGTGTCCCGAACCGTGGTGCGCCCGCTCGAGCTTCCCGTGGGCGTGATCACCGCCTTGGTCGGGGTGCCCCTGTTCGCCGTCCTGCTGCGGAGGACGCTCGCGTGATCCTCCAGGCCGCGGATCTGGTGGTTCGTTACCGCGGAAGTGCCGTGGCCGCGCTCGACAGGGTCAGCTGCGCGGTCGCCGCCGGCGAGCTGGTGGCGGTCGGGGGACCGAACGGCAGCGGGAAGACCAGCCTGGTGCGGGCGCTGACCGGCCTGCTCGCACCGGCCGCGGGCACCGTCCAGGTCCGGGGCCGGCCAGTGGCAGCCTGGGGCCACGCCGAGCTGGCGCGGGTGATGGCGGTCGTGCCGCAGCGCGAGGAGATCGCCTTTCCGCTCCGGGTGCATGAGGCAGTGATGCTGGGGCGCTACGCCCGCCTCGGCCCGCTGGGGTCGCCCGGGACAGCCGACCTGGCGGCGGTAGCGAGCGCGCTGGCCCGGTGCGATGCAGCGGGGCTGGCGGAGCGGTCGACTGACACGCTGTCGGGCGGGGAATGGCAGCGGGTGCGGCTGGCCCGAGCCTTGGCGCAGGAGCCGGCGGTGCTGGTGCTGGACGAGCCCACCGCGTCCCTGGACGTCCGCCACGAGATGGAGATCCTCGAGCTGATTCACCAGCTGGTTCGCCAGGGCCTCGCCGGGCTGGTGGTGACGCACCAGCTCAATCTGGCCGCCCGGTTTGCCGACCGCATGGTCCTGCTCGATCATGGCCGGGTAGCGGCGGAGGGGCGCCCGGTCGAGGTGCTGCGGCAGGATATCCTGTCGCGCGTGTTCGGCTGGCCGGTGGCCATCACATGGTGGCAGGATGGCTCGCCCCAGGTGATACCGCTTCGAGCCGGTGAGGTCGGCCCATGATCCATGCCGGGCTGCTGCTCGCCCTGGCGACGCTGGCCGCCGTCCCGGCCGCCGCGCAGGCGCCCACCCGGATCAGCGGGCGGGTGATCGACGCCACGTCGGGAGACCCGGTGGCGGGTGCGGAAGTGCGGATCGGGGAGCTCACGGTCGTCAGCGCGCCGGATGGCGCCTTCGCCTTCGGCAGTGTGCCGAGCGCGAGGGTCGAGCTCCGGGTCCGGCGGATTGGCTACGCCCCTGTACGCCTGCCGCTCGACCCAGTTCCGGGCCTCGAGCGTGTCCTCACGGTATCGCTCACGCCCATCGCACTGCGATTGGACAGCGTCACCGTCACGGCGGCCCCGGGGGCGATCGCGATCACCGGGCCTGACCTGCTCCGGCGCGGCGGCGACCTGAGCCTGGCCCTCGACGGCTGGCAGGGCGTGTCGGTCCGCCGCGCCGGCAACGGACCCGCCAGTCCCCAGCTCAGGGGCGGCGGGCCGGACGAGGTACTCGTGCTGGTAGACGGGTTCGCCATCAATGACCCGCTCACCGGCCGGGCCGACCTGAGCCGGATCGCCAGCAGGGAGGTCTCGGCCGTCACGCTGCTGCCGGGGGCGCAGACGGTCCGGGCCGGGCCGCGGGCGGTGGCCGGCGTGCTCCTGATCGAGACCAGGCACCATCTCCAGCCGGAAGCAACCGGATGGGCCGGCAGCCACGGTTCGATGGGACTGCGGTTCGGCGGCAGCCTCGGCGGGTTTACCGCCAGCGCCACCGGTGAGCGCCTGGCCGACGACTTTTCCTATGACGTTCCCGAGGTGCGGGGCGGCGGGCGGGCGAACCGCAGCAACGCCGGCGGCGAGCAGTACGCCGCCGGTCTGACCTGGACGGGGCCGGCCACGGTGGTGGTCCGCGGCACCGCGGGCAACCGGGGCCTGCCGGGCACCACCACCAATCCCACGCCGTCGGCCAGTGCCAGCGACCACTCGGTCCTCATCGGGGTCCGCCGACCAGGGACGGTGCACGCGTCCGGCTCGGTCCAATGGCTCGAGACCCGGGCCGACGATCCGGCGCCACCGACCGGAGCCGCCTACGACAGCTACACCCACGGCGTCGGCGGCACGCTCGAGCTGGGGCGGCGGCTGCCTCTGGCCGTCGCCGCCTGGCGGGGCGACGCCACGGTGACGGCCGAGGCCCGGGGTGACCGGTTCGCCGGCGACGGAATACGCCCGGGGACCTCCTTCAGCCAAGCGGCCCTGCGCGCCGAGGCTCGGCTGACGGGCGGACGGGCGGATGCCTGGACCCTCGCCCCCGCTGCCCGGCTCGACCTCTGGACCGGCTCGGCGGTCCGGACGAGCCTCCGGCTCGATGGGGGGTGGCAACGCGGCCGTACCTCGCTCTCGTGGGGGGTCGGAAGCGCGGTGACACCTCCGGTCCTGGCCGACCTCTTTTTCCGCGAGGGCGTGGGGGTCCGCCTCAATCCCGATCTCCGGCCCGAACGGGTCCGCTGGGAAGTCGAGGGCGGGGTCCGCCGCGACTTCGGTGGGGGCGCTGCCGCCGCGCTTCGGCTGTTCGCCGGCCGGGTGGCCGACCTGATCGTGTGGGCGCCGGACGCCCGCTTCATCTGGAGCCCACGGAACTTCGACGTGGTCCGGCGGGGCGGCGAGCTGACCGGTGACTGGCCCATCGAGCCCGGGCTGCGAGTGAGCGGAGGACTGGCCTACGCGGCCGTGACGTACGACGTCCCGGGCGGCGCGCAGGTGCAGTATCGCCCGCGGGTCACCGCCGACGCGGCCGCGGTGTGGTCGCCTGGCGCCTGGAGCGCCGATGTCCGTTGGCACCTGATCGGGCGGCGCTACCCCAACAGCGCGGGGACCAATCCGCGCGACGCCTTCGCCCTGCTGGACGCCGGTCTGGAACGCCGGCTCGGCGATTTCACGGTCCGGGGCGAAGCCCTGGACCTCACCGACACGCGGGCCGAGTTCCTGGCCGGGTACCCCAGTCCCGGCCGGCGGTTTGCCCTGACCTTCACCCTGGTGGCTCCATGAACCACGCTCGCCGGTTCTTCCTGGCGGTCGCGGCCACGGCCCTGACGGCCTGCGCCGACACCAATGCGCCCCTGCCGGACCCCCAGGAGGTGCTCCTCGCGGTCAACAGCACCGCCAACACCCTGAGCATCGTTCCGGTGGACGATCCGGCGAGCGCGGTCCAGGTGCCCCTCGGCGGCACCACGCCCACGCCGGTGGGGGTGTCCGCCCGGAAGGACATCGCGCTCGTGCCGCTCGGGCTCGACAACGCCGTGGCGGTCGTGGACCTGCGCACCGCGACCGTGGCGCGGGTGGTGCCCCTGCCCGAGAACTCGGGCGCCACCGGGTCGACCATCGTGGACGATTCGATCGGCTACGTCGGAAACCCCAACCTCAACAGCGTCTCGCGGGTCAACTACCTGACCGGCACGACGTCGGAGATCCCGGTGGGCCAATTTCCCCAGGGGCTGGTCTTCACCCGAGGTCTCGTCTTCGTGCTCAACGGCAATCTGGTGAACTTCACCCCCGCCGGCCCCAGCTGGCTCAGCGTGATCGACCCGACCGTCAACGCCCTGGCGCTCAGCAGCGACTCCATCCCCCTCACCGGACCGGGCAATGCCGGTTTTGCCGACGTGGCGCCCGATGGGCTGCTGTACGTCATGAACACCGGGAACTTCAGCTCGGGAGAAGGCCGGCTGTCGGTGGTGGACCCGCTGGCGCGCAAGGAGATCGCCAGCCACGCGGGGTTCGGCACCGGGCCCGGCAACGTCGCCTCCGACGGCGATGCCCACCTGTTCGTCAGCTCGTTCAGCGAAGGGGTGATGGAGTTCGATCTGGACAGCAACAAGGTGGTCCTCGGCGCCGGTCACGGCCTGCCGATCCCCGGCAACTCCGCGGTGGCCACCGACAGCCAGGGCCGGCTGTACGCCATCGAGAGCGGGCCCTGCAGCGGCGGGCGACCCGGCAAGGCCCACGTGCTGGACGCCACCCTGACCGAGATCCGGACGATCACCCTTGGCGAGTGTCCCTCCGGGGCCACCGTGGTGCAGATCCCGCCCGAGTAAGTTTCAGGGATGGCGCTCGTCACCACTCCCGCGATCGTCCTCTCGGCGCTCCGCTACGGCGAGACTTCCAAGATCGTCCGCCTGGCCACCCGGGAGCACGGGGTCCAGAGCGCCATCGCCAAGGGCGCGCTCCGGCCCCGGAGCCGGTTCGGTGCGGCACTCCAGCTCATGAGCGAAGGCCAGGCCCAGTACCTGGCCAAGGAGCACCGCGAGCTCCACATCCTCACCGCCTTCGATCTCCAGCAGCTGCACGTCGACCTGGCCGCGGAGCTGCCCCGGTATGCCACCGCCAGCGCGCTGGCCGAGGTCATGCTCCGGTTCGCCCCGGCCGACCCCCATCCCCAGAGCTATGAGTTGTTCCGGTCGGCCCTGGCCACGCTCGAGCACGCGCCGTCGGGGACCGTGGAAGCGCTCGGCGTGCGGCTGCTCTGGCACCTCGTCAGCGTGCTCGGATTCACCCCCTCGCTCGATACCTGTGTTCGCGACGGCCTCATGCTGCCCGACGAGGGAGAGCTCCCCTTCAGCGCCCGGGAAGGCGGCGCCCTCTGTCCGGCCTGCGCCGCGGCCCACGGGGCCACCCGGCTCCCGGCCCAGGCCCGCCACGACCTTGCGGCGCTGCTCGAGCCGGACGCCCCGCTGCCGGATCTCGACGCCCGGCACGCCACGGCGCACCGTCGGCTGCTGGCGCGCTACATCCGGTACCACCTGGGCGAAGGGGCCGAGCTCCCCGCGCTCGACTTCTGGCTCCGCCAGCCGTGGGCGGCCGCATGATCATCGGGACCGCCGGGCACATCGATCACGGCAAGTCGGCGCTGGTCGCCGCCCTCACCGGTCGGCCGATGGACCGGCTGGCGGAGGAGCGGCGCCGGGGCATCACCATCGATCTCAACTTCGCGCCGCTTCCGCTGGGCGACGGAGTCACGGCTGGGGTGGTGGACGTGCCCGGGCACGAGGACTTCGTCCGCACCATGGTGGCGGGGGCCTCAGGCATCGATCTCGCCCTGCTGGTCGTGGCGGCCGATGAGGGCCTGATGCCCCAGACGCTCGAGCATCTGGCCGTGCTCGAGCACCTGGCGGTGCCGGCCGGCATCCCAGTAGTCACCAAGGCCGACCTGGTGGAGCCTGCCTGGGCCGACCTGGTGGCCGCCGAGCTGGCTGAGCGCCTGGCCGGGTCCCCGGTCGTGTTCGATCCGCCCATGGTGGTCTCCGCCCGCACCGGGGCGGGACTCGACCAGCTCCGCGCGGCGCTCGCCACCCACGCAGCCCAGCTCGTCCCCCGTTCCGACGCCGACCTCTTCCGGCTCCCGATCGACCGGGCCTTCTCGCTGGCTGGTGTCGGCACCGTGGTCACCGGCACCGCCTGGGCAGGCCGGATCGCGGTGGGCGATGCGGTCCGGCTGTTACCACGCGGCCAGCCCGCCCGGGTCCGCTCGATCGAGAGCTACGGCAGCTCGCTCGAGCGAAGCGAGCCCGGCGCCCGCACCGCCGTAGGACTGGCCGGTGTTCACCGCGACGATGCCGGCCGCGGCACCTGGCTGGTCGCGGAGCGGGATGCCTGGTCGCCGACCGAGGCGCTGGACGTGCTGGCGACGCTTCAACCCGACGCCCCGCGACCGCTGGTCCCTCGCACCCGGCTGCGGGTGCACGTGGGCACCGCCGAGGTCATGGCCCGCGCCCATCCCCGCGAGCCGATCGAGCCGGGCGGGCAGGGACTGGTCCGGCTGGTCCTCGAGGCGCCGCTGGTGGTGCGCGGCGGCGATCGGCTGGTGCTGCGCCGCTTCAGCCCACCGACCACCATCGGTGGGGCCCGGGTGCTCGACCCGGCGCCGCCGCGCCGGCGACGGCTGTGGCATCCGGGGCTGACCTCCCCCGACCCGGCCGAGCGGTTGGCCGCCCTCCTGGCCCGGCGGCCCGACGGCATCGCGGCCGACCAGCTCCCGCTCCTGCTGGGGGTGGCGCCGACGGAGGCGCGTCGGGCGGCGGCGGTGACCCCGGGCGTGCGCCAGGTGGGGAGCCGCTGGGTCGAGGACCGCATGCTGGCAGAGCTGGCCGCTCGGGCGCTCGCGGCGGTGAAGGCATACCACCGGTCGCAACCGGGCGATCCTGGCATGCCGCTCGAAACGCTGCGCCGACTGCTCCGGGCGCCCGAAGCGCTGGTCGAGACGGTGCTGGGCGATCTGGTGGCCGCAGGCCGCCTCCGAGTCGCCGGGGCCGTGGCCCGGCTCTCCGGCTTCGTGCCTCGGGTCGAAGGCGGGGATGCCGAGGTGGACCGGTTCGTCCGGATCCTCGAGGAGGCGGGTCTGTCGCCCCCCAGCCTGCCCGAGCTCGAGCGCCAGACCGGGCGGCGCGACGTCGCCATCATCCTCCGGCTGGCGGCGAGGGACGGCCGGGTGGAGGCGGTTGAGCGCGAGCGGTACTACGCCCGGGCGGCGCTGGAGCGGTTCCGCGCCGCGCTGGCCGAGCTGGGCCGGGACAGGCTGATCGCCCCGTCGGAGCTGCGCGAACGCCTGGGGATCAGCCGCAAGTACGTGATCCCGTTGCTCGAATGGGCCGACGCCCAGGGGATCACCGAGCGGGTCGCCGCCGGGCGCAAGCTCCGAAACGCTTGACACGGCGCCGTTTGCGTCATCATCTTGCGACACGTTCACTGTTCGTCTGGTCAACGTGGAGGTGCCTACCGTTCTTCGATCCGTCTGATGAGGTGCACCCATGGTCCGCATGGCGTGGCCGGGGTGGTGGCTCGGACTACTGGTGGGCGTCGGGACCCCGGTGGCTGCGCAGGCGAACGTGGATCCGCCTCGCGTCGAGCTGAAGGAGAACTACCCCAATCCGTTCTTTCCGACGACGACGATACCGTTCGTGATTTCCCAGGAGGTCTGCGCGCGAGGACATCAGCCGTTGGTCACCCTGAGGGTGTACAACGTGCTGGTTCAGGTGGTGGCGATCCCGGTGCTCAACGACGGCACCGGGGCCCGGTCGGTCGGGGAGCGGCTGGACAGCCTCCGGCTCCGGTGCGGCGAATACCGCGCGTTCTGGGATGGCAAGTATCTGGATGGTCGAGGTGAAGCGACGCCCGGGGTCTACTACTATCAGCTGACCGTGGATGGCGAGCGGTTCACCCGCAAAATGATCGCGCAGAAGAAGGTGACCAGCCAGCATTAGAGGGACGGCCACTCCGGCCGTCCCTCGCTTGCGTTTGCGCCGTCCCGGCACTCTCCCGCTGCCACGGTGGCATACATTGGGGGCACGGCGGTTGCTCCTCGGCCCGCCATCGCAGTATTCGGACGCTCTCGTACAGGACATCTCGATGATTCGACCAGACCGATTGACCATCAAGGCCCAGGAGGCCTTTCGGGACGCGGGCGAGCTGGCGCGCCGGCGGGGCAACCCGACCGTCAACGACGCCCACCTGCTGAGCGCGCTGCTGGCGCAGCCGGAAGGCGTGGTCCAGCCGCTCCTCAACAAGGCGGGGCTCAACGTGGCCGCCCTGACCCAGGAGGTCGAGCGTGAGCTCGGCCGGTTTCCCCGCCAGGAGGGAAGCGGCGCCGAGCCGTCCTTCAGCCGCGAGCTGAACCGGATCTTCGACCGGGCGGACGCCGATGCCGGCAAGCTGGGCGACAGCTACATCTCGACCGAGCATCTGCTGCTCGCCATGGCGGAGGAGAAGGGCACCGCGCTGAAGGAGCTGTTGAGCGGGCACCAGGTGTCGGCCGAGGACCTTCGGCGCGGGCTGGAGGAGGTCCGCGGGTCCCACCGGGTCACCGACCAGTCGCCCGAGGAGAAGTACCAGTCGCTCGAGCGCTACACCCGGAACCTGACCGAGCAGGCCCGGCGCGGGAAGCTCGACCCGGTGATCGGCCGGGACGAGGAGATCCGGCGGGTCATTCAGGTGCTGTCGCGCCGGACCAAGAACAATCCGGTGCTGATCGGCGAGCCCGGCGTGGGCAAGACCGCCATCGTGGAGGGGCTGGCCCAGCGGATCGTGAACGGCGACGTCCCCGAGTCGCTCAAGAACCGGGAGCTGGTGGCCCTCGACATCGGGCAGCTGCTGGCCGGCGCCAAGTACCGGGGCGAGTTCGAGGAGCGGCTCAAGGCGGTGGTCAAGGAGCTGACCGAGGCTCAGGGGCGCTACGTCACCTTCATCGATGAGCTTCACACCATCGTCGGCGCCGGCGCGGCCGAAGGCGCGGTCGACGCCAGCAACATGCTCAAGCCGCCGCTGGCCCGGGGCGAGCTTCACGTCATCGGGGCCACCACGCTCGACGAGTACCGCAAGCACGTCGAGAAGGATCCCGCCCTCGAGCGCCGGTTTCAGCCCGTGCTGGTGGGGGAGCCGAGCGTCTCCGACACGATCGCCATCCTGCGCGGCCTCAAGGAGAAGTACGAGGTCCACCACGGTGTCCGGATCACCGACAACGCGCTGGTGGCCGCCGCCACCTTGTCCGACCGCTACATCGGCGATCGCTTCCTGCCCGACAAGGCCATCGACCTGGTTGACGAGGCCGCCAGCCGGCTTCGCATCGAGATCGACAGCCTGCCGCAGGAGATCGACGAGGTCGAGCGCCGGATCGTCCAGCTCCAGATCGAGCGTCAGGCGCTGCTCAAGGAGAAGGACAAGAGCGCCATCGAGCGGCGCCAGAGCCTCGAGGCGGAGATCGCCGAGCTGCGGGAGCAGGCGGACGGCATGAAGGCCCAGTGGCAGGCCGAGAAGGCCGCCATCGGCGAGATTCAGCAGATCAAGGCGGAGATCGAGACGGTTCGCGGCGAGATCGACCAGGCGACCCGCCGCGGCGATCTCCAGCGGGCCGCCGAGCTCCGCTACGGCCGGCTGCCCGAGCTGGAGCAGCGGTTCCAGGCCGACGAGAAGCGGCTGCAGGAGGCCCAGGGCCGGACCCGCTTCCTCAAGGAGGAAGTGGACGCGGAGGACATCGCCGAGATCGTCAGCAAGTGGACCGGCATTCCGGTCAGCAAGATGCTCGAGAGCGAGCGCGAGCGGCTGGTCAAGCTGGAGGACGAGCTGGCCCGCCGGGTGGTCGGCCAGCGGGCGGCGGTGACCACGGTGGCCAACGCCGTGCGGCGAAGCCGGGCCGGGCTGG
The DNA here is from genome assembly GCA_036265635.1 of Gemmatimonadales bacterium. Taxonomy (GTDB): domain Bacteria; phylum Gemmatimonadota; class Gemmatimonadetes; order Gemmatimonadales; family GWC2-71-9; genus CAVVWJ01. Next base: position 10,544 of record DATAOR010000279.1, read on the forward strand.
GTGATCCCAACCGCCCGACCGGGTCGTTCATCTTCCTGGGACCGACCGGGGTGGGCAAGACCGAGACCGCCCGGGCCCTGGCCGAGTTCCTGTTCGACGACGAGCGGGCGATGATCCGGATCGACATGTCCGAGTACATGGAGAAGCACTCGGTCGCCCGGCTGATCGGCGCGCCGCCCGGCTATGTCGGCTACGAGGAGGGCGGTCAGTTGACCGAGGCGGTGCGCCGCCGGCCCTACAGCGTGATCCTGTTCGACGAGATCGAGAAGGCGCATCCCGACGTCTTCAACATCCTGCTCCAGATCCTGGACGACGGGCGGCTGACCGACAGCCAGGGCCGGCTGGTCGACTTCCGGAACACGGTCATCATCATGACCAGCAACATCGGCAGCCAGATCATCGTGGACGCCGGTCCTCCGGGCGACGAAGCGGCCTGGAGCCGGGTCGAGCAGCGGGTCCGCGACGAGCTCCGGGGCTTCTTCCGGCCCGAGTTCCTCAACCGGGTGGACGACATCATCGTCTTCCGCCAGCTCACTCGCGACGACCTGGTCCGGATCGTGGATCTCCAGCTGCTCGGTCTCGAGCGGCTGCTGGCCGCGCGGCACCTCGGGCTCGAAGTGACCGGTGAGGCCAAGGAGCTGCTGGCCAACCAGGGGTACGATCCGGTGTATGGCGCCCGCCCGCTCAAGCGGGTCATCCAGCGCGAGCTGCAGAATCCGATCGCCCTGGAGCTGCTGGAAGGCCGGTTCCACGAGGGCGACACCGTCCGGGCCGAGCGCCAGGGCGAGCATCTCAGGTTCACCGCCGTCCGGGCCGCGCCGGAACGCGCCAGTGCCTAGGACCGACTGTGCGTAGGGGGACGCCGTCGCCCAGCGACCTGCAGGGCATGCAGGGCGCCCTGCGGCTGGCGCGCGCGGCGGCCGTCCGCGAGGAAATCCCGGTCGGCGCGGTGATCGTGGCCGACGGGGAGCTGCTGGCCGAGGCCCACAACGAGACCATCCACCGGCGCGATCCCACCGCCCACGCCGAGCTGCTCGCCATTCACCGGGCGCTCCAGCGGGCGGGCGAGGACCGGCTGCCCTATGCTACTTTGTATGTCACCCTCGAGCCGTGCGCCCAGTGCGCCGGCGCCATCGTGCTGGCCAAGATCGGCCGGGTGGTCTATGGCGCCGCGGACCTCCGGGCCGGGATGGCCGGCTCGGTCTGCGATCTGCTGCGTCATCCGCGACTCAACCACCGGCCCGAGGTGACCGGCGGCCTGTTCGCCGAGGACTGTGCCGACCTGCTCAAGCGGTTCTTCCAGGCCCGCCGGACGACGCTGTAGCCGCGACCGCTGTTGGGGGGAGCCGCCCAGGGGACGGGCTCCGTTGACAGTGCTGGACTAAGCTGTGATCGCGCTGCCGCGCGGCGCGTGTTGGCATAGCTCCATCACTGGCGACCGGCCGGCCCCGGCGGCGCCGCCCCTCAGCCGGAGTCGCCCTTCCCATGTCCGCTCAGACCCCTCGCAGCGCTCGTGAGACGTTCCTGCCTGCCCGCCTGGCCCGCGGGACCGGGGCCACCATGCTCGGCCTCGCCGTCGCGCTGCTCCTCGGGTGCGGGCAGGACAGTGGCGGGCCGGTCGACCCGGTGCAGGGGCTGGCGCCGGCCGGCGCCCGCGATCCCGGGCATCCTCAGGGCATCGTCGATCGAGTTGACGTCGTGACCCCGTGGGGTGTCGCGGTGCGGGACGACGGTCTGACCTACTTCACCCAGCTTGCCGTGGGCGGGGTCGGCCGGACGAGCACGCGGACTCGCCGGGTGGACGGGTTCATCGCTACTGGACTGGCCCCGACCGGGATCGCCATGTCGCCCGATGGCGCCACCGTCTATGTCGCCAACCAGGTCGCCAACACCGTCTCGGTGATCGATGTGGCGGCCGCCGGCGTGGTGGCCGACATCGCGGTGGAGAGTCCGCTGTCGCTCACCGTCAGCCCCGACGGCCTCCGGCTGTACGTTGGCACGGGCTCGGGTGGCGATGTCGTCGTGGTGGATCTCGCCAGCCGCACCATTGTCCGGACGGTGGCGGTCGGGGAGGGGGTCAACGGCTTTGCGGTCGCGCCCGACGGTCGCCACCTCTACGCCTCCAGCTTCCTGTCCCCGCTGGTCGCCGAGATCGACCTGGAAACCGAGGCGGTTACCCGCACGTTCGCCCTGGGCGGCGCACCGCAGGAGCTGGTCCTGAACCGGCGGGGCACCAGGCTCTACGTGGCCAATGAAGCGGGGTACCTCGACGAGGTGGACCTGGCCTCGGGTCAGGTCATCGGCCACTTGGCGCTTCCCGGCGGGGCCTTCGGCGTCGGTGTCACCCCGGACGATGGCCAGGCCTATGTGACGCTTCCCGCCCAAGGCCTGATCCAGGTATTCCGGCTCCAGCCGGCC
>DATAOR010000280.1:0-2986 GCA_036265635.1 Gemmatimonadales bacterium
GGAGAACCGGTACACCGAGGCGATGACCGCAGCCACCGAGCCCCTGCGCGAGCGGCTGTTCGCCGAGATGCGGGCCCGGATCAAGGAGTCGGACCTGTCGGTGCCGGAGCGGCTGGACGGGTGGGTCTACTATACCCGCACGGTGGAGGGCGCCCAGTACCCGCTCTACTGCCGCCGGCCCGCCACGGGCGATCCCGACCGCGACGCCGCGGTGGACGGCTCGGCCAGCCCCGCGGGGGAGGAGGTCCTGCTCGACCTCAACCCGCTGGCCGCCGGCCACGAGTATTTCCGGCTGGGCGCGTTCGAGATCAGCCCCAATCACCGGCTGCTGGCCTACTCGGTGGACACCAGCGGCGCCGAGTCGTACACCCTGTACGTCAAGCAGCTTGCCACGGGCGCCCTGCTGCCCGAGACCATCGCCAACGTCTCCGCCGGGGCGGCCTGGGCCAACGACAGCCGGACCCTGTTCTACGTGGTGCTCGACGAGGCCCGCCGGCCCTGCCGGCTGTTCCGTCACCTCCTGGGCAGCAACCCGTCCGACGATGCGCTGGTCCACTACGAGTCCGACGAGGCCTTCTTCGTGGACATCGACCGGACCCGGAGCAACGCCTACCTGGTGCTCGACATCGCCAGCCACGCCACCAGCGAGGTCCGGGTCTGCCCCGCCGACCGGCCGACCGAGCCGTTCCGCACCATCGAGCCGCGCCGGTTCGGGATCGAGTACGCGGTGAGCCATCACGGCGACCGCTTCTTCATCGCCACCAATGACGGCGCCCCCAACTTCCGGCTGGTCAGCGCGCCGGCGGCCGACCCCTCGCGGGCCAATTGGACCGAGGTCCTGCCGCCCCGGGCCGAGGTCAAGGTGGACTCGGCCGACGCCTTCCGCGACCACCTGGTGGTGTGGGAGCGCGAGGCCGGGCTGCGGCAGATCCGGATCCTCGAGCTCCCGGCCCTCGACGCGGGGGCCACGGCCGAGGCGTGCGGCTGGCTGGTGCCCTTCCCCGAGCCGGTCTACACCGTCCGCCCGCACGACAACCTCGAGTTCGAGACCAGCGTGGTCCGGTTCACCTACACCTCGATGGTGACGCCGGCCTCGGTGATCGACTACGACATGGCCCGCCGGCGGTGGACCGTGCGCAAGCAGACCGAGGTGCTGGGCGGATACGACCCGGCGCGCTACCGGTCGGAGCGGCGGTTCGCCACGGCCCCCGACGGCACCGGGGTGCCCATCTCGCTGGTCTATCAGCTCCCGCTCGAGCGGCCCGGCGGTCCCCGGCCCCTGCTGCTGACCGGGTACGGCGCCTACGGCGTGAGCTACGACCCGGCGTTCTCGTCCAGCAACCTCAGCCTGCTCGACCGGGGCGTCGTGGTGGCCATCGCTCACGTCCGCGGCGGCGAGGAGATGGGCCGGGCCTGGTACGAGGGCGGCAAGCTGCTGAACAAGTCGAACAGCTTCACCGATTTCATCGCCGCCGCGGAGTATCTGGTGGCGGAGGGGTTCACTGCGCCCGACCGGCTGGCCATCACCGGCGGCAGCGCGGGCGGGCTGCTGATGGGCGCGGTCACCAACCTGCGCCCCGACCTGTTCCACGTGGTGGTGGCCGAGGTGCCCTTCGTGGACGTGGTCAACACCATGCTCGACGCCAGCCTGCCGCTCACGGTGATCGAGTACGACGAATGGGGCAACCCCAACGAGCCCGAGGCCTACTGCTGCATCCGGGCGTACTCGCCGTACGACAACATCCGGGCGCAGGACTACCCGCACATGCTGATCACCGCCGGGCTCAACGATCCCCGGGTGGCGTACTGGGAGCCGGCCAAGTACACCGCCCGGCTCCGGGCGGTCAAGACCGACTCGAACCGGCTGCTGCTCCGGACCAACATGGGAGCCGGGCATGGCGGGGCGTCGGGGCGGTGGGACTTCCTGCGGGAGGTGGCCTTCAAGCACGCGTTCGTGCTGGACGTGCTCGGGGTCGAGTAGCTCGCACGTTCGTTGTGGGTTCGGGGTCCGGCTCCGGCGGAGGGAGGGCTCCCGCCGGGCGCCACAGGGCGCACCGGGGGTGGGGATCGCGCAGGGACCTTGAGCGCGCCCTGACGCGCCCTCTGGGAGCCCTCCCCTCCGCCTGCGCCTGGGGCGACCGGGAGCGTGCGTGCCCGGCCCCGAGACGGTGGGGGTCGCGGGGCTGAGCGCGTGGCAGAGTGTCGGCGACATCCTCACGCTGTCCGCGTGGTGGTGAGCGTCAGCGCCAACTCGAGCTGCCGGTCATCCCCAGATAGTTGCCGTCTTGGGTGAGGCCAGGGCTGGAGCGTATCGGCGGCGCCTCGCGGATGCTGCAGATGCTGCAGATGCTGCGGTGCTGCGGATGCCTCCGATGGTGGAGAGGACGGAGCGCGGGGGTGGCCGGCGCCGGGCCGCAGCCCCGACGGGCGTGGAGGCCTGGCGCCGGCCACCCCCGCGCTCCGTCCTCTGCCCCCGACCCTCGGCTTCGCCGTCCGGATCCGGCGAGCAATCCACCCTGCTCGACGGGAACTGCCGGAATGCTCTCTAGCTCGGCGTGAGGCGGGTAGAAGGGCCGATCGCGTGCTCGCCGAAGTACCGTCGTCGGGCCCAGAGCGCCACGTACACGAGGCCGACCAGGGCGGGCACTTCGATCAGCGGGCCCACGACGGCGGCCAGCGCCTCGCCCGAGGCCAGGCCGAAGGTCGCCACGGCCACGGCGATCGCCAGCTCGAAGTTGTTGCCCGCCGCCGTGAAGGCCACCGACGCCGTGGCCTCATAGTCGAGGCCGGCGCGGCGGGCCAGCCAGAACGCCAATGCGAACATCAGTCCGAAGTAGGCGAGTAGCGGCAGCGCGATCCGGGCCACATCGAGTGGCCGCTCCCCGATCCGGTGGCCCTGCATGGCAAACATCAGCACGATGGTGTACAGCAGCCCCAGCAGCGCCGTCGGCCCGATCCGGGGCAGGAACACTCCCTCGTACCACTC
>DATAOR010000281.1:0-3417 GCA_036265635.1 Gemmatimonadales bacterium
GATGGCGCCACCCGGGCGGCGCTTGCTGGCCCAGGGGCTCTACGGCGGTGTCTATCTGCTGGCCTCGGGCCTCACCGTGTACGCCATGCCGGCGCTGGCCGCGCCGTTCGGCTGGCGGGGCGCGTTTGTGGTGACGGGCGCCGTCTTCGCCGGCGTCTGGCTAATCTACGCGCTGCTGGCGCCGCCCGACGCCGGCCTGCCCTCGCCGGGCGGGCTGCTGCCGGCGCTGCGCAACCGGAATGCGTTGATCCTGTCCTGCGTCCACATGGCGGGCTTCGGACTGGCGATGGTCGTGGCGACCTGGGCGGCGGTCTACCTCGTCCATGACTACGGGCTGCCCCTCCAGGCGGCCAGCCTGCTCGGCTCGCTGGTGCTGCTGGGCGGCATCGTCTGGCGGCCGTTGGGCGGCGTGCTGGTCGACCGCCGCGTCGTCGGCTCGCGGCGCTTGATTCGGGTCAGCCTGGCGATCGCGCTCGGCGCCCTCGGCTGGCTGGCTGCCCCGTCGCCAGGCCTCGCCTGGGGCATTGCCGGTCTGCTCCTCGTCGGCCTCGCCACCGGCCTGCCCTACGCGGCCGTGTTCAACGGCGCCGCCGCCGCGGTCCCCGACAGCCCCGCCTCCGCGCAGGCGCTCGTCGGCTGGGCGGGTGCCATCCTCGTCCTCGCCGCCCCGCCCCTCATCGGTGGGCTGCTGGAGGCCACGGACAGCTTCGCCGCGGGCTACCTGACGCTGGCGCTGTTCGTCCTGGCCACGCTGGCGAGCACGCGGTGGCTGGACTTTCCCGAGCGGTCCAATAGGCTCTGAGCCATGCGAAGGGCGGCGGCTCGGTGGCGGAGCAGCGTAGCGTCGGCTACACTTTTCGGCTGAGTGGTCCGCTACAAACGGTCCACACGCTGCCCGCGCGGCAGACGTTCTTGGAGGAAGCACCTGTGATGCGGCACTCCTACTGGATGCGCTTGGCCGCGACCGGCGCTCGGCTGGTGGCCGGTCTGGCGGTCGTTACCCTGGTCGGTGGCAGCGGACTCCTCGCGTCGCGGGCCGCGGTGGCGGACGCCACCGCGGCGCCCGCCGCGCAGTCGGTATCCGTGAATATCTATCCCGATCGGCTCGATCCGGCGCAGCTCAGCCTGGAAGTAGCCTCGACCGTGAGTTTCGAGGCCGTGAACCAGACGGGCGTCGACTGCACCTTCTACATCGAGGGATATCTGACCGATATGCTCGTGCCGGCCGGTGGGACCGTCCGCAACAGCTTCGACATCCCCGGTCTGCCGCCGCGCGCCGATACTACCGCCGGCGCGGCGACGGGGGGGCCGTCCGACAGCGGCAGCGTCGCCGTCCCGATGGGCTGCCGAGGGGTGGCGGCCCAGCAAGGCCAGGCCGTGGTTCAGCAGCAGCCGGGCACCTAGCAGCCTGTCGGAGAGAACAGGAGTCTCGTCCGATCGGGCAGTCGTAGACTTCTGGTATGAGTAGAATCTTCAAGACCGTCGACTACCAAGCGACCCTGGATGTTACGGTGCGGCTGGGCGATCTTCTGCCGCCTGACCACCTGGCACGCTTCGTGGTGGACACGGTTGCCCAGCTCGATCTGTCCGCCATCTATGCCCGCTACGGCTCGCGTGGCGGGGAGCCCTACGCGCCCGAGATCCTGCTCGGACTCCTGTTCTACGGCTATGCCACCGGCACGTTCAGCTCCCGCAAGATCGAACGGGGAACGTACGAATCGGCGCCCTTCCGCTTCATTGCTGGGAACCTCCATCCCGATCACGACACCTTGGCCACCTGTCGCAAGACCTTTCTGCGCGAGCTGAAAGGCCTCTTCGTGCAGATCCTGCTGATGGCTCGGCTGGCCGGCGTGCTGCAACTGGGGCGGATCAGCCTGGACGGGACCAAGATCCACGCCGATGCTTCGAAGAGCAAGGCCGTGAGTTACCAGCGCCTGCTGGAGATCGAGCGGCAGGTGCAGGCGGAGGTCGAGGAGTTGTTCGCCCTGGCGGAGCGGGCCGAGGCGGAGGACCTGCCCGAGGGGCTGGTGATCAGCGACGAAATCGCTCGGCGCGAAGAGCGTCTGGCGCGGCTGGCCGCCGCCAAGGCGGTGCTGGAGGCGCGGGCCAAAGAACGCGAGGCGCAGGAACAGGCGGCCTACGAAGCGCGAGTGCGGGAGCGTGAGGCGAAGGCGAGCCAGAGCGGTCGCAAGCCGCGGGGACGAGCACCCCAGCCGCCGATCCCGGGCCCCCGGGACCAGGACCAGTACAACTTCACCGACCCGGAGTCGCGCATCATGAAGAACAGCACCAACCAGGGCTTTGACCAGGACTATAATGCCCAGGTCGCGGTCGATCAGGACAGCTTCCTGATCGTGGGGAAGTCGCTCTCGAACCATCCCACCGATCAGGCGGAAGCGCAACCCACGCTGGAGTCCATCCCGCCCGAGGTGGGCAAACCGGCGGCGGCCGCTCTGGACAATGGGTACTTCAGCGCGCCGAACATCGAGCTGTTCCAGAGCCGGGGCATCGAGCCATACATCGCCACCGGCCGCGCGCCGCACCAGCAGAGTTGGCAAGAGCGGTTTGCCGATCAGCCAGCCCCGCCGCCGGCGGATGCCCGTCCACAGGAGAGGATGGCCTACCAGCTGAAGACCGAGATCGGCAAAGCGATCTATGCGGCCCGCAAGTACACCGTCGAGCCCGTCATCGGGATCATCAAGGAGGTGCTCGGCTTCCGCCAGTTCTCGCTGCGAGGCGAACAAGCAGCCGCCGGCGAGTGGTGCCTGGTGTGCTTGGCATTCAATCTGAAGCGACTGCATCGGCTGACCTGCCATCACGCGTAGGAGCGCGGTAGGAGTGCACTCACCAGGCGCCGACAAGGCCGAATCGCTCCGCCGACGCCGCGTTGCGGGCCCCATCCCGACGAGCACCCGCCGCACAGCGCCGCTAGCACGGATTCGGCCCTCGATTGCTAGTCACGCTTGGCTGCTCCGACTGTCAACAAAGCAGGCTGTCGGACAGCAGCAGTTGTCGCCGATCATTCTCTCCGACAGGCTGCTAGGGCTCGGTCTGGTCATGCAGGTGCTCATCATCGCGGTCCAGAACGCGGTGGCTTACCAGGACCTCGGCGCGGCGACGTCGGGCGCGACGTTCTCCCGCTCGATCGGCAGCGTCTTCGGCGTCGCGGTGTTCGGCGCGATCTTCGCCAATGCGCTGGGCATCCACCTGCAGCAGGCCCTCCCCGTGGAGAGCCTCCCGCCTGGCCTGGACCTCGCCGCCGTGCAGTCGAATCTGCTCGCCCTGCAACAGCTTCCGGCCGCGATCCATGCCGCGGTCGTGCAGGCATACGCGGCGTCGCTGCAGACGGTGTTCATCGCGGCGGTGCCCTTCGCCGTCGTCGGGTTCGCGCTCACCTGGCTCCTGGAAGAGGTCCCG
>DATAOR010000282.1:0-15189 GCA_036265635.1 Gemmatimonadales bacterium
TCCCCTCCCGGAGCTGTCCGGCCTTCTGCCGCGACCGGTTGGCCAGCTCGTGGACCTCGGCGTACTTCTCCCGCCCTGCCGTCAGTCCGGCCACCATCTGGACCAGCGCGGCGCCCAAGGCGCCGGCCAGGGCTGCGGCTACACCGCCCGCGGCGGCAGGCGCGGGCTCGGCGATCGCCTCGAGCCACTGATTGAGCGGGGCATCAGGAGAGGGCAGGGGCATAGGGACGGGCGCTCGGTGAGAAGGTGATGCCGGCGTGGTGCAGCGGTTCGGCAGTCTATGATGGCCGGAGCCGGGCGGGGCGATGGGATCGGGGCGGGACGCCAGTCAGACGCGCACCACATCCAGCAGCCAGGCATGAATGGCGGGATTGCCGGCCACGACCGCCGCGTGCTCCGCGCCAATGGGCCGCCCGGAAAAATCGGTGGCCACGCCACCCGCCTCACGCACCAGGAGCACCCCAGCCGCCAGGTCCCAGGCCGAGAGCTGCTGTTCCCAGAAGCCGTCGAACCGCCCCGCCGCCACGTAGGCCAGGTCGAGCGCGGCCGACCCCGGCCGGCGGATGCCGCTGGTGGCGACGGCGACCCGGGAGAATTGCCGCAGGTAGCCCTCGAGGCTGGACGTCTGCTTGAACGGGAAGCCGGTGCCGATCAAGGCGAACTCGGGCTCCCCGATGCTCGAGACCGCCAGCCGGCGTTCGCCCAGCCACGCCCCGTGCCCCCGGGCGGCGCGATAGCACTCGCCGGTCGGCACATGGACCACCACACCGGCGGCCAGCTCGCCATCCAGCGCCGCGGCGACCGATACCGCATAGGCCGGAACATCGTGCAGAAAATTGGTGGTCCCGTCCAGCGGGTCGACGATCCAGACCAGCCCCTCGCGGACCACCTCGGGACTCAATTCCTCCCCCACGATCCGGCTCGACGGTTCGGCGGCGAGCAGGACGTCGGCGATGATCTTTTCGGCGGTCCGGTCGACGTCGGTGACGAAGTCGCGCGCGCCCTTGACCGTCCAGCCGCTTGGTCCGGCCGGCCGCTCGACGCTCCGGACGTACCCGGCGGCCCGCTCGGCGGCGAGCTTGGCCAGGTGCAGTAAGTCCAATCCGGACACTGTCTTGCTGGCCTCCCCCGAACCGGGTAAGTTGGGCGCTATGGCACGCATCTTCTCGGGAATTCAGCCCTCCGGCGAGCTCCACATCGGCAACTGGCTCGGCGCGGTGCAGAACTGGGTGACGCTGCAGCAGAGCTACGACTGCATCTACTGCGTGGTGGATCTGCACGCCATTACCGGCAAGTACGAGCGGGCGACCCTGGCGCAGCGCACCCGCGAGATGGCCATCGGGCTGCTGGCCTGCGGGATCGATCCCGACCGGGCGGTCCTGTTCGTGCAGTCTCACGTGCCCGAGCACTCGGAGCTCCAGTGGCTGCTCAACACCATCACGCCGATCGGCGAGCTGGAGCGGATGACCCAGTTCAAAGATAAGGCGCAGCGGTTCGAAAGTGTCCCGGCCGGGCTGCTGAACTATCCGGTGCTCATGGCGGCCGACATCCTGCTCTATCGGGCCGACCTGGTGCCGGTGGGCGAAGACCAGACCCAGCACCTGGAGCTGGCCCGGGAGGTTGCCCGGAAGTGGAACGCCGAATTCGGCGAGGGCGAGGAGTGGCTGCCGGAGCCCAAGCCGCTCCTGACCGAGGCCAAGCGGATCCTGGGCCTGGATGGCCAGGCGAAGATGTCGAAGAGCCTGGGCAACACCATCGGCCTGCTGGACAGCCCGGAGGAGATCTGGCAGAAGCTCCGTCCAGCCAAGACCGATCCGGCCCGAGTGACCAGGAAGGACCCCGGCACCCCGGAGGTCTGCAACGTGTATCACCTACACCGGTACTTCTCCCCGCCCGAGACGGTCGCCCTGGTGGCGGAGAATTGCCGGGGCGCGCGCTGGGGATGTCTGGACTGCAAGCGGGTGCTGGCCGATAACATGATCGCGGCCCTGGCCCCGATCCGGGAGCGGGCCCTGGCGCTTCGGGCCGACCCGGCCCAGGTGGACCAGATCCTGGGTGACGGCGCCGCGACGGCCCGGCGCCTGGCCGGCGAGACCATGCGGGACGTCCGAGCCCGGATGGGCTTCCTGGCCGCGGCACCCGAGGCTCGCGCAGCGGTGGAGTGAGCCCCGGCGACGTACCACCTTCAGCAGCGGGACGGGCATGGAGAAGATCATCAAGGCGGCCGTCGAGCGCGGGGCCTCGGACCTCCACATCAAGGCCGGCGACGTGTTCCGGGCCCGGATCAACGGCAAGCTGGTTGCCCTCACCAAGCAGCGGCTCACCCCGGACCAGACCCGGGCCATCGCGGTCAAGCTGATCAGCAGCGACGAGGATCGCACCCGGATCGACCGGATGCGCGATTTCGACTGCAGCTGGGGCATGCCCGGGGTCGGGCGGTTCCGGGTCAACGTGCTGCGCCAGCGGTCGTCGTTCATGATCGTGATGCGGGTCATTCCGTTCACGGTGCCCACCATCGAATCCCTCAGGCTCCCGGCCGTGCTGACCCAGATCGCCGAGTCCGAGCGGGGACTGGTGCTGGTGACGGGGGTGAGCGGCAGCGGCAAGAGCTCGACCGTGGCGGCCATGGTCCATCACATCAACCGGACCCAGCACAAGCACGTCGTCACCATCGAGAACCCGATCGAGTTCCTGCACCGCGATCTCAGCTGCTCCATCACCCAGCGCGAGGTCGGCGTGGATACCGACAGCCTGACCGTCGGCCTCCGGGCGGCGCTCCGGCAGGACCCCGACGTCGTGGTCCTCGGCGAGATCGGCGATGCCGACACCATCGACACCGCCATCAAGGGCGCCGAGACCGGCCGGCTGGTCGTCGCCACCATGCCGACGCCCGACACGGTCGCCACCATCGATCGGATCCTGACGACGCTGCCGCGCGAGGAGCGTGAGATCGGCCGGATGCGGCTGGCCGAATCGCTCCGCGCCATCGTGTCGCAGCAGCTGCTGCCGCAGAAGGACGACAAGACTCGGGTGCCGGCGGTCGAAGTGCTGCTCGGCACCCCGGCGGTGCGGGAGGTGCTCCGCGAGCCCACCCGGACCGGCGACCTGCGCCGGATCATGGCCGACGGCCGGAAGACGCTCGGGACCCAGACCTTCGAGCAGCACGTGACCGAGCTGCTCCTGGCCGGCACGCTCACACCCGAGACCGCCAAGGCGGCGCTGTCGGTCGGGGCGCCCACGCCGGTGCCCGCCACCGGCAAGAAGGGATCGAAGCAGGCCGCTTCGAGCTGATCTGGCCGTGCTCCCTTCGCTGGCCGACACCATGGCCCGCCTGCTGGCCGGGCCGCGCGAGGCCGGCTCCCCGGCCGCGGCCGCCGCGCGCGACCTGGTGGCGACGCATCTCGAGGCTCGCGGCTGGCGGGTCGAGCGGCAGCGCTTCACCTTCGCTCCGTCGGCGGTGCTCGGCCTGCCGGTCTTCGGGGCCGGGCTGGGCGCCCTGGGGCTGGTGCTGCTGCCGGCGACGACCGCCGTCGCGCTTCCCAGCTGGACCGCCCTGCTGCTCCTCGTCGGTGGCGGCGCGGCGCTGGCGGCGTTGGCGCTCGGGATCGGGCTCGGCTGGCTGCCCCTGGGTCCGGGCCTCCGCGAGGACGCCAACCTCGTGGCTACCCGGGGCGACGACCCGGTCCGGCGGTGGCTGGTCGCCCACCTCGACACCAAGGCCCAGGTCCAGTCGATGGCGGGCCGGCTGGTCACCGTGTGGCTCCTGGCTCTGACTCTGGCCGCGCTGCTCGGCACGGCGCTGCTCCGGCTGCGCGGCCCGCTGCCGCTCGAGCCGGCGGCGGCCGTGGCGGGTCTCGCGGTGATCGCCGGGGCCCTGGCCGGGCGGGGCCGGCTCAAAGGAGGGTCCCCGGGGGCCCGCGACAACGGCAGCGGGGTCGCGGCCCTGCTGGCGGCAGCAGAGGAGGCGGGGCCGGCGGACACCGGCCTGCTGGTGACCGGGGCGGAGGAGTTCGGGTTGGTGGGTGCCCGGATCTTCGCCTCGCAGGCGCGCGACCGGCTGGGCGAGGCCGTGATCGTCAATCTCGACACCATCGACCAGGAGGGCGCGCTGGCCCTGGTCTACCACGACGAGCGGGGCGAGGCGCTGGCCCGGCGGCTGGCGCCCATACTGGGCGGGGCAGGCATGCCGGCGCGGCTCCGGCGGCTGCCGGCCGGCATCCTGACCGACAGCGTGCCGTTTGCCCGTGCCGGGGTCCCCGCCGTCACCATCGGCCGGCTCACTTGGCGCACCCTCCGTCTCATTCACACTCCGCGCGACACCGCCGACGGGTTGTCGCTCGCGATGGCCGAGCGGGTCGGCCGCGTGCTCGGAACGAATTGACTGTAGCTGGGGGCGGACATAGCTTTGCCCGAGGACGCTGGAGCCCCGCGAGGGGCTCTTTTCGTTGGCCATCGTCGTTGTGGGGCGACCGGGGGAGAGCCATGTTCGACGCCAGGACCGCCTGCGTGGTGGTCGTCGGAGCGCAGTGGGGCGACGAAGGCAAGGGCAAGCTGGTCGATGTCCTGGCCGAGCGGGCCGACTACGTGGTGCGCTACCAGGGCGGAGCCAACGCCGGCCACACCGTCGTCATCGGCGACTCGCACTTCATCCTCCGGCAGATCCCGTCCGGCATCCTGCACCGCACCGTCACCTGCGTGGTGGGCAACGGCGTGGTGCTCGAGCCCGAGACCTTCTTCGGCGAGCTCGACCAGCTGGCCGAGCGGGGGGTGGACACCACCGGGCGCATCGTGGTGTCCGACCGGGCCCACCTGGTGCTGCCGTTCCACAAGCTGCTCGACGCGGCTAGCGAGAAGAGCCAGAACATCGGCACCACCGGCCGGGGCATCGGCCCGGCGTACGAGGACAAGTACGGCCGCCGGGGCATCCGGGTAGCGGACCTCCGGCGGCTCGACTGCGCCCGCCCCCTTCTGGCCGAGCGGGTGGCGCGGGCCAACCGCCTGCTCGAGCTGATGGGCAGCGCCGACCGCGCCTCGGTGGAGCAGCATGTGGAGCTGGTCGAGCGGCTGGCTCCCCGGCTGCTGCCCTTGGCGGCCGACGCTGGGCTGGTGGTTCACCGGGCGCTGAAGGCGGGCAAGCGGGTGTTGCTGGAGGGGGCCCAGGGGGCGTTGCTCGACGTGGATCATGGGACCTATCCCTACGTGACCTCGTCCAACACCACGGCAGGTGGTGCCGCGGTCGGGGCGGGCCTGGGGCCAACGGCAATCCAGGGCGTGTTGGGCGTGGTCAAGGCGTACACCACCAGGGTGGGCAATGGGCCGCTGCCCACCGAAGCTGCTGCGCCGTTCGGCGATCAGCTGCGACAGCTGGGCGGTGAGTTCGGCTCGGTGACCGGCCGGCCGCGCCGCTGCGGCTGGTTCGACGCCACCGTCGTCCGCTACGCGGTCCGGGTGAACGGGCTGACCGGCCTGGCGGTGACCAAGCTGGACGTGCTCGACAGCTTCGCCGAAATCCCGGTCTGCTCGGCCTACCGGCTCGACGGGGAGACCTGCGAGGAGATACCGGCGGTGGCCGACTCGCTGGGCCGGGTCGAGGCGACGTACGAGGTGCTGCCCGGCTGGCGCCAGCCGACCGGGACGGCGCGCCGGCTGGCCGACCTCCCCGCGCCGGCCAGGGCGTATCTCGATCGGCTCGAGGCCCTGTCGGGCGCGCCGATCCGCTACGTCAGCGTCGGCACCCGGCGCGACCAGATCATCGAAGTATGACGGCATGACCGAGACCACCGAGCTGCTCGTCGTCGGTGCCGGGCCCTGCGGACTGGCCGCCGCGATCGCGGCCACCCGGGCCGGCCTCGACTGCGTGGTGCTGGACCGGCGGACCATCGTGTCCACCATCGAGCGGTATCCGCTGCAGATGACCTTCTTTTCCACTCCCGAGCGGATCGAGATCGGCGGGATCCCGTTCATCGCCAGCCACGAGAAGCCGACCCGGGCCGACGGCCTGATTTACTATCGCCGGGTGGCGGAGCACTACCGGCTCGACGTCCGCCCGGGCGAGGACGTCACCGATGTCCGCCGCGAGGGCGATGGCGGGTTCATGGTCGAGGTGACCCGCCCGCACGATACCAGGCGGTACCGGGCCCAGCACGTCGTCTTCGCCACCGGGTACTACGACAACCCGAACTACCTGGGGATCCCCGGCGAGGATCTGCCCCACGTGGCCCACTACTTCCTCGAAGGCCACCCCTACTGGCACCGCCGGGTCGTCGTGATCGGGGCGGGGAACAGCAGCGTGGATGCGGCGCTCGAGTGCTGGCGGGCCGGAGCCACGGTCACCCTGGTCCATTTCGGCGAGGGCTTCGACCGGACGGTCAAGGCCTGGGTCCTGCCCGACATCACCAACCGGGTGAAGCAGGGGAGCATTGAGGCCCGCTGGCGGACGCGGGTCCGGGCGGTGACGCCGACCGAGGTCGAGCTGGTGTCGGACAGCGGCGCGGTCGAGCGGCTGCCCTGCGACGCCGTGCTGGCCATGACCGGATACCACGCCGACACCACGCTGCTCCAGCGGCTCGGCGTGCCGGTTGACGAGGCCAGCGGCGTGCCGGCCCACGACGAGCGGACCATGGGGACACCGGTGGACGGCGTCTATCTCGCCGGAGTGATCGCGAGCGGGAACGACGCCAACCGCCTGTTCATCGAGAACGCCCGCGGCCACGGGGACCTCATCGTGCACGACATCCTGGCCCGGCGGCGGCCTCGGAGCCGCACGGCCTGAGGGGCAGCGGGTCCGAGGGCCGGCTCACCAGGAACCGTCCCGCTCGCCCTCGCCCCTTACCGAGCTGTCCCTGCCCGCGGGTGGACAGTCCGCAGATCTACTGGTCGAAGACACCCGGTGCTCTACCGGTCGAGCACACCGCCGCTCTACCAGTCGAGGAGGCGCCCCAGCCTACCGGTCGACCACGGCCGCCGCGGGCGTGGGGTCGCCGGCCGCGCTGTGCAGCTGGATCCGGCTGTCCCACTGCCGCATCATCTCCCCGAAGGCCGTCGCCAGCCCCGGGTCGAACTCCACTCCGGACCGGGCAGCGATGTAGTCCAGCGCGTCGGCCGACGACCAGGCGTCTCGGTACGGCCGCCGGGTCCGGAGCGCGTCGTAGACGTCGCACACGTGCACCAGCTGGCCGGCCTGATGGGGCTCGCGAGCGAAATGGACCCGGGGATACCCCCGGCCGTCGTGGCAGCGGTGGTGCTCGTACGCCACCGCCGCCGGCAGGTCGAGCGCGGCGTCCCCCTCGAGCAGGAGCCTGGCGCCTTCGGCCGGATGCGCCTCGATCACCCGCCGTTCCTCCTCGGTCAGCTTCCCGGGCTTGGTCAGGATTTCATGCGGGATCTTGACCTTGCCCAGGTCGTGCAGCAGCCCGGCCAGGCCGTAGGTTCGCACGACCGACGCCGTCATGCCCAGGAACTCGGCCAGTGACATGGCGAGCACCGAGACGTTGAGCGAGTGGGTGGTGGTGTACTGGTCGAACTCCTTGAGCTGAAGCAGCGGCATGACCATCGCCCGCCCGCCGTGCATCGCCAGCGCCAGCGATCGGACGACCGTGTACGCTTCGATCACCGGCAGGCCGTGGCCTGAGCCGACTTCCTGGTGAAGCCACCGGATGGCTTCACCCTCCTCGCGGATCGAGACATCGAGGACGGGTGGGGCCTCCCGCGCCGGCGAGAGGGGCGCATCGTCCACCCGAAGCCGTCCGAAGCGGATGCCCTCGGGGCCGTCCTGCCACAGCTCCCCCGACGTCCGATCCATGATGCCGAGGATGGTGGCGGCGCGGGCCAGGAAGCGGGCGAAATGGGCCTCGTCCACCGGGCCGGTCACCTCGAGCCGCTGGATCCCCGCCTCGGCGAACCGCCCGCTCCACTCCCACCGCTCGAGGTCGGTCACGAGCTCCCGGTCGAACAGGACCTCGCCCGGCAGGAAGGTGAAGGCCAGGGGTCCGTGGCTCTGCCGCAGATCCACCAGGCGCCGGTAGGCCATCTCGACGGCCCGCTGGGTGGCGGGATGGCTCTCGCCGTACAGGCCCATGGTGGCCAGGGCCTGGGTGAGGGAGATCAGCATCCGGGCGGGATCGTTCATCACGCGGCGCTCACGACGGACCCGCGGGCGCGCCGGCGGCGAGCCGGATCTCGGGGTCGGCATGACGGCGCGCGGTCGCCAGCGCCCGGAGAGCGAGGGGGTGGCCCTCACCCCAGCGGGCCAGCTCGGCCACCGCGGCGGCCACCACCGGGGAGGCCGCACCCAGGCGCCAGCGAAACAGCCGGCGCCGCAGCCCGGCCAGTTCGAGCAGACGCGGTACCGCCCGGTCGCGGGCCGCCGCGGCCAGGGCCCGAACGGCGAGGGCCCGGAGCGTGACCGGCTGGCGCCGGCTGCAGGCGAAACGCTCGACCGCCGGCAGCACCTCGGCCGGGCAGTCGTCCACCGCGGCGCGCAGCACCAGGGCGAGCACGCCCGCGTCGGTGTCGTCCAGGCCGCGAGCGATGGCGGAGACGCGATGGGCCGGGAAATCGAGCAGCAGCTTGAACGCCTCCTGGCGGATCCGGGCATCCGGGTGTCTGGCGTAGGGCACCGCCGAAAATCCCTCAGGCCAGACCTGGAGTTGCCGCAGGAGGGCCAGGAGGTTGCGCTGCACGTACCAGGGAGCGTCGCGCAGTCGGCCCGCAACGACGTCGCCGATCTCGGGTCCCAGGTTGGTGAGGATCCGGAGGCAGCGGGCCCGCACGGATCGGTCTTCCGAGCGCTCGAGCAGGTCGAGCAGGGGGTCGGCCGCGGAGGCTCTCAGTCGGAGGGCCAGCCGCTCCACCAGCTCGAAGTCCACCCGGTCGGCCGCCAGCTCCAGGCGGAGCAGGGCGGGGCTCGCCACCATCCGCCACGCGGTATCGGTGGCGCGACAGCTCCCGGGCGGAGCCGTGCTGAGCAGCTCGGTCACCCGGCCCAGCTGACCGCGGGCCAGCATCGCCTGGATGGCGGCGACGACGCGAGGTCCGTCGCAGTCGAGCTCGAAGCCGATCTGGAGGACCACTTCGGGCATCGAGTCCACCGCGTCGGCCTCCGCCTCGGCGGTGGCCGGGGCGTGGCGCCCCATGCTCTCGAGCACGGCGGAGTAGAGCTCGGGGTTCGGGTCCTCGAGCTGCCAGTCGGCGATCAGTCGGGTCACGTTCTCCCGGAGGACGGCTCCGGCTTCCTGACGGACGGCCGGCGAACCGGCCTCGCCGTGCTGGGCGAGCTTGTGCAGCAGTCGCAGCATCTGATGCGAGATGGTCTGGCCGCTGGTCTCCGCGGCCGCCTTGAAGATCTCGAGCACCGCCTCGAGCCCGAACACCTCGCTCCCGGTCTCCAGCAGCCGCTGGCGGGCGCCGGCGTCGCCGCCGCGCTCGAGGATCCGGCGCAAGGTCCCGGGCTTGAGCGAGGCGATCAGGCGCGATGCCTGGGCCTGAATCTGCGCATCCACCGCGCCGCCCTGCGAGCCGAGCGCGTCGGCGATCTGACGGACGTAGTTGAACACCACCTGGTCGTAGGCGGGGTCGCTCGTCACATCGTCGATGGCGCGGGCGACCGCCAGCGGATCGTCGGCTTCCCGGAAGGCCGGATCGTCGGTCGACAAGGCCAGCTGCGCCAGGGCGAGCCAGAGCGACCCTTCGGGCGTGTCGTGCCGCGAGGCCGGCGGACCGGACTCGTCGCCGTCGAGCCGGAGGCGGGTGATGTCGGTCGGCAGCAGGCGGAGGTGGGGCCAGCGGGCCATGGCCGTCCCGCTCTGCCCCAGCGGTCCCGCTGGTCCGGCTGGATCGTCCACCAGGGCGGCGAACAGGTCCTCCAGCTCGCCGGCGGTGAGCTCGGCCTCGAACCGCAGGCTGGCGATGCGGTGGCGATGGAGCCGTCCCGCCAGGTCGCTCAGCAGGGCATTCCGGGGATCGGTCGCCGCCCCGTCCATGATGAGCTGACGGCCGGCCACGCCGACGGCGACCGGCCCCCGCTGGGCGAGGGAGGTCTCCAGCCGGTCGAGGAATCGGCGACCGGCCTCGGCCAGGTGGGGATGTCCCAGCGGATAGATGGCCCGCTTGTGCAACGCGATCGAGAACTCGACGAGCAGGTCCGTCGAATCCTTGGGCAGCGCGGTGGTCGAGCGGGCGCCGGGCGTCAGGGCAGGGGCGGGACGCCCCTCTTGAGTGAGGTCCATGGGCTCGCGGGCAGCGGTGGGGCCCAGTGGAGAGCAAGAAGCCAGCCGACCGGGCCATGGGAGCCAAGGGGTTACCCCTAAGCGACTTATCACCGTGGCTCGCAGGGGTGGGACGGCAGGATGCCGAAATCTGCGGGCGGGTGCCGCGAATGGGGCCCCACCTGTTCGGCGCTACCGCGGCGCCCGGGGGGGACCTATTATCCTGCCTCCCGGCACACCCCTCACCTCACCGCCGATCATCCATGGCCGAGCTGACCCTGATGGACAAGCTGGTTTCCCTCTGCAAGCGCCGAGGGTTCGTCTTCCAGTCCTCCGAGATCTACGGGGGTCTGGGCTCGGTGTGGGATTACGGCCCGCTCGGGGTCGAGCTCAAGAAGAACGTCAAGGATCGCTGGTGGCGCGCCATGGTCCATGCCCGGGAGGACATCGAGGGACTGGACGCCGCCATCCTGATGCATCCTCGGGTATGGGAGGCATCCGGTCACGTGGCCGGCTTCACCGATCCGCTGGTGGATTGCAAGCACTGCAAGAACCGCTTCCGGGCCGATGACCCGCGAATCAAGGGCACCCCGGGCCAGCCCGACGCCCAATGCCCCGCCTGCGGCAGCCGGGGCACGCTCACCGAGCCCCGGATGTTCAACCTGATGTTCAAGACCTTCATGGGGCCGGTCGAGGAGCAGGCGGCCGTGGTCTACCTTCGGCCCGAGACGGCCCAGGGCATCTACGTCAACTACCTCAACGTGCTGCAGAGCTCGCGGCAGCGGATTCCCTTCGGCATCGCGCAGATCGGGAAGGCGTTCCGGAACGAGATCACCCCCGGCAACTTCATCTTCCGGACCCGCGAGTTCGAGCAGATGGAAATGCAGTTCTTCGTCAAGCCTGGAAGCGACGCCGAGTGGTTCGAGCGCTGGCGCGAGTGGCGGATGCAATGGCACCACGCCCTGGGTCTGACCCCGGCCAAGCTCCAGTGGCACCAGCATGGCCCGGACGAGCTGGCCCATTATGCCCGCGCCGCCTTCGACATCCAATACCAGTTTCCCTTCGGCTGGCAGGAGATCGAAGGCATTCACAACCGGGGCGACTTCGACCTCGGCCGGCATCAGGAGTTCTCGGGCAAGAAGCTCGACTACTTCGATCAGGCGGCCAACGAGCGGTTCGTTCCCTACATCGTGGAGACCTCCGCCGGCGCCGACCGGGTCACGCTCACCCTGCTGGTGGACGCCTACCGGGAAGAGCTGGTCGAGGGCGAGACCCGGGTGGTGCTCGGGTTCCATCCCGCGGTCGCGCCGATCAAGGCCGGGGTGTTTCCCCTGGTCAAGAAGGACGGGATGCCCGAGCTCGCCACTGCGCTGTATCAGGACCTCAAGCGCCGGTTCCCGGCGTTCTACGACGACAGCGGGGCGATCGGGCGGCGCTACCGGCGCATGGATGAGGCCGGCACCCCCTTCGGCATTACCGTGGACGGCGACACCGCCTCGGCCCGCACCGTCACGGTCCGACACCGCGACTCGATGCAGCAGGAGCGAGTGGGGCTCGACCAGGTGGCCACCTTCGTGGCGGAGCGCCTTGCGGGGGATTGACCCGAGGACCGATGCGCCAGGCTGACTTCGAGGCGATGGTGGTGGGCATGGCCGGGCAAGTCCCCCGCGAGTTCCTCGACGGGGTGGCCGAGATCACGGTCTCCTCTCGGGCAGTGCCCCATCCCGACCGGCCGGGCATCTTCACCCTGGGTGAATGCATTCCGCTTCCGGCGGGTGACTCGGGGGCCGTAGAGGGGATCCAGAGCCGGATCGTGCTCTATCACGGCTCGTTCCTCGCGCTGGCGCGGCTCACGCCCGGTTTCGACTGGCGGGAGGAAGCGTTCGAGACCCTGACCCACGAGCTGCGTCATCACCTCGAATGGCGGGCCCGGTCGCCCGAGCTCGAGCAGCTCGACTGGGCGGCGGAGCAGAACTTCGCCCGCCAGGACGGCGATGGCTTCGACCCGACGTTCTTTCTTTCGGGCGCGCGGGTCGGTGAGGATGCCTGGCGAGTCGAAGACGACGTGTTCCTCGACCGCATCGTGAAGTCACGGCCGGCCGAGGTCAACCTGCGCTGGGCCGGCCTCGCCTACCGGGTCCCGGTTCCCCGGGACGCCGATCTGCCCGCGTTTCTGGTGCTGGAGGGCCTGGCGGATCCCCCGCCGGGCGAGGTCGTCCTCGTGCTGCGGCGCAAGGCGGGCCTGCTGTCGCTGATCCGTCCCGCGGGGATCTATCGCGCGGTGGTGCGGGCCTCGGAGGCGGGCGGTTATCTTCCGGGCGCCGGACGATCGGTCGACCCGGCACCGACCGACTGATCAATACGGTGTGGCAGGCTCCTGCCGGCGCACCGTCTCCCTGCAAAGGACAGCTCATGGTGTACGAGGTGGTGACGACCCTCGACGGCCCCGAAGTGATCCGGCGCGCCAAGCGATTCTTCGCCGAGCGCGTGCCGATGCAGGCCGCCTTCCCCGAGAAGGAGGGACCCGCCTTCCTGACCCTGCGGGGACAGGGCGGCGAGGAAGTGGCGCTCGCCGTCGTCGCCGCGGGCTCGGGCACTCGGGTCCGGGCTTCGACCCTGCTGTTCGACCAGCCGCTCGATCGATTCCTCTCCACCCTGCCACCGGCTGACGGCACCTCATGACCGACCTGTTGCCGGTCCGGGTGATGGTGCAGGATGCCTGGGATGAAGTCCGGCTCGACCTGCCGGCCTCGACGTCGCTGGCGCAGGTGAAGCAGCAGGCGCTGGCGGCGACCCGGGTCATCCGCGACCCGGCCGGCTACCTCCTCAAGTTCCGCGGTGCCGAGCTGCTGGACGAGAGCCGCTCGCTGGCCGACGCCGGGATGGTGCCCAACGGCGCGCTGATCGTCCTGCCGAAGCGCCGGAGGCCGGTGCGGTAGCTCCCCCAGGCCGCCCGCGTTCCTGCCGTGCCCGTTACCGTCTTCAGCCATCCCGACTGCCTTCGCCACGACCCCGGCCCCGGTCATCCCGAGCGGCCTGCCAGGCTGGAAGCCCTGCTGGCGGCGGTCCGCGCCGAGGCCGCGCTGGTCCTGCGCGACGCCCCCGCGGCGTTGCTGGATCCCCTGCTTGCGGTGCATCCGCCCGGCTACCTCGACGGCCTGGCGGCCCTGAGCGCCCAGGGCGGCGGTGCGGTCTTCCTCGACACCATCATGAACGACGCCAGCTGGGCCGCCGCCCTGGGCGGAGCCGGCGCGGTGCTGGCTGCCGTCGAGCATGCTCATGAGGGCCGGGGTCACGCCTTCGCCGCGGTCCGTCCGCCAGGCCACCATGCCCTGGCGTCGCGGGCCATGGGTTTCTGCCTGGTGGCCAACGCGATGGTGGGTGCCCGTCAGGCCCAGCGGCTGGGGCGGGAGCGGGTGCTGATCGTGGACTGGGATGTCCATCACGGCAACGGCACCCAGGCGCTGATGGCCCACGACCAGACCGTGCGCTACGTGTCGCTCCACCAACATCCCTGGTATCCCGGTACCGGCCTCGCCGAGGAGCGCGGGGTAGGGAACGTATTCAACGTGCCGCGCGGGCCGGGTGCGCCTGCCGGGCGGTACGTGGCCGATCTGTGGGCCGCCATCGTCGCCGCGATCGCCGACTGGTCGCCGTCCATGGTGCTGGTGTCGGCCGGCTTCGACGCGATGCAGGGCGACCCCCTGGGCGGCTTCACCCTGGAGCCGGCCCACTATGCCGACCTGACGGACCGACTCCGCGACCGCCTGCCCGCCGTCCCGATCGTGGGGCTGCTGGAGGGCGGCTACCTGCCGGCGCGGCTGGCCGCGGGCACGCTGGCGCACCTGCTCGCCCTCGCCTAGAATCCGTCCGCCCCGCGCGCGCCGACCGCACACCCACTCCGAGGATCCCGTGGCTCAGCATCTCCGCCTGGAAGCCGAGTACCTGGAGCTGCGCACCAAGCACCCGTTCATCATCGCGCGGGGCGGCCGGAGCGAGTACCGCACCATCTGGGTCCGACTGATCGATGCCGACGGCCAGGTCGGCTGGGGCGAGGCCACGCCGTCAAGCTTCTACGGGGAGACGGCCGAGACGGTTCTGGCGGCGCTCAACGTGTATGCCGCCGGGATGCCGTCCGATCCGTTCGACCTGGAGGAGACCGAACGGCGGTGGGAATCGATGCTCCGGATCAACGCATCGGCGCGCGCCGCGCTGTCCGGGGCGTTGCACGACCTGGTGGCCAAGCGGCTGGGGATTCCGCTCTACCGGCTGTGGGGCCTCGACCCGGCCAGGGCGCCGCGCTCCACCTTCACCATCGGCCTGGACACGGCCGAGCGGATCCGGCTCAAAGTGGAAGAGGCAGCCGAGTATCCGATCCTCAAGATCAAGCTGGGCACCGACCGTGACATCGAGATCCTCCGCACCATCCGGGAGGCGACCGACCGCGAGCTCCGGGTCGATGCCAACTGCGGCTGGACGCTCAAGCAGGCCGTCGCCATGCTGCCGGTCTTGCAGGAGTTCGGGGTGACGGTGCTGGAGCAGCCGCTCCCCCCGGACCAGATCAGCGGGCTGGCCGAGATCTCCCGCCGGGCCACCATCCCGGTCATCGCCGACGAGAGCTGCCGGACGGCCGCCGACATCCCGCCGCTGGTGGGGGCGGTCGACGGGATCAACATCAAGCTGGCCAAGTGCGGCGGGCTCCGCGAGGCGCTCCGGATGATCGCCGTGGCCCGGGCGCACGGCCTGATGGTGATGGTGGGCTGCATGATCGAGAGCTCCCTCGGCATCACCGCCGCCGCCCACTTCACCCCGCTGGTGGACATCGTGGATCTCGACGGCGCCGCCCTGCTGGCGGTCGACCCCTTCGTCGGGGCCTCGATTGCCGGCGGGCAGGTGACGCTGCCCGACGGGCCGGGGCTCGGCGTCCGAGCTAGATGAGCGACCGCTTCGTCCAGGTCGCCCTCCCGCTTCCGCTCGCCTCCTC
>DATAOR010000283.1:0-17966 GCA_036265635.1 Gemmatimonadales bacterium
ATCACGCCGGTGATCTACACCTACCTGGACGCGCTGCAGCGGCGGCTGGGGCGGCGGTCGCACGCGCCGGCGCGGGAGCCGGCTCCGGAGCCACAGCCGGCGGCGGCACGGGTGCGGGCCGTCTAGGCCGCGGGCCGACCCTACGGACCAGTCTCAGGTGAGGAACAGCTCGTTACCAAGGCAGGGAGAGCACCAGAAGGACCGTTTTCACCACGGAAGCACGGAAGACACGGAAGCCGGAAGAGCATAGCACCAACTGCTTCTTGTGTGTGGGTCCCGCGTTGGGCTGCTCGCGCCGACGCTGGTTTCGTGTCTTCCGTGCTTCCGTGGTGAACCCGCCGTTCACCGCGTCGCGCTGGCGTCGCGACCGATCCTGCCTCGACCCGGTGCCGGCCGTGACGCGCGTCAGTCCTTCAGGTCGTACAGCGCGCCGTACTTCGCCTTGAGCAGGCCGATCAACGGACGGTGATCCGGCGGCGAGCCGGTCACCACTTCGATCAGCCGGGCCGAGGGATGCCGGCCGCCCTCGCGGTAGACCCGCCGGCGGAGCCAGCTCACCAGCTCGGCGAACTCGCCCCGGGCGAATTGCTCCCCCAGGCTGCCCAGCTCCCGCTCGGCCGCGGCGAACAGCTGGGCCGCGAACACGTCGCCCAGGGTATAGGTCGGGAAGTAGCCGATCAGGCCGTCGGCCCAGTGCCCGTCCTGGAGACAGCCCTCCGCGGCCGTCCGCGGCGCCACCCCCAGGATGTCGCGGCAGGCGGCGTTCCAGGCCTCGGGCAGGTCGGCCACGGCCAGCGACCCCGCGACCAGGGCCCGCTCCAGGTCGAACCGGATCATGATGTGCAGGTTGTAGGTGACCTCGTCGGCGTGGATCCGGATGAGCGAGGGCGCCACCCGGTTGACCGCGAAGTGAAACTCGTCCACCGGCACGTCGCCCAGGCTCTCGGGGAAGAGCTCGCGCGCCCTGGGGTAGAAGTGATCCCAGAACCGGCGGTCCCGGCCCACCCGGTTCTCCCAGAACCGGGCCTGGGCCTCGTCCATCCCGACCGAGGCGGCCTCGCCCAGCGGAGTGCCGTAGTGAGTCGGGTCGAGACCCTGCTCGTACAGCCCGTGCCCCACCTCGTGCAGGATGGTGAACAGGCCGCCGGCGAAGTCGCGCTCGTCGAACCGGACCGAGATCCGGCAGTCGCCCGGCCCCATGCCGGTGCACGACGGGTGAACGCCCAGATCCATCCGGCCGCGGCTGAAGTCGAAGCCGACGGCGGCGGCTACGGCCTCGCCGAAGCGGCGCTGGCGGTCGCGGGGGAAGTGCCGCCGGAGCACCGCGGGGTCGGGCCGACGCCGGGCCTCGGCCAGGCGGGCGGCCAGCGGCACCAGCTCGCGCCGGAGCGCGGCGAACAGGCGGGCCACCACGGTGGTCCGCAGCCCGGGCTCGTAGTCTTCGAGCATGGCGTCGTACGGCTCGTCGGGGAAGCCGACACACTCCGCCTCGCGCCGCTTGAGCGCTACGATCCGCTCGAGCCAGGGCCGGAACGGCTCGAAGTCGGCGGCGGCGCGGGCCGCGGCCCAGGCCTTCTGGGCCAGCGCGGTGGTCCGGGCGACGTCCTCGACCAGGGAGCGCGGCAGCCGGATGAAGCGATCGTACTCCCGGCGGACGGCGCGGACGTTGACGGCCGCGGGTGAGCCGGGGTCGGCCAGCAGCGACGAGCCCTCCACCGCCGCGAGCAGGTCGCCCAGCCGGGGGTCGGTGCCCCGCTCGTGCAGCAGCCCCGCCAACAGCGCCAGCTGCTCGCTCCGGTTCTCGACCCCGCCGGCCGGCATGTAGGTCTCCTCGTCCCATTCCAGCAGGGCGTCGATGGTGGTGAGGAGCGACTCCTCCCGCACTCGCCGCATCAGCTCGTCGTAGGCCTGGTCCGCGCGCATGGTCCCCGGGGTGAAGGTCGTCGTGTTTGGCGCCGTTCCGTTCCGGGAGTAACATACACGTCACCCCCGATCGCACGGAGCGCGCGTTGCTGACCCCCGCCGAGGAGCACGGTCTCGCCGGGCTGGCCCTGGCCAGCCGGGTCCAGCACGCCCTCTACCGTCTGGCGCCGGCCGAGCTGGCGGGGCTGATCGAGCAACTCCGGACCGGCGCGCGCGAACGGAACGTGGTCTATCTGCACGACGGCGAGATCGAGCCCATCCGGATCCTGCCGGCGCCGATCACCGTGCTGCCCGACCAGCTGGCCTACGTGCACCACGTGACGCTCACCGTCCTCAACGCGCTCAAGCGGCTGCCCTCGCTCTATCTCCAGGATTTCACGGTGCGGGAGATCCTCCGCCTGCCCGACGCCGAGGAGCGGTGGCTCCGGGAGTGCTGGACCACCAGCCACGAGGAGCACAACCCGGTGTTCGGCCGGCTCGACGCGCTGGTGGACTTCACCAGCCCGATGTGGAAGGAGACCCTGCGCTTCGTCGAGCCCAACCTGATGGGCATCGGGGGCCTCCACATCGTGCCGACCTGCGAGCGGCTGATCGCCGACATCGTGGTGCCGGTGCTGGTCGCCGGGGACCGCGGGCTGGACCTGGTGCTGGGCCAGGACATGCGCGAGCTGCTGACCCAGACGCTGCTCGAGCACCGGGCCGCGATCGGGTGCGGCCCGCAGGTCTGTTTCATCGAGCCCCGGTTCTCGGACGACGGGCCCGACGAGCAGGCCCAGCTGGCCGAGTACCTCCAGACCCGCCACGGCCTGCGGGGGATGCACGCCGATCCATCGGAGCTGGTCTTCCGGGGTGGTGCGGTCTGGTGCCGGGACGAGCGGGTGGACCTGGCCTACCGCGACTACGGCGTGATGGACCTGCTCGAGCTCGAGGCGGAGGGGGTGGACGTCGAGCCGATGCGGGTGCTGCTCCGGGAAAACCGGGTGGTCTCGTCGATCGCGGCCGATCTCGACCAGAAGGCCTGCTGGGAGGTGCTGACCGATCCGCGGCTCTGCCACCAGTACTTCACGCCCGAGGAGCGGGCCGTGTTTCAGCGGCACATCCTGTGGACTCGAGTGCTGAGCGACCGGCGGACCGTGCTGCCCGACGGCCGGCTGGGCCAGCTGCTCGACTACGCCCGGGCCAACCACGAGGCGCTGGTGCTCAAGCCCAACCGGGCCTACGGCGGCGATGGGATCGTGATCGGCCCGGCGGTGAGCCGGGAGCAGTGGGTTGCGGCGATCGCGGCCGCGCTGGCCGATCCCGACGATCGCTGGGTGGTGCAGCAGGTGGCCACCATTCCGGTGCGGGAGTTCCCGGTGATCGGGCCGGATGGGGCCCTCCAGGTCGAGCCGTTCTATACCGTGATGGGGTTCGCGGCCAGCGACGACGGCGTGGCCATCCTGGCGCGGGCATCGCAGAAGCAGGTGGTGAACGTGGCCCAGCATGGCGGGCTGTGCGGCGTGCTGGTGAGCCGGTCGATTCCCGTGATCGGGGAAGCGTAGCGGCCGGGTCTCTTTCCAACAGGGTGCGGTGTCCTGCCAGCTACGCGACCGCCCCTGCCCCCGCCGTCGCCATCCGGGCCGGCCGGCGCCCGACCTGCAGCGCCAGCAGCGCCGCCACCAGGCATAAGCCACCCGAGCCCCAGAAGGCCGGCTGGTAGTCGCCAAACGCAGTCCGGATCCACCCCGCCGAGAAGGCCGTGAGCGCGGCGCCGATCTGGTGCCCCACCGCGATCCAGCCGAACACGATCGGGGCCCGCTCGGTCCCGAACGCATCGGTCGTCAGCCGCAGGGTGGGCGGCACGGTGGCCACCCAGTCGAGCCCGTACCACACCGCGAACGCCCACAGGCTGACCTCCGGGCCGCCCAGGGCGAAGGGCAGGAAGAACAGCGACAGCCCGCGAAGGCCGTAGTACCAGGCCAGCAGGTGCCGGCTGCTCCATCGGTCCGTCAGCCATCCTGCCCCGGTCGTGCCGACCAGGTCGAACACTCCCATCAGGGCCAGCAGGCTGGCCGCCCGGACCTCGGGGATGCCGTGATCGTGGGCCGCCGGAATCAGGTGGGTGCCGATCAGGCCGTTGGTCGAGGCGCCGCAGATGAAGAAGGTGGCGAACAGCAGCCAGAAGTCGCGTGATCGGGCGCCCTGGGCCAAAGCGCCCAGGGCCAGCCGGGCGGGGCTCGGTCCGCCGGCCGGCCGGAAGACGTTCCGCGGCTCATCGGGATCGGCCCCGAAGGGGCCCAGGCCGAGGTCGCCGGGCCGCTCCCGGAGCAGCAGCGCCACGATCGGCACCGCCAGCGCGGCGGCGCCGGCCACGATCAGCACCGCGGCCCGCCAGCCGTGACGCTCGATCACCGAGGCCAGCAGCGGCAGGAAAACCAGCTGGCCGGTCGCAGTGCTGGCGGTGAGCAGACCCATGGCCAGGCCGCGGCGGGCGCGAAACCAGCGGTTGACGATCGTCGCGCCCAATACCAGCGCCACCATGCCGCTGCCCGCGCCGACCAGGATGCCCCAGTCGAGCACCAGTTGCCACGGACGGTTGACCCGGGTCGCCAGAGCCACTCCGGCGGCCAGCAGCAGCAGCGCCCCCATCGTGGTCCGCCGGACGCCGAGCCGCTGCATCAGCCCGCCGGCGAACGGCCCCATCAGCCCGTAGAGAAAGATGTTGACCGAGATCGCCAGCGAGATGGTCGAGCGGCTCCAGCCGAACTCCTGCTCCAGGGGGATAATGAGCACGCTGGGCGTGGCCCGGATGCCGGCCCCGGCCAGCAGGGCCACGAAGGTGACGGCGAGGACGATCCAGGCGTAGTGCGGCCGGCGGGTCATGCGGGTCATGCGGGAATTTATCCGAAGCGCGGCGGGCGGCCGAAATCAGCCGGACCAGACCGTCCGGCAGTCGAGCTGCTGCGGCGTGAACGGCGAGGGCAGCCGGAACGGGCGCGCCGAATGGAGGCAGCACTCGGGCGAGGGGCCCAGCACCATCTGGCGCAGCCACATGACCCCCGCCTCGGCCCCGACCAGCGGCGCCAGCGCCGCGAACAGGTCCGGGTAACTCATCCCGGGTGGCCTGCCGAACCAGGTGGCCACCCGTGGCGGCTCGACCGGGGTGCCAAGCCGGGCGGCGTAGAGGCCGGCCGTGCCGCCGGCCGCCAGCGCCGCCGCCGCGTCGTGCGGGCCCTGGCGCGAGGCGGTGACCGCCGCCGTGTTGAGCGGGTCGAGCGCAGCGGCACTGTCGAGCAGGTACCAGTCCTCGTAGGCCGCGCCGGCGCCGGTCCAGGGGGCGCCGCTGATGGCTACCGACCACGACCGGCGAAAGCCGGGCGGGGGCACGGCGGCAAGGGCCGCGTGGAAACGCCGCTGGGCCGACTCGTACTCGTCGGCCGCAACATCGGGCCGCGGCCAGTGCCAGAACACGTAGGCCAGCACATCGCCTCCCAGGGTCAGCCTGCCGGGCCACGGCCGGGCGGCCGAGTCACCGCTCGGCCGGCAGCGGAGTCCGGGCGCCGCCGAACTCGATCTCGGTGGTGTACCCCTCGGCCTGGACCATGGCCTGGAGCAGCCGGCGGGCGCTCTCCTCGGCGTGCCGGGCCAGCTCGACCTCGCCGGCCGCCGCCACCAGCTGGCGCCGGGCCAGGGCGAAGATGCTGTCCCGGTCGGCCGGCTGGAACGGGTTCCACAGGCCGCGGGCCTCGTCGTAGGTCTTCATCTCGGTGATCTCGACGCCCATGACGCCCGGGGCCGGCAGGGTGATCCGGATCCGGCGGGACGGCTGGTCCACGGTCACCTCGGTGCCGCGGTCCAGATCGAATCCGGTCAGCACCTTGCCGGTGACCACCACGAGCGACCGCTTGGTCGATCCCAGCCGGCGGTTCTGGTAGACCACTACGTCGCGCAGCACCGTCTCGCTGGTGACCAGCCGGGCCACGGCCCGGGTCTGCTCCACCACCACCGCCTGACTGACCGTCGTCCTGCCCTCGGTCATCTCGCGAAGCGCGCCGGTGCCGTGGGACACCCCGCGCCCGACCAGCACCGCCAGCCCGAACAGGACCAGTGACATGACCAGCGGCCAGATCGGACGCCGGGGCCGGCTCGGCGCCTCGCCGCCCGGCGCGCCCGGGGTTGCCGGGTGGGGCGGTGCGCTACCGGCCATGCGCGGTCATGGCGGCTTCGATCTCTTCGGGCTCGCGCGGGGCGCGGCTCAGCCACTCGATCCCGGTGGGGGTGATCGCGTAATCGTCCTCGATCCGGATCCCGATGTCGTGATACCGCTCGACCGCCGGCCGCACCCGGGCGATCATGGCCCGGTTCTTCGGCGTATCGGGCAGGATGTCGAGCAGCCTCGTGCTGATGTAGATACCCGGCTCGATGGTGAAGACGTCGCCGGGGGTGAAGCTGCCGGTGTCCTTCCACGGATGGGGCGGATCGTGCACCTCGAGCCCGATCCCATGCCCCAGCCCGTGCGCCATGTAGAGGAACGACTGGGTGCAGCGGACCGGCTCCCGGGGGCACTGGTCCGCCCACGGCGGATCGAAGGTAGCATCCACCCCCTCGGTGAGTCCGAGCCGGGCCACTCCGCGCGCCACCACCGCCCGGGCCGTATCGCGCCATGCCTGGTAGCTGGTCCCGGGGCCGGCCACCCGCTCGGCGGCCCGCTGGGCCTCGCGCACGATCCGATAGACGGTGCGTTGGTCGGCGGTGAACCGACCGCTGACCGGCACCGTCCGGGTCACGTCGGCGGCATAGCCGCTCCAGCCGGCCCCGACGTCCATCACCACCACGTCGCCGGCCCGCATCTGCCGGGTGTTGGCCTCGTAGTGGTACTGGGTGGAGTTGGGTCCGGAGCCCACGATCGAGCCGAAGGCGGGCCCGTCGCCTCCGGTGCGGCGGAAGGCGGCGGCGAACAAGGCCTCGACCTGATACTCCCACATCCCCGGGCGGATGGCCCGCATGGCGTCGCGCTGGGCCGCCACGGTGACGTCGATGGCGCGGCGCAGCAGCGCCAGCTCGCCCGGGCTCTTGCGGGCCCGCAGGCTGTCGACCGTGGGATGGGCGTCGCGGAGCGTGAGGCTCGGGTGGCGCTCCGCGAAGGCTCGCATGAACACGGCCCCCCGGGTGAGCGAGTCACTGTCGGCGTAGTCGTTCCCGGCATAGTCGCGCAGGGTCCAGATGGTCGGGCCCGGTCCGGCCAGGGAATCGAGCATCGGGCCGAACGCCGCGATCGAGCGCGCTGCCAGGCCGGTGGTCCGGGCCACCGCGGCGGAGTCGGGCGGGAAGCCGTCGTACAGGGCCCGGCGAGGGTCGCGCGGCTGGAGGAAGACCGTCCCGCTGGCCCGGCCGTCCCGCAGCTGGAGCACCAGCGCCGCATCGGGCTCGAGGAACCCGGTCAGCCAGCGGAACGCCGGCAGCTGCGACTGCCGGGCGACGCCGGTCGGCGACGGTGCCCCGAAGGCGACCAGCACGCCGGAGCCGAGCCGGGCGGCCAGCGAATCTCGCCGGGCGGTATACTCGGCGGGCTCGATGGCCTGGGCGTTCAGCGACTGGCCCGCCACCAGGCTCAGCAGGGCAAGCCCGACCGCCCTCCCGCTTACCCGAGGCACCTGTCCCGTCATCCGTCCTCCGGCGGCGCGTAAGCGCCTTCGCTCTTGGCGATCACGACCGTCGCGACCGCGTTGCCGATCAGATTGGTGATCGCCCGGGCCTCGCTCATGAACCGGTCGACCCCGAGCACCAGGGCCACGCCCTCCACCGGCACCACCTTGAGGGCCGACAAGGTACTGGCGAGCACGATGAAGCCTGACCCGGTCACCCCCGCCGCGCCCTTGGACGTGATCATCAGCACGCCCAGCACCGCCAGCTGCTGGCCCAGCGACAGTGACACGCCGTAGGCCTGGGCTATGAACAGGGTCGCCATCGAGAGGTAGATGGATGTCCCGTCCAGGTTGAACGAATAGCCGGCGGGGATCACCAGGCCCACCACCGGGCGGGCGCAGCCGAACTCAACCATCCGGTCGAGCATCCGCGGTAGCACCGCCTCGCTGGACGAGGTGCCCAGCACGATCAGGATCTCCTCGCGGATGAAGCGCAGCAGCCGGAACAGGCTGAAGCCCCAGAGCCGGGCCACCAGATTGAGCACCACCAGGATGAACAGTGCCATGGTGAGATAGACGCAGGCCATCAGCCGCCCCAGCGTCAGCAGCGAGCTGACGCCGAAGGCCCCCACCGTGTACGCCATGGCCCCGAACGCACCCACCGGGGCGACCGCCATCACGATCGCCACGAGGCGAAAGAACACCTCGGCCAGCCGCTCGAACATCCGAATCACCGGCCGGCCCGGCGGCCCCAGCGAGGCGAGGGCCACCGCGAACAGGATCGAGAAGAACACCACCTGGAGGATGTCGCCCTGGGCAAAGGCGCCGACCACGCTCGACGGCACGATGTGGGTCAGGAAGTCGGCGAATCCGACCGGCTGGCCCTGTCCGGCAGCGGATGCGCCGTCTATGAGATGGGCGGCCCCGATCCCCACGCCCGGGCGGACCAGATGCATCACCGCCAGGCCGATCGCCAGCGCGAAGGTGGTGACCACCTCGAAATAGATCAGGGCCTTGAGGCCCACCCGCCCGACCCGGCGGAGGTCACCGGTGTGGGCGACACCCAGGACGATGGTGAGAAAGATGATCGGGGCGATCACCATCCGCACCAGGTTGACGAAGGTGTCGCCGACCGGCTTCATCGCCCGTCCCGCGGCCGGCCAGAGCGCCCCCAGCAGGGCGCCGGTCGCGATGGCGACGAGCACCCGGACCGTGAGGTTGCCGCTCAATCGGGCCAGCCGGGACCGCGGTCCAGGCTCTGCGGGCAGGCCCTCCTGGGGGGAAGGCGAGACGAGCGGGGTCGGCCCGGCCGATCGCCCGGGCGGAGGCGAGGGCAAGCTAGTCCGCGGCCGCAACGACGGGGAGCCGGGCTTCGATCTCGCTGCGGTGCGGTTCCTCCCACGGCGGCAGCCGGAGCGCCTGGCCCAGCTGCTCGATCGGCTCGTCTACCGTGAACCCGGGTGCCATGGTCGCGACCTCGAACAGGACACCGCCCGGCTCTCGGAAATAGATCGAGCGGAAGTAGGTCCGGTCGCGCACCGGGGTCACCTCCAGCCCCTGGCCGATCAGCTCGTCCCGGAGCCGGAGCTGCTCGTCCTCCCCCTCGATGGCGAAGGCCACGTGGTGGACCGTGCCCAGTCCGTTCCGGCCTGGGGCCGCACCGGGGTCCTCAACCAGGTCCACCAGATGCCCCGGCAGGTCGCCCCCGACGGCCAGCCGGGTGCGCCCGGCTGATTCGGCCACGACCTCGAAGCCGAGCAGGCCGGTCATCAGGGCGATGGTGGGGCCCCGCCCCCGCAGGCGGAGGGTCACGTCGTGCAGGCCGCGGATCGCCATCCCCTCGGCCACGCTGCCGGCGGTCCACGGGGCCCGGTGGTCGCGGGCGTCCTCGACCAGCTCCAGCACCAGGCCCGACGCATCCCGCACTGTCAGCGACCGCTCGCCGAACCGGTCGGTTCCTTCTCCGGCCTCGCCACCGACGGCGGCGATCCGGCCGCGCCAGCGGTCGAGCGTGTCGGCTGGCACCGAGAAGGCCGTGGCTACCACCTGTCCCGCCCCGTGGACCCCGGGCGGCACCGCCCAGCCGGCGTAGGGAAAGGTGGTCCAGATGGTGCCCGGCGCACCTCGCTCGGTCCCATAGTAGAAGTGGTAGACATGGTGGTTGTCGAAGTTGACCGTCCGCTTGACCAGCCTGAGGCCGAGCAGACCCTCGGCGAACGCCAGGTCGGGCTGCGCCTCGGCGACGGTGGCGGTGACGTGGTGCAGATGGCGGATGGCGTGCGGCATCGGCGGCTCCCGGGCGACCGCTGGCCGGGTGACTGTGGTCAGGGGCAGTCCGTGACCTCAAAGGGCGACACCATCAACCAGGGCATGGACAGCATGTCGTGCTGGTCCTGCCCGGTCAACGCTGGGCCCGGGTTGAATCCGGAGCCACCGGGCGAAGCAGCAGGTCCTGGAAGTCGAACGAGAAGTCCACCAGCGGCGAGGTCGGCGCCAGCTTCACCTGGTCGATGCCGCCGTCCGGTGTGAGCTGGAAGGTCACATACGCGTCGGCCCGGAGCTCGCGGTCGCGCCAGCGCGCCACGAAGGTGTCGTGCTGCCAGTGCTCGAGGTCGCCCACCATCGACGGGGTCCTGGTCATCCGGATGACCAGGCGTCCCCCTTCCATCGCCACCCTGACGTCCCCGTACCACTCGTCCCGGTAGGTACCGGCGTAGCTTGCCAGCGGCAGTGAAGGCCCGGAGCTCGAATCTCGCGCTGCCGCGGCTTGGGCCTCGAGCTCGGCCAGCTTGGTCTGGTTCTGGGCCATCAGCCGGCGGTAGATCCCGATGTAATCCGGCGCCCGGGCACCGAGGTAATGATCCAGCACCCGGTAGGCGATGGCATTGAACGCCAGCCCCGACTCCTGGTTGGTCAGCACCGCCACGCCCAGGCGGAGCTCGGGAATCATCGCCAGTCGCGAGAGGTAGCCCGGGAGTCCGCCGGTATGGGTCAGCAGCTGTCGGCCCCGGTAGTCCCGGGTCTCCAGGCCGAGGGCATAGCCGTTGAACTTCGGCTGCAGGTGGGCCAGTCCGGGCGGGGCGTCGTTGATCGGCTCCGGGGTAACCTCGCGCCAGAGCTGGCGGGTGCTGGCCGGCGAGAACAGCCGGGGGCCGCCCGCCACCTGTCCCGAGTCGAGCTGCACCATCAGCCACTTGGCCATGTCCTCGGCGCCCGACACGATGCCGCCGGCGGGGTTGGTATTGTCGCTCAGGAACGGGGCGATCGGACGGACCGTGTCGTTCACCTCGGCGTGCGGCGTGGCGACGTTGCCCGGCTTCCCGGCGGCCGAGTGGGTCACGTCGCTATGGGACATCCCCACCGGCTGGAGGATGTGGCCTCGGACGAACTCCTCCCACGACTGCCCAGACACCGCTTCGATCACCTCGCCGGCCACCAGGTAGAGCACGTTGTCGTATGCGTAGGCGGTCCGGAACGAGGTGGCCGGCTTGATGTAGCGCAGCCGCCGGGCGATCTCCTTCCGGTCGTAGGTCGACGCGGGCCACCAGAGCAGGTCGCCGGCGCCGAGCCCCAGGCCGCTACGATGGACCAGCAGGTCGCGCACCGTGAGCTCGCGGGTGACGAACGGATCGTACATCGCGAACCAGGGCAGGTAGCGGATGACGGGGGCGTCCCACTCGAGCTTACCGGCCTCCACCAGCATCGCCAGCGAGGACGCCGTGAACAGCTTGGTGTTGGAGGCGATCCCGAACTGGGTTCGGCCATCCACCGGGGTCGGCTCGCCCAGACGTCGGACGCCGTAGCCCTTGGCCAGTACGACCCGGCCGTCCTTGACGATCGCCACCGCCACGCCGGGAACGGTGAACGCCTTGAGCACCTGGGCGACGTAGCCGTCGAAGCCGGGCGGCGGGGCGGCGGTCTGCTGGGCTGAGACCGGCGCGGCGGCCAGACCCAGGACCACGAGCAGGCTCGGCCGACAGACAGAGAGGTGGCTGGGCATGGCAGACAACGTGTCGGCGGCTGGCGTGAATGGCAAGCGCGAGGACCCCATCGCGCGGGGCCGTGGGCCCGGACGCTATACTACGAGCTTTCCCGGCCTCCAAGGAGACCTGCGGTGCCGCCTGCGAGCGAGGAAGTCCTCCGGATCACCTATCTGGTCCGCGCCCCGGCCAGCGAGATCGCGGCGCGGTCCGACGCGCTGCTGCTCGAGCAGACGGTCGAGCTGCCGCGGGCGGTGGCCGCCCGCCATCCGTGGGTCGCCGGGCACGTGCTCGGCGGGGTCGAATCCATTCGCCCGATCGGGCCCGACCTCCATCGTGTGACCGTGGCCCAGCCACTGGTCACCGCCGCCGGCGATCCGGCCCAGCTGCTCAACCTGGTGTTCGGCAACCTGTCGCTCCAGCCCGAGGTGGTCCTGGCCGATGTGGAGCTCCCGCCGTCGGCGTTCGACTGGCTGCCGGGTCCCCGGGTGGGCCTGTCGGGCCTCCGACGACTGGCCGACGTAGCGAACCGGCCCTTGCTGGCCACCGCCCTCAAGCCCATGGGCCTGAGCCCGTCAGAGCTGGCCGAGCTGTGCGGCACCTTCGCCCGGGCGGGACTGGACCTGATCAAGGACGATCACGGCCTGGCCGACCACCGCTTCTGTCCCTTTCGCGACCGGGTCGAGGCTTGTCTCGAGGCGGTCGACCGGGCCGGCCGTGACACTGGCCGCCGCGCGCTCTACGTGCCCAATGTGATCGGCCCGCCCGACCGGCTGCTCGAGCAGGTCGCCTTCGCCCGCGCCGCCGGTGTCCCGGCCGTGCTGGTCTCGCCGATGATAGTCGGGTTACCGCTCCTCACCACCCTCGCCACCATGGCCGACGGGCTGCCCATCATCGCCCACCCGGCCTTCGGCGGGGTCCTCCGGGCCGAGCCGCCGGTGCTGTTCGGCAAGCTGTTCCGCTGGTTCGGCGCCGATGCGGTGATCTACCCGCACGCCGGGGGCCGCTTCAGCTACACGCCGGCGATCTGCCATGCCTTGGCGCAGGCGCTCCGGGCGGAGCACCCCCGCGCGCGCCCTGCGTTCCCGGTGCCGGCCGGCGGAATCCAGCTGGAGCGGGTGGCCGAGCTGGTCGAGTTCTACGGTCGCGACTGCGTGCTGCTGATCGGCGGGAGTCTGTACGACGCCGGCGCGGGCCTCTTCGAGCGCACCCGCGCGCTGGTCGAGCAGGTGGCCCGGGTGGCGGAAGCGGAGCCGGCCGCGTGAGCGAGCATATCCGTCGGATCGGGCCGTTCCGGTGGGACGGCGTCGAGCTACGGCCGTATAAGGAGGACGGCAGCCCGTTCCGCGACGTCACCCGGCAGTTGCTGTTCGCCGGCGGCGACGGCCTGCCCTGCGAGCTCCGGTATTTCGAGGTGGCCCCCGGCGGGTGGTCGTCGCTCGAGCGGCATCGGCACGTCCACGCGGTCATGCTGATCCGCGGGCGGGCTCGCGTGCTGATCGGGGACCGGGTGGTCGAGGCAGACACCCACGACCTGATCCGGGTGCCGCCCCTCACCTGGCATCAGTTTCAGCCGCTGGGCGACGAGCCGCTCGGCTTTCTCTGCCTGGTGGATTGCGAGCGCGACCGGCCCGAGCGGCCCGATGATGCGGCGCTGGCCCGACTTCGTCGCGATCCGGCGGTGGCGGCCTTCATTCGCGTGTGAGCGCGTGTGAGCGCGTGTGAGCGCGTGTGAGGCGCGAAGGCGGGCCGCCCGGACGGTCGCTCGCTAGTCTGCGCCGGCGTCGAACACCGCCCCGACGACGCGGAGCCGTTGCTGTGCCAGGCCGTCGCGAAGGTTCGAGACCGCCGCCGCAGTCCCGGGTCCCAGCAACACCTGCAGGCCGAAGAGGGGTGCCCCGTCGGGCCGGGCCGCGGCCGCGGCCAGCCGGGACTCGACCCACGCCAGTGATGGTGCGGTCAGATCCTGCCAGAAGCGCTCGTGCAGACCCGACTCGCGGATCCGCGCCCGCAGCTCCGGCTCGGGCAGCAGGAAGCTCAGCTCGGCTCGCGAGGCCCAAGGCAGCGGAAACGTGACCGGTCCGCCCGGCCCACCCGTGATCTCGTGCAGCGCCAGCCGGCCGCCCGGTCGGATCACCCGGCGGATCTCGGCGTACAGCCTGGGCTTGTCGGGGATGTTCATGGAGCTGTGCTCGGTCCAGACCAGGTCGAAGGCACGGTCCGGAAACGGCAGGGCCAGGGCGTCGCCCACCTGAAAGCGCACCTGATCGCTCAACCCCGTGCGCCGGGTCAGCTCCTCGCCGGCGTCGCACAGTTCAGGAGTCAGGTCCACCACGGTGACCTGGCAGCCGACGGCAGCCGCCAGAGTCCGGGCCGGTCCGCCCAGCCCGCCGCCCACGTCGAGCACCGTCTGCCCGGCGGTGACGCCGGCCAGCCGGGCCAGCTCGAGGGTCGCCTCACGACCTCGAGTATGGAGCTGATCGAGCGGTGCCAGCTCTTCGGGACTGAGGTGCTCCCACGAGAGGCCGGCGGCGGCCACGGCCTCGCGCAGCCGCTCGAGCAGGTCGCGTCGGCCGTAGTGCGCGGCCACGCCGGCAGGCGTCGTCATGGCTGAACAGTATCCGGCCCCGGGCCGGGGCTGTAGCGGCACCCGGGCGGGCCCGTCGAGACTCGCCGCTCGCCATCCGGAGGCCAGGGGGTTTCCTCCTGCGGCGGCGGGCCTGACCGGCCTCAGGCAGTCGGCTCGAGGCGGTGAGAAGGACCGTGGGACCGCTGCGTTTCACGGGCAGCCCCAACGGACGCCACCCCAAGGAGACGATGCCATGAAGCCGCTGTCCCTGGCCTTGCTCGGTCTGGCCGCGCTGCCCCTCGCCCTCGGCGCCTTCGCCCAATATGGCGCCGGCGCGCCGCAGACCGTCACCGTGACCGCGCGGGATTTCGCCCTCGACCTGCCCGACACCCTGGCCGCCGGCGCCGTGACCTTGCGCCTGGTCAATCAGGGCAAGGAGCTCCACCACGTCTGGATTGCCCGGCTGGACGGCGGCCACACGGTGGACGAGGTCCTCACCGCGCTCAAGACCCGGGCACCATTCCCCACTTGGCTCAAGGACGCCGGTGGGCCCAACGCGCCCCGGCCCATGGGCGGCGAGGCCAGCGCCACCGTCCTGCTCGAGCCCGGCCGCTACATCGTGGCCTGTCTGATTCCCAGCAAGGACGGCGTGCCCCATCTGATGAAGGGCATGGTTCGCGAGCTCACCGT
The DNA here is from genome assembly GCA_036265635.1 of Gemmatimonadales bacterium. Classification (GTDB taxonomy): domain Bacteria; phylum Gemmatimonadota; class Gemmatimonadetes; order Gemmatimonadales; family GWC2-71-9; genus CAVVWJ01. The sequence goes on from DATAOR010000283.1 coordinate 14,787, forward strand.
GGTCCCGACGGCCCGTCCGGAGAAGGCGCCCGAGGCCGACGCCATCATGACGCTGCGCGACTACAACTTCTTCCTCTCCCGACCGCTGTCCGCCGGGAAGCACGTGATCGAGGTCCGCAATGAGGGTACCCAGTGGCATGAGTTCGAGCTGGTCCAGCTGGCGCCGGGGAAGACGCCGCGGGATGTGATCGCCTTCATCGAGCACGGCGTCGGGGAAGCCCCGGGCCTCCCGCTCGGCGGTGTCAGCCCGCTGGCGGCCGGGGGCACGTCCTACCTTCCAGTGGACCTCCAGCCCGGCCGCTATGCTCTGATCTGCTTCCTGCCCGACATGAAGGAAGGCAAGCAGCACTTCGAGCATGGCATGGTGCAGGAGTTCGAAGTCCTCGAGGGGTTGGCCGCCCGCTGAGTGCCAAGGCCGCCGGATCAGCTGGGCCAAGGGAGCATGCCGTCCGCATGCTCCCTTGATCGTTTCTGTCCTGGTGATGCCGAGTCGGTCGATCCAGTGAGAATCCCAGCCACCCCTTCGCGTCCTACGCCCAGCCACTCGAACCCTGGACGAGGACCCGATGCTGCCGATCTGCCGCCCCCGCCGCCTTCGCCCCCTCACCCTGGCTGTGCTCCTGTCGCTGGCTCCGGCCGGGCGGGCACTGGCGCAGATGGGACCGGGGCTCGGTGTCCTGCTGGCGCGGTCGATGGATCGGGCCGCGGCCGGTACCATGGAGACCACCGGGGTCACCGCGTCGGGCGACGACGCCACCGCGGAGGGCGAGGAGTCCGGCGCCCTGGCGGTCGCGGCCGACGCCCCGTCCGGCGCCGACGGGGCCACCTGGTTGCGCGCCAGCTATGCCGGCCGCGACGCGCAGGGGGTGCCACGCTACCTGGACCGGGCGTTCACCGAGGAGGAGCGCCGGCTGCTCCGCCGGCAGTTCGGCATCGAGGATCCCCGGCGGCTCTACCTCTCCGACTCGCTGGCCAGCGGCACGCTCACCTACGACACGCGCCGGGACGGCGGCGAGCGCGATCTGGTGAGCTCCTACCGGGTGGGCGCGGCTTCGGTGCGCCGGCCGGGCGAGACCTGGGAGGCGCTCGAGCGCCGCCTGGCGGCTACCCGCCCCGAGTCGTTCCCCGCCTCGGCCCGGGAGGTGGATCGCGCGTTGGGCTCGCTCGATCCCGTGGTGCGGCCCCACGCCGCCCGTCTGCTGGCCGCTGCCCGGCAGGCCGGCTTCCGGGTCCGCGTGGCGGAGACCCGGCGCTCGGCTGAGCGGCAGGCGTATCTGCTGACCCTGGACGGTCACCTGACCCACACGGCGACGTCCCGTCACGCCGACGGCTTCGCCTTGGATCTGGTGGTGGACGACGGCAACCTGGCTCACCGCTCGACCCGGCGACACTGGGTCGCCTTCCGGCAGTGGGTGTTGGCCCACCAGCGCGGGGTCTTCCGCCTCATCGGTGAGCCCAACCGGTCGTGGGACTGGCCCCATCTGGAATACGTCGATGGCCCGCCCGGCATCGGCTCGATCGAGGCGCTGCTGGAGGCCGCCCGCCGGTGCGATGCGGCCGGACTGCCCGATTGCACCGAGGGCTGGCGTGCTCGTGGCCCCGAGACCCTCGCCCTCAGCCAGCAGGGGCAGTCAATGACGCTCGGAACGGCCACCGTCCCCTGATCCACGGCGCTGGCGTCATGGCGGCGGCAGTTCGATACTTCCGCCATGACGCTTCCCGAAGCCGAGCGCCACCTCTCGCTCGCCGTCGAGGCGGTGCTCACCCGGTTCGGATCGATGGTCCGCCAGGTGAGCCGGCGCTATCGGCTGGATGAATCCGACGCGGACGAGGTCATGCAGGAAGTCCGGATCCGCCTCTGGCGGGCCCAGCAGACCAGTGAGCAGATCGGCGAAGTCTCCACGTCCTACGTATACCGGACGGCGAGCACGGCGGCCCTGGACGTCATCCGGCGGCGCCGCTCCCGCCGGGCCGAGCATCACCAGTCCCTCGATGACGAGGCGGCCCCGGTGGCGCTGGCGGCGACCGCGCCCGATCCCCACGGGGCGCTGGAAGGCTCCGAGGTGGCCGAGCAGGTGACCCGCGCGCTCGAGTCGATCCCCGCGTCCCGCCGGCCGGTGGTGAAGATGTATCTCACCGGCTATCCGCGGGAGGAGATCGCCGAGCTGATGGGCTGGACCGAGGCCAAGACCCGCAACCTGCTGTACCGCGGGCTGGCCGATCTCAGAGAGCGGCTTCAGGACATGGGCGTGGGCTGGGACCGCGTCCGGGAGGCATCATGAGCGACGAGCGCCTGCGCCAGCTGTACGCCACCGCCCTGGGCGGCCGGCCCACGCCGGCCGGGGCCAATCATCCTTCGCCCGAGTCCATCGCGACGCTGGTGCGGCGGGAGGGGCCGGAGGAAGCCAGACTGGCCACGCTCGACCACGTGATGAGCTGTGCCGAATGCCGCCGCGAGTTCGACCTGCTCCGGACCATTGAGCGGGCGGGCGCCGGGACCGGTACCAGGCGCACTTGGTTCGTGCCGGCGGCGCTGGCGGCCTCGGTGCTCCTGGCGGTCGGGATCGGGCGACAGGCGCTCCGGCCCCCCGCCGAGGATACCAGCCGGGGCGGCGAGAGCGGTGCCGTCGCCCTGGTGCAGCCGGGGGCCGAGGCGCGGGCAGGTCAGCCCCTGGTGTTCGCCTGGCATCCGGTGCCAGGAGCCAGCCGCTACGAGCTCGAGCTGCTTGATGCGGGCGGAGATGTGGCTGCCTCGGCTTCGACCACGGACACCAGCGCCGCGCCGGAGTCGGCACGGCTCCTCCCCGCGGGTGAGTATCGCTGGTGGGTGCGCGCCACCACCTCGGACGCGCGGTCGCTGCGATCGGCGTTGCGGCCCTTGCGGCTGCGCTGAGGCAGGCTCGGGCGCCGGCCACGGGCGTACCAGGCACGCCGGCCCAGGGAACCTGACGGCGGCCGATACCGGAGCACACGGTCGGCCCGCCCTACGTAAGGCACCCGCACCGACCCGCGAACTCGGTCGGAGCATCCTCCGCCGGCACCCGCACCGACCCGCCGCCATGGATCGGAGCCGTATGGGACCGACTTTCGCCGCCGCCCGCGAGTTTCTGCTGGCCCACCGAGAGCGCTACGACGATGCCTACCGTGGCTTCCGCTGGCCCGCGCTCGATCGCTTCAACT
>DATAOR010000284.1:0-3409 GCA_036265635.1 Gemmatimonadales bacterium
GGGCTGGCTCGGATCCGTCGTGACCGCGGGCTCAGCCGATCCGGGAGTCCGGCTCGAGGTCTGACGGTTACGCCACCATCTGAGGGCGAGCATGCCAGCCCCCGCCAGGGCAGCGTTCCGGAGATTGGTGCCGCTGAACACCCCGCGCTGGGGGCGGCGGCTGGTACGGCGACGTCCGAACATGTATGCCTCCTGTGGTGCCGGGGTTGCAGTGGCGGAGGCGCCGCCGCGCTGGTCCGGCGGGTCACCTCCGGTCAGGTCCCTCCATCTGGTGATAATCGGAGGGCCGGCGGCAGGCAAGCCAAAGTGCGGGGTGGCGACCATGGAGGTACTCCCCACCCCGGCCTTGTGGGACTCCCGCTTCGTGCGGCAAATTGGCCCTGTCCCCACTGCATGGACGACCGCGTGAGCCCCGCCTTGGATCAGGTGATCCGGTTCTGCACGGCAGCCGATGGATCGCGTATCGCCTACGCCACCAGCGGGCGCGGCGCGCCGCTGGTGAAAGCGGCCAACTGGCTCAGCCACCTCGAGCACGACGGCAACAGCCCGGTCTGGCGCCACTGGGGCCGCGAGCTGTCGCGCGATCACACCCTCGTTCGGTACGACGAGCGCGGCTGCGGCCTCTCCGACTGGACGGCCGACCAGTTCTCGCTCGACGTGTGGGTGCAGGACCTCGAGGCGGTGGTGGACGACCTGGGGCTGGACCAGTTCCCGCTGCTCGGCATCTCCCAGGGCGGCCCCATCGCGATCGCGTATGCGATGCGCCATCCCGAGCGGGTGAGCCGCCTCATCCTGTACGGCACCTACGCCAGGGGGCAGCTCCACCGCGAGCTCTCCGACCGCCAGCGCAAGGAGCTCGAGCTGCTGGTGGAGCTCATTCGGGTGGGCTGGGGCACGGACCACGACGCCTTCCGCCAGGTCTTCACCCGCCTGTTCATCCCCGACGGTACCGCGGACCAGATCCACTGGTTCAACGAGCTGCAGCGGGTCTCGGCCACGCCAGAGAACGCCGCCCGGATGTGCGCGGCCTTCCACCTGCTCGACGTGCGCGAGCTGGTGCCCCGACTGAACCTCCCGACCCTGGTCCTGCACGCCACGGGAGATCTCCGGATCCCGTTCAACGAGGGGCGGCTGCTGGCCTCGATGATCCCCGGCGCCGCCTTCGTGCCGCTGGAGAGCCGCAATCACCTGCTGCTCGAGTCCGAGCCAGCCTGGCCCCGGTTCCTCCGCGAGGTGCGGGCGTTCCTCGGCGTGCCCGCCGACAGCACCGGCGATCCTGCCGCCCGGAGGCGGCGCATCGAGGCCCTGTTCGACGAGGTGCTCGACCTCACGCCGGGCGAGCGCGCCCGGGTCCTGGCGCGAGAGGGCTCGAGCGACCCGGAGCTCCGGCGCGAGGTGGAGGCATTGCTGGACGCCGCCGGGCAAAGCGGCGTCACGGGGAAGCTCGCGGGGGCCCTGGTGGGCCCCGCGGCACACCCCCTCGCGCCGGCGGCGCTGACGGTATCACCCTACGAGATCGTCGAGCAGGTGGGGAACGGCGGCATGGGCATCGTCTACAAGGCCCGGGACCCGCGCCTGCACCGGTTCGTGGCGCTCAAGTATCTCCCGGCGTCCCTCGGGGCCAGCCCGGAGATCAAGCGCCGCTTCCTCCAGGAGGCGAAGACCATCGCCGCGCTCGACCACCCGAACCTGTGCACCATCTTCGAGGTGGCGGAGCCGGAGACCGGGCAGCTCGTCATCGTGATGCCCTACTACGAGGGGGAAACCCTCAGGCAGAAGATCGCCCGAGGACCGCTGCCGGTGGCGGAGGCGCTGGAGTACGGCTGCCAGGTCGCGGCCGGGCTCGAGCATGCCCATGCGGCCGGCGTGGTGCACCGCGACATCAAGCCCGCCAACATCGTGGTGACGCCGGTCGGGCGGGTGAAGATCCTGGATTTCGGCATCGCCAAGGTGGCCGACGCCAAGGCCAACCTCACGCGAACGGGTGCAGTGCTCGGCACCCTCTCCTACATGAGTCCCGAGCAGGCGTGCGGGGACCCGGTCGATCACCGGACCGACCTGTGGGCCGTGGGTGTGGTGCTGTATGAGATGCTCGCCGGTCGGCCGCCGTTCACGGCGGAGTCGATGGAGGCGTTGTTCTATGCCATCCAGTGGCGGGCGGCGGCTCCGCTGGCGACGCTCCGCCCGGACGTGCCGCCGGCGCTCGAGGCGCTGGTGCACCGGCTCCTCGAAAAGGACCCGGCTAGGCGAGTGGCGGACGCCCGGTCCCTCAGGGTCGCGCTCGACGCCCTGCGGGTTGAAGCGACCGCGGTCTGATGACCGTCCATGGATGGGGCGGACGTACCCCAGCAAGGGAGGGAGCCCCATGACCCCAGCAAGGGAGGGCCCCATGACCCCAGCAAGGGAGGGAGCCCCATGACCCCGCATCGCCCCCTGGCGGTGGCGCTGCTGCTGCTCGCGGCATCCTGTGGGGGCGGCAGCACCGCGCCCCGGGATATCGAAGGGACCTACACCCTCGTGGCCGAGAACGGCCAGCCGCTGCCGTCGGACCCGAGCGCGCCGTTTGGCTGCTGCCTCACGCTGAGCGGGTCGCTCAGCCTGACCTCGACCACGTACGACCTCCGGGCCTCCTACCACAACAAGAACAACGGCATCGACTTCGACAACTCCGAACAGGGCACCTATGCCCGCCAGGGCAACACCTTGACCTTCACCCGCACGGGTGGAGGCGGGGAGGGCTTCCCCTACCTGCTCGCCCCCGGCACAATCTCGGCGGACGCCGATACCATCACGCTGCTCTACGGGGATGAGGGACCGGGGTCGAATCAGATCAAGGGCACGTTTCAGCGCTGAGGAGGGCGCCCTGAGCGCCGTCCCGCTCAGGCAGCCGCCGGATGGCCTCGCCGGCCAGCCGGGGCGACACTCCACCAGGACCGGCGCCTCCGGAACGGCACCGAGGCGGCCTGGCCGTCCCGGGCTGCGGCCGGGGCATCATCCTCCTGGCGGACCTGGGGCGGTGTCCGACGGAGCAGCACCGTGTCCCCGCCCGGGCCCAGCACCGGCACGCCGACCGGGGCTATCACCTGACCGATCGGCCGGTCGTCCTCGAGTATGACCCAGACCGCGCATGCCTGCCCGCTGAGCGGTCCCATGATCCCGCGTCCTTTCGAAAGACCCCCATGGACGGCGGCGTGTCCCCGGCCGTCTCTCATCTCCAGGAGCTGAGATGCCGCCAAGCCGGACAGGGTTGCGTCCGGCATCGGGCCGAGGCCGCTCACGACCCGGGCGGCACCGCGCAACCCTTTTCCCGGGGCCCGTGTCAGAGGCCCAACGACGTCGAACCCTTACGCGCCGGAGCCCGTGGACGACCGTGATCTGATCGGCCGAGTGCTGGCAGGCGACCCCCGGG
>DATAOR010000285.1:0-8067 GCA_036265635.1 Gemmatimonadales bacterium
CGGTATCGGCCTGGCCCAGGTGCTCTCGCTCATTCCCGGCACCTCGCGGTCGGGGGCCACCATCATGGGCGGGTACGCCCTCGGGCTGTCGCGCCCGGCGGCCACGGAGTTCTCCTTGTTCCTCTCCATTCCGGTGATGGTCGCCGCCACGCTGTACGACCTGCTCAAGAGCCGGGGGGCGCTTGTCGCCTCCGACGCGCCGGCGTTCGCCGTGGGCTTCGTGACGGCGTTCGTCTCGGCGCTGATCGTGGTCAAGGCCTTTCTCCGGTTCGTATCCCAGCACAGCTTTGCCGCCTTCGCCTGGTACCGGATCGTCTTCGGCGTGGCCCTGCTGCTGCTGCTCCGATGAGCTTCGCCCCGCCCGAGCTGGTCCGGCTGGCCGTCACGGCCTCCACCATGGACAGCCTGCACCAGCTGGCGGCGGCGGGCGCGCCGGCCGGGACGGCGGTCCTGGCGGATGAGCAGACCGCCGGGCGTGGGTCGCGAGGCCGGGTGTGGCGGTCGCCGCCGGGAGGGTTGTGGCTGAGCGTGCTGGGCCGGCCCGCCACGGCCGACCTGGCGCTGGTCAGCCTCCGGGCCGGGCTCGCGGTGGCCGAGGCGCTGGACCGGCTCACTCCCCGGGTCGAGCTGCGGCTCAAGTGGCCCAACGACCTGATGCTGGGCGACCGCAAGCTGGGCGGGATCCTCGGCGAGGCCCGGTGGCAGGGCCCTTCGCTTTGCTGGGTGGTGATCGGCCTGGGCCTGAACGTGAACAACCCGACCCCGCCCCAGCTGGCGGGCACCGCCGCCAACCTGGTCCGGGTGGCCCCAGGCCTCGCGCCCGGCGACCTGGCCGAGCCGGTCCTCGCCGCCCTCCGGGGAGTCGACGCCTCGGCCGGCTCGCTGACGGCGACGGAGCGACGGCGGTTCGCCGAGCGGGACTGGCTGCTGGGACGTGAGCTCGAGGCGCCCGTGGCGGGGCGGGCGGCCGGACTGGCGGAGGACGGCGCGCTGCTGGTCCATCGGCCGGACGGCGTGGTCCTGCCCGTGCGCGCCGGCACGGTCCTCCTCGCCACCGAATCGGCGGCCGATTCTCTCTTGCCCGACTGAGACCCTCACCCATGCTGCTGACGCTCGACATCGGCAACACCGAAATCACCATGGGGCTGTTCCGGGGTGACAACCTGGAAGGCCATTGGCGGCTCACCACGACCCCCGGTCGCACGCCCGATGAGTGGAGCAGTGCCGTCAGCGGCTTCCTGCTGGCGGACGGTCACTCGCCGAACGAGGTGCGGGCGGTCTGCCTGGCGTCGGTGGCGCCGTCGGTCACCCAGGCGGTGGTGGCCGGCGTGGCCCGGTCCACCGGCTGCAGCGGGGTCCAGGTCGACGGGCGCTCGCCCTTGCCCGTCACCCTCGACGTGGACGAGCCGCTCAGCGTCGGGGCCGACCGGATCGTGAACGCGCTGGCCGCGGTCGAGCTCTACCACCGCGATACCATCGTGGTGGACTTCGGCACCGCCACCACGTTCGACTGCGTCACCGCTGAGGGCCGGTTTCTCGGCGGGGTGATCATGCCGGGGATCCGGACCGCCGCCGATCAGCTCACCCAGCGCACCGCCAAGCTGCCGGCCACCGAGCTGCGGGCCCCCGACCGGGTCATCGGCCGGCGGACCGAGGAGTGCATCCAGGCCGGCGTGATGTATGGGACGGCCGAGGCGGTCGACGGTCTGGTCCGCCGTCTCCGGGCCGAATGGCCCGGTGGCCGGCGGCCGGACGTGGTGGCCACCGGTGGGCTTGCCTCGGCGGTGGCACCGCTCACCACGACGATCGAGGGCACGGTGCCGGACCTCACGCTCCGAGGTCTCCGCTTCGCGGCGGGATACTTGGGACTGGCGTGGTAGGCTCGGCTCGCGAGGCAGGATACCGGCTGCTGGGCTCCCGGCTCGACTACCTGCTGCACCTGCGCCCGGCCGAATGGCCGATCATGGCCGCCCATACCGCGGTCGGCTATCTGCTGGCGGTGGGGCTGGGCGGCGCCGGTCGGGGTGAACGCCTGGGGCCGGCGCTGCTGGGGCTGGTGCTCTGGGTGGTGTGCCTCAACGGCGGCACCCTGGCGCTCAACAGTGCGTTCGACCGGGACGAGGGCGACGTGGCCTACCTCCGCCGCCCGCCGGTCCCGCCCCGCTACCTGGCCGCGGTCAGCCTGGCGCTGATGGGCGCGGGACAGGTTCTGGCCTTCCGGCTGGCGGCACCGTATCCCATGGTGTATGGGGTGTGCTACGTCATGTCCATCGCCTACTCGGTGCCGCCGCTCCGGCTCAAGGCGGTGGCGGGGGCGGACTGGCTGATCAACATGTGGGGCTTCGGCACCCTGACGCCGCTGGCCGGCTGGTCCGCTACCGGCATTCGGCTCGAGCCGGCCCGGGCTCTGGTCCTGTTGGCGTTCTGCCCGCTGTTCGCCTCGCTCTATCCGCTCACCCAGCTGTATCAGGTGGAGGAGGACTCCCGCCGCGGCGACCGGACGCTCGCCTGTGTGCTGGGTATTCGGCGCAGCCTCACCGCCGCCATCGGGGCTGCGGCACTGGCCTTTTCGTTGTTCGCCGCCGGCGGCGCCCGGGCCGGCTGGCGGCTGGCCGGCGTCGACGTCTGGCGCTGGGGCGGCCTCCTGCTGGCGCTGCTGTCCTGGGCCGCCGTGCTGCTGCCGTGGCGGCGGCGCTGGGCCGCCATGACGGCCGCCCAGCATCAGCGCGGCATGTACCGGGCCCTGGCCGCCTGGGCCGTCACGGACGTGGTGGTGGTGCTGGCCTGGGGCAGCTGAGCTCTTGGCCGTCCCCGCGGCCGCTGGGTATACTTCCGAAGTCCTCCTTCTCGACCCCCGGCCTCATGGAGATGGCATGCACTCGGCGGTGGAACTGCGCGCGGATCACGACCTGACCGACGTGCCTGCGATCGTGCGGGGATCGGTGAAGCTGGGGCTGCTCGAGGCCGTGATCGTGCTGGTCATCTCGCTGGTGTCACGGTTCCTGCCGAACGGCCCGCTGCAGACGGTCCTGGTCGGACTGATCGTGCTGGCGGGCCTGGCGGCCGTGATCCTCCTGCCCGGCCTGTGGACGCGGGCCGCCACCATCGAGGGCATCGCCGGGGCGGCCGGGATCGGGCTCGGGGCGGCGTTCGTCTTCCTCCTGGTGGACATGACGCTGTTGCAGAACATCGGCACCTACGGGCACCGCTGGTACGACCTCGGCGGGGGGAGCAACTGGTGGTACCACCCCGTGTGGTGGATGACCGGCACCTTCCTGCCTTGGTTCGGAGCCTGGATCCTGGCCCATCAGCTGGCCAAGGGTGCAGCGGTGTCCCCGGTGGCAGCGTTCGGCCTGATCGTGGTCTGCAGTGCCGTGCTTGCGGTCGTCGCCGTCCTCATCCGCTTTCCCGGCGCCGGGTGGAACCTGGGTACTTTCGGCGTCGCCTTTCTGCCGGGTCTCGCGCTGGCCACGATGATATCGGGGCTGGGCGCCAGACGCGGCTGAGGCATGCGGTGGCTCCGGCTGGTATTCCGGATCTTCGGCTGGCTGCTCACGCCGTTCCTGGCGTGGGCAGCTTCGTTTTTCGGCGCCGTGGCCGGAGCACTGCTGGCGATGCGGGTCGACAATCCGATCGACGGGCTGGCAGTGACGGCGGTCTGCGGAGCCGCGACCGGCTTCGGCGGCCTTATTCTCTGGCTTCGCTATCTGCGGCAGAATCCCGAAGCGCGGCAGGTCCTGGCCGTCACCGAGGACGGCACGCCGGACACGGTCGAGCTGGCGCTGCCGGGCCCGGGTCCGGCCGCGGGCTCGGGTCCGGCCGCGACCTCGGGGCTGGCCGCGGGATCGGGTCCGGCCGAATGATCCGGGTGGTGGCGGCCGGCACGGTGGCCTGCACCCTTGCCTGCGGCGGCCCATCGGCCGCCGCCCGCGGGGAAGGGCCGGCCGCGGGCGCATCCAGTCAGACCAGCTCGGCCGCAGAACCGGTTCGGCCAGCCGACTCCCTGGTCGCCTCTACTCCCGCTGGAGTCCAGCTCTGGTTCACTTTGGCCCGCCCGGACAGCGGCCCCGATGGACGGTGTATCGCGCGGGCGGTGGAGATTCGGGAAGGGGGCGCGCGCCGGCCGGTGCCGCTGCTCTACACCACCACCGCGCCGGAGATCATCGACGATACCACCGCCCGCGCCTGGCTCGATAACCATTGCCAGCGGGGCGACCGCTACCGCATCAGCCTGCGGAGCGGCCGGCCGGTGCGGGAGCGACCGTGACGCGGCCCCGACTTCTGCTCGGCTGCGCTCTCTGCCTGGCGGCGGCTGCCCCCGCTCGGCTGGACGCCCAGCAGGGCATCGAGGGCCGGGTCGGCCGGTTCTACCAGGAGGACGGGTGGACCGTTTACCGGCTGGGCCTCAGTCGGCCGCTGATCGGGCCGATCGGCGGCACCGTCCACGCGGATTACATCCGGCGAGTCCGCGATGCCGACGGCGCCTTGGCCGGGGCAGGCCTCGACCTCACGGCCTTCCAGGGCGGCGGCGGCGGGCCGTACCTGGTGGCCGGCATCGGCGCCGGGATGGGGTCGGCGCATGCGCAGTCGTTTTCGAGCACTTGGTCCTCCTGGTCGGCCGGCGTGGGCTACGAGCTGGTGCCGGCCTCGTTCGTCCGGGTCGGCGCCGAGGGACGCTGGCGGGAGATCTCGCTCGATCGGCGGACCGGCTTCGAGTTCGCGGCCGGCATCTCCTTCAACCTGGGCAGCAGCGGCCGACGGTCACGCGATCCCGGTGGACGGGACAGCCATGATGCCGGCAGGAAGCTGGTCGGGGACGCCGGCTCCGGGTCGATGAGCTCGGGCGGCGAAGCCCCCGGCCGGGTAGATCGGGCGAGTGACGGGATGTCCGCCACCGCGAGCGACGCCGGCGGGTCGGCCCCGCAGCCTGAAGCCCCGGGGCCCGAGACCCGCGCCTCGTCCCGGCTGGCCGACTCGGTCGTCGGCACCGCGACGTCGGTGATGGGACGTCCGTATGTGTATGGAGGGACCGGGGCGGGGGGAGGCGGCTTCGACTGCTCGGGCCTGATCCAGTACGCCTACGGCCGCCACGGGGTCACGCTGCCCCGCACCAGCGCCGAACAGGCCCGGGAGGGGAGATCGGTCAAGAAGAACCCGGCCAGTCTGCGGCCGGGCGACCTGCTGACCTTTTCCAACCGGGGCGGCCCAGTCACCCACGTGGGTCTGTATGTCGGAGGCGGCCGGTTCATTCACAGCGCGACGCGCGGCGTTCAGGTCAGCGCACTCAGCGCGGATGATCCCTACGGCCGCTGGTGGTACACTCGCTGGGTGGGGGTGCGGCGGATCCTGGAGTAGCTGTCCTGCGGACTCGACACGTCAAGGGAGGTCCCGCCGGTGACCGGACCGCCCTTGGCGTGCGGCTGGCGCGGGAGTCGCGCCCGCGCGCTTAGTGGTGCGACCCGTGGCCGGCCGAGTCAGCCGGATCGGCCTCGGGCTGCAACCCGGCCGGCGTGGCCGTGTCGTGCGGCATCGTGCCGTGATCCATCTTCATCTCGGGCGTGTGTCCCTGGTCCATGGGCATGCTGTCGTGGGCCATGGCATCGTGGTCCATGCCGCCGTGGCCCGAGGCGCCATGGTGCCCGTTGGCTTCGTCGGTGGCCATGCCCGGCATGTCGCCGTGGGCGCCCGGCTCGCCGCGGACCTGGAGCGAGGCGAGGTCCCGCTGGTAGACGGGATCGGCGGGGTCGATGGTCGGCCACTTGCCCATGTCGTCGGGCACGAACAGGGCGACCATGTGGGCCATCGCGCCCTTGACCTTGGTTTCACCGGTCGGGTTGTCGTACTCCCCGACCACCCGATACGGGTGATTGGCCTCGAGCTTGAGGCCATCGCCGCTGACGCCGAACAGCTTTCGGCTCATCTTGCTGACCTTGCCCTGGGCGTCGCGGGTGGCGGTCACCCGGGCCAGGACCTTGCCGCTCTCGCCGTCCTCCAGCCGGACATCCACGCCATAGTCGTGCATGTGGCCGCCGACCCCCAGCAGCCGGCCGCCGATCGGGAGCGAGAAGGCGTACGCCTTGCTCGACTTGCCCGGCGGCACGTCGAACGTGTTGCTGCCGCCGACCGTCAGGTTGACATCCATATACAGCGGCATCGAATTGACCGGACGCGGGTTCTGGTTCTTGGGCGTCCACAGCATCGTCACCTTGAGGAACACGCCCTCGAGCGGCTTGCCGGTGTCGTTGTGCCAGGCGACGTACATGCCCAGCTGCATCCCGGGGCTGAGCGGGATGCCGATGGTCTTGGGGACCGTCACCTCGGCGTCGGTCTCGGTCCCGGCGCCCATCAGCCGCTCGGCGGCGGGGTAGAGCAGCTGACGGCGGCTGAAGTTGACCATGATCATGTGGTGCATGACATGGCGGGGCACCGGACGACCCTGGGCGTCGGCCAGATCCACCCGGTACCCGCGGAACCAGCCGTCCACCGGCCAGGCGAAATGCTGCACCGGCGTGTCGTGGGACATGCCCAGATCCATCATCGCGTGATCTTCCATCGGGGGCATGTTGGGCAGGTCGTACGGCCCGGCCGTGATGGTGAGCTCGTGCTTGGACGAGTCGACGGCGACGGTCACGGTCACGGGCGGCCGGCCGGGGATGGCGCCGACGGCGGCGGCCAGCATCACACTCCATAACATCAGACAGACTCCGCGGCAAAGGACAGACGGCGATCGCGGCATTGCGCCACCATCGGCCGTCGGGCAAGTTACGCGCGTTCCAGAGGCTAGGGTGGCACCAGGTGGCGGTCGCGGGGAACTTCAGAGGGCATCGGGTCAATGTCAAGCAGCCGATGGCGGCGACGACTCGCCGGTGTGCTCCTGCTCGCGGCGGGGCCGGCGACGGCCCATGCGGCCTGGGCGCAGGATCGGGTGTTCCCCCGGGTGCCCAGTTTCGAGCTGCCCGAGGCCTCGCCCCGGGTGCATGGGGTGGTGGGCCGGATCGTCTCGGCCCGACGCGGCGACAGCGACTTCGGATCGGAGCCCGAGGCCGAGGTCGGGCTGGGCGAGAACTTCCCGGTCCTGGCGCTGCGGGGAGGGGACCGGCCGATCACGCTCGGCTTCGGCACCCAGGTATACGGGCGGTTCAGCCTGGGCGACCGGAAGAGCGCGCTCATCAGCAACGACTGGGTGGTCGGGCTCAACACTACCGCGTTGCTGGGGCGCTGGTCCCTGACCGGCGAGCTCTACCATGAGAGCAGCCACCTGGGCGACGAGTACAGTGACCGGTTCGACGCCGCGCGCCTGGACTGGACCCGGGAGGTCGCGGCCGTCTGGCTGAGCTACGGCACCGGTCCCGTACGGCTCACCGGCAGCCTGAGCTATGCCCTGATCGATGAGCTCGATCTCAAGCGCCCCGGCGGCGCCCTGGCCGCCGACTATGAAGGGCGGCCCTTCGGTCGGGTGCTGGGCGCCCCGGTACGAGCGGTGGGCGGGGTATACGTCGACGGGAATGCCGAGACTCGCTGGCGATTGAGCACCTCAGCCAAGATCGGCGTGGCGCTGACGCGGGACGGCGGCGGCCGGGAGCTCGGTCTGGCTCTGATCGCCCATGACGGGCTGTCGACCCAGCGCCAGTTCTTCCGGCGGGAGAGCCGCTACATCGGCGGCGAGCTTCGGTTCGACCTGTAGCCTAAACTTGTCAGTTTCCTCACCCGTGACCTCCGTGTTCGCCTAGCCGTCTGACCCCTTCGCTGCTTCATCCGGCCGTCCGGTCGGGTGGGTCTTCCCGCCTTAAGCCTTCGCGCGCGCCGTTCGGCCTGCCGTGGTGGCGGCGCCCTGCCCAGGCGTCAGCCCGCTGGCGCGCCCCTCTGCCGAATTGACCTGAATCCGGGGCGCTCGACTTGCTTCTGCCGGGGACCGCGAGGCGCTTGACAGGGAGGCGCAAATCCTTATCTTTGCGGCCAGTTTAGCACTCCTGATGCCAGAGTGCTAATCGATTGTCCAGCAACGCCTTTTACAACCCCATTACACGTGCTGTGGAGGACAGAGATGGCGACTGCAACCAAGGCGAA
>DATAOR010000286.1:0-40329 GCA_036265635.1 Gemmatimonadales bacterium
GCCGCCTGGCTGGCTTCGCTGTGGTCCATCTTCACCTCGCCGGTGACCCGAGCCCCTTCGACGATGGCGATCCGGGGGGTGTGGATGTCACCCGACACCACGGCGGTGGCCTGAAGCTCCACCCGATCGCGCGCCACGATCGCGCCGCTCACCTGACCGGCCACCACGGCCTCCTGGCTGTGCAGGTCGCCTTCGATGACAGCGCCGGCGGAGACCAGGACCTGGGCGCCGGCCCGAACAGTCCCGCGAATCCGGCCTTCGATCCGGACCACGCCTTCGGTTTCGAGGTCGCCGACCACCGTCATGTCGCTGGCGATGATCGAAAAGGGAATTTGGTCCGTTCGGCGGCGGCGAAGCTCGTTGCCCTGCTCGTCGCGGGCGGCATTGGTGAAGATCCCCATTCAACTGCCCTCCTTGACCATGGTTCGCGGATCGAGGGACACCCCTTTTTGCCGCACCTCGAAGTGCAGGTGCGGGGCGGTCGACCGGCCGGTGTTGCCGCTGAGGCCGATGACCTGCCCGGGCGCCACCGAGGCACCTGGCTGGACCAGAATGCGGGAGAGATGGCCGTACATCGTCTGGTAATCGTCGGGATGGTCGAGCAACACGAAGAGACCGTACTCGGGATCTTCTCCCTCTTGGTGCACCGTCCCCCCGCCGGCGGCCCGGACGATACTGCCGGCGGCCACGGCGATGTCGATGCCGGGATGCACCTCGTCGGTGGTGCCGCTGCCGATCTGACCCCGGGTGATGAACCCGGCCTCGTCCAGCGGCCAGCGGCGCGGCAGTGATAGACCAACCGAGGGACCTGGGGGCGCATCGGCGGGCCGGGCGAGTACGGCGGGGGCGACGGGGAGCTGGGTGCCGGCGGTGAGAGGGTCGCGGACGATGTCGCCGCCGATCATCAGACGAACCTGTGCGTACCGTGACTCGACGCTGTCGAGTGCAGCACTCAACTGGCGGACCTTGGCGTTGTCGGCTTCGAGCTTGGCCACTTGGTGTTCCAGGCCAGGCACTCTTGCGGCAGATCGGAGTAGCGGACCATACAACGCCGCCACCACCACCGCCCCCACGGCCGCCGCCGAGGCAAACCCAACGGCGGCGCGCAACACCCAGATGGGAACCCGGTAGGTCTGCGAAGCGGTGGTGCCATCCGGCTGGATGACGATGGTCACGCCTCGGCCCGGCCGGCTCATCCCTGGAAGGGGTGCCCGAGAATGAGCTCCAGCAACCGGGCCAAGTCGTCGTTCGAGTAGTAGCTGACGGTCAGGAAACCTCGTCCCCGGCGGCGAGTCGTCACGCGCACATCGGTGCCGAGGCGCTTTCGCAGGGCATCCTCGACCCGCTTGGCATCGGCACTGACCGCGCGCGGCCCCGCCTTTGGGCGCCGGCCGGGTGCCGCCTCGATCTCGGCGGACCGGGATTCGTCGTCGCGGACCCGCGCTTCCATCTCGCGGACCGACCACCCCTGCTCCGTCGCCTCCCTGGCCAGGGCCACCATGCGGTCGCGGTCCGCCAGACCCAGCAGCGGTCGAGCGTGTCCCTCGGACAGCTTGCGCTGGTGCACCAGCTCCTGCACTTCGTCCGGCAGCTGGAGCAGCCGGAGCAGGTTGGCAACGGTGGCGCGGTTGCGTCCCACCAGCCGGGCGATCTCCGTCTGGGCCAGCTTGAACTCGTCGGCCAGGCGCTGGTAGCCGGACGCCTCGTCGATGGGCGAGAGATCGTCTCGCTGCAGGTTTTCGATCAGCGCGAGCGTGAGCAACGTCTGGTCGTCCACGTCCTTCACTACGGCCGGAATCTTGGTCCAGCCCAGCCGGGTCGCGGCCCGCCAGCGCCGCTCGCCGGCGATCAGCTCATAGCCGCCGTTCCGTGGCCGGACCACCACCGGCTGCAGCAGGCCGGACGACTCCATGGAGGCGACCAGGTCGTCGAGCGGGCCCTGGTCCATCCGGGTGCGGGGCTGATACGGGTTCGGCTTGACGCTGGCCGTCGGCAATTCCCGGAGGGCCCCGGATGCCTCGGCCTGCTCGCGCGACACGGGGCCGAGCAACGCCTCCAGGCCCCGTCCCAACCTCTTGGTTTCGCTCATGTGGTCACCTCGGGCAGCGGCTCGGAGCTTTCCGCCGCTGGGGCATTCTCGAGCCGGCGCATCAACTCCTGCGCGATCGAGAGATAGCTCTTGGCGCCAACCGACTGCACGTCGTAGAGCAGAATGGGCTTCCCGAAGCTCGGGGCTTCCGCCAGACGGACATTCCGAGGGATCGGCGTGACGAACATCTTGCCGCCGAAATATTCCTTGGCGTCCTCGGCGACCTGCCGGCAGAGATTGAGCCGGGCATCGTACATGGTGAGCACCACACCACTGATGGCCAGGCCGGGATTGAAGTTCTGCTGGACCAGGCGGACGGTGTTCAGCAGCTGGGAGATGCCCTCGAGCCCATAGTACTCGCACTGGATCGGAATGAGCACCGTGTTGGCCGCCGCCAGCACGTTGAGCGTGAGCATACCGAGCGAGGGCGGGCAATCGACCACGATATAGTCGTAATCCTCCTGCAGCGGGTCGAGCACGGCTTTGAGGGCGGACTCGCGGTGGGGGCGATCGACCAGCTGGAGCTCGGCGCCCACCAGGTCCTGGGTGGCTGGGAGGACCCACAGATGGGGTAGGCTGGGCACGGGAAGAACCACGTCGGCCGGGGCGCGACCTTCGACCAATGCATCGTAGAGCGAGAGCTGCAGCTCGTGCTTGGCGATTCCGACGCCGCTGGTGGCGTTGCCCTGCGGATCGGCGTCGAGGAGCAGGGTCCGGCGCTCCGCAACGGCAAGGGACGCCGCCAGGTTCACGGCGGTCGTGGTCTTCCCGACCCCGCCCTTCTGATTGGCGATGGCAACAATATGAGCCGACATAGGGCGGATTTGCCTGTAAGTTGTTGGTATAGAACAGCTTACCTATAATTCTATGACGCTGGGCATTGCTGAATAGGACGGGGGATCGGGGAATGCGTTGGGTCAATATAGAACAGCGCCAAGCCGGCGCCAACATCCTAAACGCCGAATTGCTGGCTGGATCACGCGATCCAAGACCGAGAGGCTGGCATTTCGTCTAAGGCTGGTAGCTCGTAAGTGGGGGGAAGGTGGGCCGCGCCCGTCTGGAGGTCCAGGGGCCCGCGGTCGGCTGTAGGTCGCTTATCCATTAACTGGATAACAGCGGACAATTGACTGTGGTAGGCAGCGAACAAATCCCCTGGTAACTGTTGGCCTTTCAGAGTAGGGGGCCATGGGCTCGCGAGGATCCATCCATAGCCTTCCGCCGCGGTCCTTCGTAGGACCGCATTAGTCCCGGCTGCGCACCTTGTGATTGGTAGAGCTGGCTACCAAAGTTCATTGGCGGGCTCTTCTGGCGTTTCACGTGAAACAATCCGGGCTTGCTAGAATCCGGAACCTAGGAGTGGGCTTTCGTTTCACGTGAAACGTTCGATCCCGATCTCAGTACCTCTCGTAGCAGGCACTGCACGTCGCTAGGCGAGACGCCCCGAAGCCGGCTGGCTTGCCCAAGAGAGAGGGGGCGCACCTCCGCCAGGCGCTCCCGAGCCTCGAACGCCAAGGTGTGCATGGCGCGATAGTCCAGGTCGGGGTCCAAGCTCAGCCCATCCATCGCAGCCATCCGCTCTACTTGCGCGCGTTCCCGCTCCAGGTACCCCTGGTACTTCAACTCGAGGTCCGCCCACTCTACATCATCAGGTTCCAACCCGATACCAGTGACGGCAAAGAGGGCGCGGGTGTCCGTGCCGGGTCGGCGAGCGAGAGTGGCTAGCGGCTGGCGCTGGTCGATAACAGACGAGCCCGCCTGGCGCAGGATGGTGTTGGCACCGTCAGGATCTACCATGACATCAGATGCCAGCTCCAGTACCTCTTCTTGCCGCCTGAGCATTCGGTCGGCTGCGCGGCGCTCGTCATCAGTCAACAACCCATGCCGCTCAGCCACCGGCATCATTCTCCGGAGCGCGTTATCCTGGCGGAGCAAGAGGCGATACTCTGATCTGGACGTGAAGAGGCGATAGGGCTCATCGACTCCCCTGGTCACGAGGTCGTCGACCATCACGCCGATAAACGCCATTCCACGGGGAATGACCACAGGCGCAGAATCGAAAGCACTCAGCGCGGCGTTCAAGCCGGCCAGGGCGCCTTGGCCGGCCGCCTCCTCGTAACCGGTAGTTCCGTTCACTTGGCCGGCGAGATACAGTCCGGGCACGGCCCGAGTTTCCAGGGTCGGGTCGAGCTGGCTGGGCGGGAAATAGTCATACTCGATCGCGTAGCCTGGCCTGGTCATACTCACCCGCTCGAGCCCAGGAACAGTCCGGAGGAAGGCAAGCTGCACCTCGGGCGGAAGGGAGGTGGACAGCCCATTCACATACATTTCGGAGGTGTTCAGGCCTTCAGGTTCGAGGAATACCTGGTGTCCGATGGCGCCAGGAAACTTGACGATCTTGTCCTCGATCGAGGGACAGTAGCGCGGCCCCCGCCCGCTGATGGCCCCCCCATACAGCGCAGACTCCTCGAGATGGCGCTCGATAATATGGCGCAGATCGTCATTCGTTCGGGTCAGATAGCAGGGCCGCTGCTGCGGGTGATGAGCGCGCAGGTGAGAGGAGAACCAGTAGGACCCCTCGTCCCCGTCCTGCCGCTGAAGGCGACTCAGGTCCACCGACCCGCCATCGATTCGCGGAGGCGTGCCCGTCTTGAAGCGCTTGGTTGTAAGCCCAATGGCTTCAACTGTTTGCATAATTTCTGTAACCGGTGATTCCCCCGCCCGGCCAGCCGGGATTCGAGTATCCCGGCCCACGTGAATGCACCCACGCAGGAAGGTCCCGGCCGTCAATACCACCGATCTCGCCTCGAAGCGGCGCCCGTCCGTGGTCGTCACCCCATGAATCCGCCCGCCCGAGAGCTCCAGCTTGGCCACCGTGCCCTGCAGCAGATCGAGGCCCGGGATTCGTTCCAATTCGGAACGCACGGCGGCCCGATAGAGCGCTCGGTCGCACTGAGCCCGAGGCGACCAGACTGCCGGCCCCTTGGATCGGTTCAACATCCGAAACTGAATCCTGGCCCTATCCGTCGCCCGCCCCATGACCCCGCCGAGGGCGTCGACCTCGCGCACGACTGTGCCCTTGGCAATCCCGCCGATCGCAGGATTGCACGACATCTGGCCGATGGTCTCGAGATTCTGGGTCAGGAGGAGCGTCCGCGCGCCTGCGCGGGCGGACAGCGCTGCCGCCTCGGCCCCGGCATGACCGCCGCCGATGACGACGACATGGTAGGAGTGGATGATGACGAACCCTCCGGAACGGGGACGATTCTACCTTAGCGCGCGCGAACGCGCGCCATCGCCCTGCCATCCCACTGACAACAAGGGTGGGTCAGGCCGAAATCACGTCCACCAAGCGGCGAATCTCGGTGACTTCGTCCGCCGCCACGAGCAGGTCGCGGTGCTCCGGCCGGATACCGAACCTGTCGCACCGCCGGAGAAACTCCGCCTTCGACATCCCGGCCGCCGTCGCGTCGTACACCCCGACGTCGTGGAGATGCACCCCGCGCTCGTCCTGGACGTCGAACCGGCCCACGTACGTGCGCGGACCGCGCGTCTCCAGCACCACGGTGACGCCGTGGAACGCCTGATGCCCCGGGTGAAACACGTGGCCGGACATGACCGCGCCCGTCAGACGGCGGCGCCGAAGTGGCGGTCGAACGCGGCGGTGAGATCCGCGGCAATCGACTGGGGCGACCGTCCCTCGATCTGATGCCGGTGGACGAAGTGAACGACCTCGCCGTCCCGCAACAGCGCCATCGAAGGGCTGCTGGGCTGATACTCGGCAAAGTACTGGCGGGCCCGCGCGGTGGCATCGAGGTCCTGCCCGGCGAACACGGTCACCACCTGCTGCGGCTTCACCCCGTGCTGCAACGCCAGCCGAAGCGCCGGACGGGCATTGCCCGCTGCGCAGCCACAGACCGAGTTGATGAACACCAGCAGGGTGCCTCGCTGATCGCCGAGGGTCGAATCGACCTCCCCGGCGGTGATGAGCTCGCGGGCCCCCATGTGGGTCATCTCCTCACGCATCGGCGCGACCAGCGCGGGATTGTAGGGCATACCTTGCTACTCCTGGGTAGGTAGGGAAGCGCTCGGCGAACCGAGCGCGGACTTGAGGGTGTGCCACGCCAGGCTGGCGCACTTCACCCGAATCGGGAACTCCGACACCCCGGAAAACACGGCCAGCTTGCCCAAGGTTTCCGACTCCGAGGACGGCAGCCCGCCGGTCACCAGGCGGTGGAAGCGATCGAACAAGGCCTCGGCCTCCTGCTGGGTCTTCCCCTTGACGGCGTCGGTCATGATCGAGGCCGAGGCGCGGGAGATGGCGCAGCCGGCACCCTGGAAACTGACGTCGGCGACCCGGTCCCCTTCCAGCCTGACCCAGACGGTGATCTGGTCGCCGCACAGGGGATTGTGGCCTTCCGCTTGCCGATCCGCCTCCGGCATGACCCGGTAGTTCCGGGGCGACCGGTTGTGCTCCAGGATGACGTTCTGATACAGCTCGCTGAGCCGAGCCATCAGGCGAACACCGCCCGCACCCGGGCCACGGCCCGCGCCAGCGCGTCGACCTCGGCCCGAGTGTTGTAGAAGGCGAAGGAAGCGCGGGCCGTGGCCGGCACCTGGAAGCGACGCATGACCGGCTGGGCGCAGTGGTGCCCCGCCCGGATGGCGATCCCGTCGTCATCCAGCACTGCGCCGACATCGTGGGGATGGACGCCGTCCACAACGAATGAGAGCACGGCCGCCTTCTCGCGAGCACTGCCGATCAGCCGAACGCCCTCGATCTCGCGAAGCCGTTCGGTGGCATATCCCAGCAGCTCCTCTTCCCACGCGCCGACGGCCGCCGATCCCAGCCCCTCGAGGTACTCCAACGCCGCCCCCAGCCCCATGACCTCGGCGATCATGGGGGTGCCGGCCTCGAACCGGGCCGGCGGGGGGGCGAACGTGCTGCGCTCGAGCGTGACCGACTCGATCATGTCGCCGCCACCCTGCCACGGGGGCATGGCGGCGAGCCGGTCGGCCCGGCCGTAGAGCACGCCGACGCCGGTGGGCCCGTAGACCTTGTGACCCGAAAAGGCGAAGAAGTCGCAGCCGAGCGCCTGAACGTCGATCGGCAGATGCGGGACCGACTGGGCCCCGTCGATCAGGGTCACGATGCCGCGCTCGCGGGCCCGCCCCACCAGCCAGCGCACCGGGTTAATGGTGCCAAGGGCGTTGGACACATGAACCACGGCCAGCAGCCGGGTCCGCTCGGTCAGCAGTCGATCGAAGCCGGCCAGGTCCAGCTCACCGTCGTCCGTCAGCGGCACCGCCCGCACCACGGCGCCAGTCTGCCCGGCCACGAGGTGCCAGGGGACGATATTGGCGTGGTGCTCCATGCCGGAGATGAGAATCTCGTCGCCGGGACGCAGCGTCGTCCGGCCCCAGCTCTGGGCCACCAGATTGATGGCTTCGGTGGTGCCTCGGGTGAAGACCACCTCGTCCGGCGTCGCGGCGTTGAGGAACCGGGCCACCCGCCGGCGGACCTCGTCGTACGCCACCGTGGCTCGCTCGCTGAGGTAGTGAACCCCGCGGTGAATGTTGGCGTTCTCGAAGGCGTAGAATCGGGTGATCGCATCGATCACGGCGTGGGGCTTCTGACTGGTGGCCGCGTTGTCGAGGTAGACTAGCGGCTTGCCCCGGACTTCCCGGGCGAGAATGGGAAAGTCGTCGCGGACCCGAGCGACGTCCAGCGCCGGTACGGCGGTCGCGGTCATGGCCGCCTCACAGTCCCCCGAGCCGGTCGAGCACCAGGCGGTCAAGCTCTTCCCGCACCGGAGCCAGCGCCACCTCGTCCACCACCTCGGCGGCGAAGGCGTAGGTCAGCAGCCGGTCGGCCAGGGCGGCCGGGAGGCCGCGGCTCCGGGCGTAGAACCGGGCCACCTCATCGAGCCGGCCGACGGTGGCCCCGTGAGTGCACTTGACGTCGTCGGCGAAGATCTCGAGCTGCGGCTTCGTGTCTATCCGGGCGGCGTCACTCAGCAGCAGGTTGCGATTGGTCTGCTTGGCGTCGGTCTTCTGCGCCTCGGGCCGGACGAACACCTTGCCGTTGAACACCGCCCGCGACCGGCCGTCGAGAATGCCCTTGTAGACCTCCCAGCTGCGGCAATTGGGCTGGTCGTGGTAGATGGCGGTGTGGTTGTCCACCACCTGCTCGCCGCGGGTGAGGTAGAGCCCATACATCAGGGTCTCGACGTTCTCGTCGTTGAGTCGGACATGGAGGTTGTGCCGGGCCAGAGCACCTCCCATAGCCAGCGAGAACGAGCGGTAGTGGCTGTCCCGCTGCTGATCCACGTGCGTGAGGCCGACGTGGAAGGCCCGCTCGCTCTCGCGCTGGATCCGGGTGTGCTCGACCCAGGCCCCTGCCCCCACGGCCACTTCGGTGACCGGGTTGGTCCAATAGACGCCGTCCGGCGCCAGGGTGACGTAACTCTCGATGACCGAGGCCCGGGCGCCGCGCTCCACCACGATGAGATTGCGGGGATGGGTAACGGTGCCGGCGGCCTCCGCCGTGGTGACGAACAGGAAGTGCACCGGGGCGGCCAGATCGACTCCCGCCTCGACCTGCACCACACCACCCTCTGCCAGGAACGCCGTGTTCAGCGCCGTGAACGGCGAGCCGCCGACGGGAGCGTGGCGAGTCAGGTGCGCCCGGAGCAGGGATCCGTCCGAGCGCAGCGCCTCCGCCAGTCCGCTCACCGTGACGCCCGGCGGCAAACCGGCCGAGTCGCCGATGGTGTCGGCGAACACGCCGTTGACGAACACCAGGGTGGTCCACTCGGGGTGGCCGAACAGGAACGGGGCCAACCGCTCGGGCCCCGGCAGGGAGCCACCGGCCGTCGGGCGCCAGCTGGCCCCGACCAGCGGCGCCAGCGGCGTGAACCGCCATTCCTCGTCCCGGCCGGAGGGAAACCCGGTCGCGCTGAAGCGCTCCATCGCGGCGCGCCGGATCGGGTCCAGCCATTCGGGCCCCTCGACGGTCGCCGTACCGGCCATGGCCTCGAACTCCTGGAAGAAAGTGTCGGTCATGAACCGGCTCCCACCGTGTCCTCCAGCCATTCGTAGCCGCGAGCCTCCAGCTCGAGGGCCAGCTCCTTCCCGCCACTCTTCACGATCCGGCCCCCCGCCAGCACGTGGACGAAGTCCGGCACGATGTAGTTGAGCAGCCGCTGGTAGTGGGTCACCACGATGATGGCGTTGTCCGGGCGGCGCAGCTTGTTGACCCCCGCGGCGACGATCCGGAGGGCGTCGATGTCGAGCCCCGAGTCGGTCTCGTCCAGAATGGCGAGGGTAGGCTCCAGCACAGCCATCTGGAGAATCTCGTTGCGCTTCTTCTCACCACCCGAGAAGCCGGCGTTGACCGCCCGGCTCATGATGTCGGCATCCCACTCGACCAGCTTGAGTTTCTGCTCCAGCAGATCGAGAAAGTCCATTGAGTCGACCTCGTCGAGCCCCCGGGCCTTCCGGATCTCGTTGTAGGCCGCTCGAAGGAAGTAGGCGTTGCTCACGCCGGGGATCTCGACCGGGTACTGAAAAGCCAGGAACAGGCCGGCCTGGGCCCGCGCTTCGGGCTCGAGCTCGAGCAGATCCTGCCCCAGATACCGGACCGAGCCCCCGGTGACCTCATAGGCGGGGTGCCCGGCGAGCACCTGGGCCAGCGTGCTCTTGCCGGAGCCGTTCGGGCCCATGACGGCGTGCACCTCACCCGGATTGACGGTGAGGTCGACGCCCCGGAGAATCTCCTTGTCACCGGCGGCCGCGCGAAGGTCTCTGATCTCCAGCACTCTCGGCTCCTTACGGGTTGACGGTCGGACGGGGTCGCAGCGGCATCAGGCTCACCCGACACTGCCTTCCAGGCTGATACCCAGCAGCTTCTGGGCTTCAACCGCGAACTCCATCGGCAGCTCCTTGAAGACTTCCTTGCAGAAGCCGTTCACGATCATGGAGATGGCGTTCTCGGTGTTGAGGCCGCGCTGCTTGAGGTAAAAGATCTGGTCCTCGCCGATCTTGGAAGTCGACGCCTCGTGCTCGGTCGAAGACGACGCGTTCTGCACGTCGATGTACGGGAAGGTGTGGGCTCCGCACCGGTTGCCGATCAGCATCGAGTCGCACTGGGTGTAGTTGCGCGCACCCTCGGCCCTGGGCAGCACCTTGACCTGGCCCCGATAGCTGTTCTGCCCGAACCCGGCGGAGATGCCCTTGGAAACGATGGTGCTCCGGGTGTGCTTGCCCATGTGGATCATCTTGGTGCCGGTGTCGGCCTGCTGACGCCCGTTCACCACCGCCACCGAATAGAACTCACCGATCGAGTGATCCCCCTGGAGGATCACGCTGGGATATTTCCAGGTGATGGCCGAGCCGGTCTCGACCTGGGTCCAGCTGATCTTGGCATGGACGCCGGCGCACTTACCCCGCTTGGTGACGAAGTTGTAGATGCCGCCCCTGCCCTCTTCGTCCCCGGCATACCAGTTCTGGACCGTCGAGTACTTGATGGTGGCGTGGTCCAGTGCCACCAGCTCGACCACGGCCGCGTGGAGCTGGTTCTCGTCCCGCTTGGGCGCGGTGCAGCCCTCGAGATAGCTGACCGAAGCGCCTTCGTCCGCGATGATCAGGGTCCGCTCGAACTGGCCGGTATCCGCCGAGTTGATCCGGAAGTAGGTGGACAGGTCCATCGGGCAGCGCACGCCCTTGGGGATGTAGACGAACGAGCCGTCGCTGAACACCGCCGCGTTGAGGGCCGCGAAGAAGTTGTCGCTGGCCGGGACCACCGAGCCGAGATACTGACGGACCAGCTCGGGATGCTCGCGCACGGCTTCGCCGAACGAGCAGAAGATGATCCCCTGCTCGGCCAGCTTGGCCTTGTAGCTGGTGCCCACCGAGACGCTGTCGAAGATCGCGTCCACCGCCACCCCGGCCAGCAGCTTCTGCTCGCTCAGCGGGATGCCCAGCTTGGTATAGGTCTCCAGCAGCTTGGGATCCACCTCGTCGAGGCTGCCCAGCGGCTTGGTGGTACGAGGCGCCGAATAGTATCGAATGGCCTGATAGTCCACCGGAGCGTAGGTAATGTTGGGCCAGCTGTGCGGCTCGGTCATCTTCTGCCAGCCGCGAAAGGCCTTGAGGCGCCATTCGAGCAACCACTCGGGCTCCCGCTTCTTGGCGGAGATGAGCCGGACGATGTCCTCGTTCAGCCCCTTGGGCGCCTGATCCGCCTCGATGTCCGTGACGAAGCCGTACTTGTAGGCCTGGCCGACCAGGCTCTCGACCGACGAGCTCATGAATTCTCCGGAGCGGTCTTGAACCGCACGTGGTATTCGCAGGCGCTGCATCCGGTCAGGATGTGCTCCCGGCGGTCAACTTCCGCGCCCAGCACCTCGGCCAGGAACCGGGCTTCGGCCGCGCAGATCTCGGGGAATCGGACCGCCACTGCGGGAATGGCACAGTTGTGCTCGGTCAAGGTCGCCGAGCCTGCGCCGGTCCGCACCTCAGCCATGTAGCCCTCATCCGACAGCGCCCGGCCCAGCGCCACCAGGCGCTCGTCGGGCGTACACCCCGCCAGTTCGACCCGAAGCCGCTGGGCCAGGCCAGCGAAATGCGACTCGAGCAGGGCCACGGCCGCCTCGCGGCCGTTCCGCTCGACCATCTGCTCCAGCACCGTGGTCAGGGCCTGCTCGTAGCGGCGAGGAAACAGTCCTTCGCCTGCCGGGGTAAGCTCGTACGAGAACGCCGGCGCACCGACCCCTCGATGCTCGCGCCGGTAGGACACCAGCCCTTCCGCCTCGAGCTCCTTCAAATGGTGCCGCACGGCGTTGAGCGAGAACCCCAGCCGCTCAGCCAGTTCCTTGGCGGTCAGGCGGGAATTGCGCTTCAGTTCGAGCAGGACCTCGCTCCGCGGCCCCTTGTGACCGAAGGGGCCGGCGCCGCCGGGCGGCACGGATGGCTGGGTGGCTCCCATGATAGAGGATGCTAAGGGTGTGGGAGGGAGAAGTCAATTCGCACCAATCAAATGGTGCGAATCGTTTCATGCCATTACCTAGTAAGGACTTAGACTACGTTGACGCCGACCTCACCGTTCGCTGAAGGTAGGAATTTATCAGTAGTATTTACTACTCCTTTCAACACGGTCCGGCCGAGTGGCAACTATTCCCCATGAGCCGCATATTTGGATCGGCCAGTTCGCCCGCCTACCCGTCGTTGTGAGGCTGTCAGATGACCATCCATCGCATCCGCCTGCTGGGCGACCCGATCCTGCGAGCCAGGTGCGAGCCGATCACCAAGCCTCGGTCCACCGCGGTCCGGGTCATCCTGGACGATATGCGGGAAACGCTGCGCGACTGGCAGTCCCGGTTCGGCAGCGGCCGGGCGATCGCCGCGCCGCAGATCGGGGCGCCGGTCCGGATGGTCTATTGTGAGATGGAGCAGCCCTGGGCCCTGATCAATCCCGAAATCGTGGATATCGGCAACGAAGACTTCGAGGTGTGGGACGACTGCTTCTCCTTCCCCAACCTGCTGGTGCGGGTGTCCCGGGCCTATCGGGTCCGGGTCCGCTATCAGGACACCAAGGGCGAGTGGCATGAGGTGGACGTGGAGGGCGATCGGGCGGAGCTGCTGCAGCACGAGATCGACCACCTCGATGGCGTCCTCTCGGTGGATCGGCCGCACGGGCTGGATCCGTTCTGCCTTCGCGAGGAGTGGCACCGGCTGTACGGCCCCGACGGCCGCTATGGCCCGCCCGACGACCGCAACACCAGTTACGCCACGCCCCTCACCGGCCTGCTCTAGAACCAGTGTCCCAGGCGGACGAACAGGCTGTTCCGTCCGCGCAAGGCCACGCCGTACTCGAACCGTACCGGCCCTACCGGGGTTTCGGCCCCCACGCCCGCTCGTACGCCAGTCGTCCAGCCGCCGCCGGTGAACCTGTCCGAGCGCGAATCGGTGCCACCGGCCGCCAGCTCGAGTCGAGCGAGCAGGGGGCCTCGGACGGGTAGGGTGAACAGCACACTGGCCATCGCCTCGCGATCACCCCGGCGCTCGCCCAGGTGATAGCCGGGAAAGCCGTCGTCGCCGCCGAGCGGGAAGCCGATCTGCCGCGGCAAGCCGTTGCCCCAGCCGAGCCGAACGCGCGGCGCCACCCGGACGGCGCCAAGCCGGCCGAAGGCCGTGCCCTCCACCGCCACGGCCTGGTACATCCCGGTCCACCGGGCCTCGGCCGAAAGCACCTGCCCGCGGACCCGAGTTGCCCCGGTCAGCCGGGCCACGCCACCCAAGGTCGAACGGTTGGCCCGCCCGGGTTCGCTCCAAGCGCGGGCCTCGGCTCCGAGCGCGACCTGCCACATGGGACCGACCGGCCGCTCGATACCGGCAAACCCCACGACCTCCCGGGTGAACGCCTGGCCGATCTCGTCGCCGTCGGCCGCGAACCGCCGCACGTCCTCATTGGCCAACCGGACGGTGAAGGTGGGCACGAACAACTGGCGGCCGACCTGATAATTCCGGCGAAATCCCAGCATCAGCTCGCGACGGAGCTCGCCGAGAAAGAGCGCCGCGCTCCCTTCGAGCGCCCGACCGACCAGATGGCGGTCGACGACGCCGGCCCACATCCGTCCACCCAGCTCGTTGTCATAGGCCAGACCCAGCCCGGCGACCCGCCGGGCCGCCCGATGCACTTCGAGGTCGAATCGGACCGAGTCGCCCTGCCCGCTTGGCCGCAGCCAGATCGACTGGTACGCCTCCGACGTGGTCGAGAGAGCTCGGATTCGGCGCAGCAGAAGGTCGAAGTCGAGGGTATCACCCGGCCCGGCGTCGAGGCCGAGCAGCCGGGTGACCGCGAGCTGCTCCGAGGCGTTCGCGCCGGCCAGGGTGACCGTGGCCAGCCGGGTGGGCAACGCGGGGCCGGCACCGGCCGGCGTCGCCTTGAAGCAGCGCCAGCGAGGCAGCACGGAGTCGGCGGCAGCGCGCCCGCGCTCGAGCAGCTCGGCCAACCGGCCGGCCGAGAAGTTCAGGCTGGCGAAGCCGTCCACCGCGGGGCGGATCAGCAGATCGTCGGGCCCGAGCGAGTCGACCGGCTGCTCGAACAGGAACTGCACCAGCCGGTCGGCCACCACGAACGGGGCCGAGCCGCCCGAGAAGCTGGCGGGATGCTCGGTCGCGTCCATCACGATGACGCGATCGGCACCCTCCGCGCGCGCCACGGCGATGGGGATGTTGGCTGACAGTCCCCCGTCGGTCAGGTAGCGTCCGTCGCGGAGCTCGGGGGCGAACAGCAGGGGGACGGCGGCGCTCGCCCGGACCGCCTGGGCCAGGTCACCGCTCCGCAGTACCACCGCATTCCCGTGGTCCAGATCGGTCGCGACGGCCCGGAACGGAATCGGGAGCGAGTCGAAGTCTCCCCGAGCCAGCAGGTTGCCCCGGAGCATCGCAGCGTTGACCAGGGCGTTGGCTTCGGCCTCGACCACCGAGGCCGTCTGGAGCGCGAAGCCACGCGAGCCCTGCTCCCACAGAACCAGGGGCTGCAGCACGCCGAGAGACCGCGGCGCCTGAGGCTGGTAGGTGCGGAACAGTGCGGCCAGCGGCACCACACGGGCCAGAGAATCGAGCACGCGGCCCGAGTACCCGCTGGCGTACAGGGCGCCGACAATGGCCCCCATGCTGGTGCCGACGACCAGATCGGGACGGATCCCGAGGCTGTCCATGGCCTGCAACAGGCCGACGTGGGCGATGCCTTTGGCACCGCCGCCGGACAGGACGAGGGCCGTGCGGTGCCCGCGGCACTCCTGCGCAGGCAGCCCGGGCGCGGCTGCCAGGCAGACCATAGCCGCAGCGAGCGTCGGACGAAAGCGGCGAAGCATCGTGGAGAAGATACCATCACCCCTTGCGCCACCCCACACACCTTCGTATACCTACTCGAACATGCGTCCCGGTCCAACGCGGGCGCGCGAACTTGGCCACCTCCACCGGCCAACTCTAAAGGAATTGCGGCGATGACCTATGTGATCACGGAGCCGTGCATCAACGTGAAGGATCGCGCCTGCGTGGACGTCTGCCCGGTGGACTGCATCTACGAGGGAGAGGATCAGCTGTACATTCATCCCGACGAGTGCATCGATTGCGGAGCCTGCGAGCCGGAGTGCCCGGTAACGGCCATCTTCCCGGAAGAGGACGTCCCGCCCAACCAGACGTCCTTCATCGAAAAAAATAAAGAAATCTTCAACAGCGATACGCCGCCGGGGCGGCCGAAGCGCTGAGCGGATTCATGGGCATCACAACGAAGGGAGCTCCGAGGAGCTCCCTTCGTTGTTTCCACCCTGACCTTCATCCCGTCCAACGTGACCTTCATCCCGTCCAGCGTGACGTCCATCCGGGAAGGAGAGTGGCCCCGGGACCGAACTGCGTGGCCGCGGCCCCGGAGCCGAAAGGAAGGACGTGCGGCGGGAACCAGTGAACGCGTCGCCCGCCGCTGTCACAACGCCGGGCCGGTAGAAAAGGTTTCAGCCGACGACCCGGAGGAACTCCAGAATCGCCGCGGTGGTCTCGGAGGGCCGCTCGAGCGGGGTGACGTGGCCTGCGCCCGGGACCACCACCAAGCGGGCGCCCGGAATGGCCGCCGCCATCCGCCGGGCGGCCTCCGGCGGGGTCAGCGCGTCCTCCTCGCCGACCATGACGAGGGTGGGCAAGCCTGCCAGGGTCGATAGCAGCCCCAGGCTGTCGGGCCGATCACGCATGGCCGCCAGGGCGCCGACAATCCCGGCGACCGGCGTCGCGGCCATGATCCGGCGGAGCCGCTCGGCCACGTCCGGCGCGTGCACCCGCGTCCCTTCCGCCAGGACCTTGGGCAGCATCTGATCCGCAATGGCGCCGGCGCCGCCCTCGCGGGCCGTGGCGGCCGCCGCATCGCGGGCGCGTCTCGCCTCGGCGCCGTCGGCCTCCGCCCGGGTGTCGATCAGGATGAGCCCTCGAACGCGGTGGCGCCAGCGGCGCAGGAACTCGAAGATGATGTAGCCGCCCATGGACAGGCCGCAGAGCACGACGTCGTCGGCGCCCAGGGCATCGAGCAGGGCCGCCAGGTCGTCGGCATAGATGCTCATGCCGTAGCCCAGGTCGGGGGCATCCGATTCGCCCATGCCGCGAAGGTCGGGCGCGATCCGCCGGTAGCCCGGCAGCCCCTCGATCTGGTCGCGCCAGATGGTCCGGTCAAAGGGATATCCGTGGACGAACAGCACCGGAGGACCTTCCCCGCGGACCTCGACCGCCAGGTTCACGCCGTTGACGGTGAGCCGCTGAGCGCCGCCCGACGTCTGTCCCGCGTGCATGAACTCGCCGAACTCCTGGGGCACCGGAATGGGGCGGCCGTCGCCGCTGATGCAGACGAAGACGAACTCGGCCGTGGCGATGAGGACGTCGTCCTTCACCCGCCGGGCCGTCTGTCGCATGGTGAAGCTGGTCCGCCCCCGGTGGGTCAGCGTCTGATGAAAGCGGAGGACGTCACCGGGGAATGCGGCGGCGTGGTAATCGATTACCGTCTTCCGCACCGCCGGCCAGGTGCCGGCCCGGGTGAAGACGTCCATGCCCGGCCCGCGGGCGAGCATCTCCCACCGGGCCCGCTCGAACAGGCTGAGGAACGAGGCCTGGTTGAGATGACCGAACGCATCGCACTCGTCGGGATAGACGGTGAGATCGATCTCACGGGGAAGCGCCATGACCGCTGCAAGATAGGCGATGCCGGCGGGGGCGCCAGCAAAATCCCACCTGACCGGCTACACTTCCGGCGGCCACCGGAGCAGCCGCTCCGCCTTCCCCAGCCTTCGTCCCCTGCCGCTCATGAAGCCCGCAACCGACTACATCCGCCACGCTGCCAGGCTCGCCCGCAAGGTCCAGATGGACGCCGCCCTCGGCGGTGCTCCGGAGCCCGACGCCGAGTTCTACAAGGTGCTGGCCAAGGCGCTCGACGAGATTGCCGCCGGACTCGAGCAGGTTTCGCGGCCGCGTGACTGAAGCCGTTCCGCTGATTCAGTCCCAGACCGAGCTGGAGGCCCTGTTCGCCCGGCTCGAGCGCGAGCCGCTGCTGGCCATCGACACCGAGGCCGCCAGCTTCCATCGGTTCACCGACCGGGTCTACCTCCTGCAGGTCAGCTCGCGCCGGGAGACGGCCATCGTTGACCCCCTGGCGGTCGAGGACCTGGCGCCGCTGAGCCGGGTGCTGGCTGATCCGGCGATCGAGACCGTGTTCCACGACGCCGATTACGACCTGCGCCTGATCGATCGGGAGTACGGCTTCCGGGCCACCAACCTGTTCGACACCCGGATCGCGGCCCAGCTGCTGAACGAGCCGGGCGTGGGGCTGGCCGCGCTGCTGGAGAAGTACCTCGGCGTGCGCCTGGACAAGCGGTTTCAGCGAGCGGACTGGTCCGCCCGTCCCCTCACGGCGGACATGCTGGCTTACGCCGCGGCGGATACCCGCTACCTCACCGAGCTGCGGGACATCCTCAAGGGGCAGCTCGAGGCCAAGGGGAGGCTGGGGTGGGCGATGGAGGAGTTCGCCCTGCTGGACGACATTCGCTGGCAGCCGCCCGAAGGCGAGCCCGGGTATCTCCGGCTGAAGGGCGCCAAGGCGCTCAAGGGGCGCGAGCTGGCCGTCCTCCGGGAGCTTCACCAGTGGCGGGAGAGCGTGGCGCAGCGAACCGACCGGGCCACCTTCCGGATCATCAATAACGACCCGCTGCTGGCCATGGCCCGGCAGCCCCCGACCGACCTGGCGGCGTTGAAGGCCATACCGGGCATCAGTGCCGATCAGGCCGAACGGCGGGGACGCGAGATTCTGGCCGCAGTGCGTCGCGGCCTGGAAGTGCCCGACCGGGACCTGCCCCGAATCGAGCGGGGGCCTCGGCGGGCCTACGATCCCGCGGGGGAGGTCCGGCTGGAGCGGCTCAAGGTGGTGCGCAATCGGCTGGCGGCCGAACTCGACCTGCAGCCCGGCGTGCTCTGCCCGAACGGCACGCTGGAGGCCGTGGCCAAGGCAAACCCGGGCTCGGTCGAGGAGCTTGCCCGGCTGCCGGAACTGCGTCGATGGCAAGTCCGCGAGATCGGGGCTGCCCTGGTCGAGGGACTGCGAAGCCCGCCCGCCACCTCAGGCGAGCCCGTGGCACCCGACTACTCCAACGGCGCCGCGGCAACGTAGGCCGCGGGGTTTTCTGCCGCAGGTATTCCAAGGATGGCGGTGGCCTGTCGTAAGGATGTCGCTACGATGAGTACTACCAGCAGGTGAGCTAGAAGCCGAGAAAGGCCCTGACGCGCGGGTCCATCTTGTCCGGTGTCCAGTACGGCTCCCAGACCAGTTCCACCTCCACCGATTCCACCCCTTCCAGGTCACCGAGCACGCGCTTGACGTCGTCGATGATCTCGGTCCCGGCCGGGCAGCCTGGACTGGTCAAGGTCATCTGGACGTGGGCGTCACCCGCCGACCCCATCTCCACCCCGTAGACCAGACCAATATCGATGATGTTGAGGTTGAGCTCGGGATCCTTGACAGCCCGGAGCGCCTTCCGGAGTGCGTCGGGAGTAGGGGCGGACACCTGAGGAGCTGGATCGGTCATCTCGGAATCTTAACAGCGTGGGCCCGCAACTTCAGGGCGGCCCCGGGGACGGGGCCGCCGCGCTCAGCACTGGGCCACCAGCTCCTGCTTGCAGCCGTGAGGCACCAGCCTGACGGTCGCATCGCTCAGGGCTGCGCGAACCACCTTGAGCTCCTTCAAGGATTCCCGGACCCGAGGGTCGTACGCCCGATTGGTGAGGAAGACCAGGAACAGGTCCCGGGCGGGGTCCACCCAGAGTTCCGTTCCGGTAAATCCGGTATGACCGTAGGCCGCGTCGCTCACCAGGCTGCCGAACACGCTCGGCTCGTCCGGCTTGGCCTCAGGCGTGTCCCAGCCCAGGAGGCGCGAACCGCTCCGCGGACCCTTGACCAGGAAGCGGCCGGCGGTCTCAGGCCGAACCCATTGGCCGTTCGGCCCTTGGCCCGCGCGCAGCCAGACCTGAGCGTACCGGGCCAGATCAAAGCCGGTCGAGAACACCCCGGCGTGCCCGGCCACGCCGCCCATGACGGCGGCGTTCTGGTCGTTCACGTCGCCCGGCACTGGCTGACCGCGCCAGATCCCGCTGGGCGCGATGCGACGCTTGAGCCGCGCCGGCGGCCGATACATGGTCTGGGTCAGACCAAGCGGCTCGAACACCTCGCGCCGGGCCAACTGATCGAGCGGCAGCCCGGAGATCTTCTCCTCGATCAGACCCAGGAAGAGGGCGTTGAGATCACTGTACTCGGCGCTATCGCCGGGGGTGCGCACCAGCGGCTGGGCGTAGAGCAGGGCCACCGCCCGGGCGCGGCTGCCCCGCGCCTTCTGGTAAAACGGCACGTAACTCTTGAGGCCGCTGGTATGGTCGAGCAGCATGCGGACCGTGACGTCGTTCTTCAGTCCGCCGGAGAATCGGGGGAGATAGCGCCGGACCGGCGCATCGAGCTCCAGCTGCCCGCGATCCACCAGCCGCATGGCGATGCTGGTAGTGCTGACCACCTTGGTGATCGAGGCGACATCCCACAGCGTCGAATCGGGTCGGGGCACAGCCGAGGCGGGGTTCCAGGTGAAGTGGCCGTACCCGCGAGCGTACATGATCGAGTCGCGCCGCCCGATGACGACGACGGCGCCGGGGTAGATCCCCTTGCTGATCCCGTCCCGCACCGCCGCATCGATGTCCGCCAACGACTGCGCCTGCCCGAGGGTGGTCCCGGTCAGCACCACGGCAAGCGCTCCGCCCACCAGAGACCTACGCCACGCGATCGGACCCATGCAATTCTCCACCCTGCGGACATTGTCCATTCCTGCCATCCTGGCGGGCCGATGGGCAGGCTCCCACCAACCAGCCCTGGGGACGGCACTCAGGCAAGGCGCCCAGCCGAATTGCTCGGAGGATATCCCTGACGGAGGCAACCATCGTGCCCGGCGGGGCGACTCTTAGGGTTGCCGACTGGTCCGGCCCCATTTGGAAACGAAATGGACCGGCCGGGCTCGCCGCGGGTCCGCGAGGCGGCAGGGCCTAGGGAGTGTCCTCGGCAACGTCGCGGACGGGGCCTGGCGGCAGACGGTACAGCACGGCCGCCGTCCGCCGGTCCCGGTCGGAGAGTGATCCGGTGCGGGTGGCGGGATACATGACGTCGTTCGAGTCGGCCGAGTGGGGCAGTCCGATGGCGTGCCCGATCTCGTGCACCGCGACCGAGAGCAGGGCCTCGTCCGGGAGCACCACGCCGGTGTTGGTCCTCAGCGCCAGGGATACCAGCGCCCGCCGGACCCGGCCGGACTGGTCCCAGGTGAGATCGGTCTGGCCGGCCCGGTCGAAGTCGAAATGGTCGATCCAGCGGACCAAGATGTCGGCCCTGCCGGTATCGGTCACCACCGCGAACCGCAGCCCTATCCCCAGACTCTCCCACCGCTCGAGCGAGGTGCGGACGTAGCCGGCCAGGTAGGGCGACCAGCGCTCGGCGCCGCCCTCCACGATGGCGACCCGGATCGGGGCGCCCCAGCGATCGGGCCAGCGGCGGACCACCGAATCGGTGCTCAGGATCAGCGAGTCCAGATAGGTGGAGCTCGCCTCACGGCTCAGGGCCTCGCGGGTGGCCAAGCGGCTCAGCCGGACGTCGCCGGCGACGGCGGCCCCCGAGCGGGCAGACGGGGCAGCCGGGCGGGGGACGGCGGCGCGCCGGGTCAGATCGGGTGTCGCGCTCCGGGTCTCGCTGGCGACGGGCTCGGCGGCGTCGAGATAGCGCCGGGCGGCCTCTAGGCCCCGGTCGGCCAGGACCGCCAGCAGCAGACCGAAGGTGACGAGGGGGAGAAGCGGGCGCCGCATATCCCAATATGCAGGCTCCTCCGGTCCGGACGCCAGCCGGTGCCAACGCTGGCGCTGGGCGGGTGGGGCGTCTAACATTTTGCCACCTTAGCGGCGGGCCGGGCCCGGGAGG
Source organism: Gemmatimonadales bacterium (assembly GCA_036265635.1). GTDB lineage: Bacteria > Gemmatimonadota > Gemmatimonadetes > Gemmatimonadales > GWC2-71-9 > CAVVWJ01. The sequence goes on from DATAOR010000286.1 coordinate 21,123, forward strand.
AGTCTCTGAACCTGATGGACCGATTCGCCCGAGCGGTGGTGAAGGGACGGTGGGTGGTGCTGGTCGTCTGGGCGGTCGTCGGGGTGGTGGCGGCGGTGCGGGCGCCGGCCACCCCCTCCCTCCTCAACATCCGCGGCGGCAGCGATCGCCCGACCGAAGCCTCGCGGACCGAGGACCTCCTCACCAGCCGGTTCAGTCGGCCGATCGGCGAGTTCTTCGCGATCACCCTGCAGGGACCGGAATCGTTCGACAGCCCGGCACCGCGCGCCACGCTCGACAGCCTGCTAGCCGCGCTTCGGCGCCAGCCCTACGTCCGGGGGCTGGTCTCGTACCCCTCCACCGGCGACACCACGTTCGTCAGCCCGGACCGCCGTTCGACCTTCATCATCGTCGCCCTCGAAGCCACCCGGGGCGACAGCGCCGGGGCCCTGGTGATGCCCGTCCGCCGGCTGGTGCGTGCCACCATGGCCGCCATCCCCGACGGCCGGCGGTATCAGGCGCTGGTCACGGGCCGGGCCCCGCTCGATCTCGACGTGCGCACCGTGGTCACCCGCGACAGCGCCCAGGGAGAAAAGCGGCTCCTGCCGCTGACGCTGGTGATCCTGGTGCTGGCGTTCGGCGCCCTGGTGGCGGCGGCGCTGCCCCTCATCGTCGGCGTCCTGGCGATCGCAGTGTCGCTGGCCATCATCGGGCTGATCGCGCGGATCACGCCGATGTCGGTCTTCGTGCTCAACATGACCACCATGATCGGGCTGGGCGTCGGGATCGACTACTCGCTGCTGGTGGTGACCCGGTTCCGCGAGGAGCTGGCCCGTGGCGCCCGGCGGCAGATCGCCGCCGCCAACACGCTGGCCACCGCGGGGCGGGCGGTGATCACCTCGGGGCTCACGGTCGTGGTCGGGTTCGGGGCCCTGCTGCTCACGCCGCTGATCGAGACCCGCAGCGTCGGAATCGGCGGCCTGATCGTGGTGGCGGTGGCGGTGGCGCTGTCGATCACCCTGCTCCCCGCCCTGCTGGCCATCCTGGGCCGGCAGATCGACCGACCGCGCTGGCTGGCGCGCCGGCTGGCCTGGTACCACGCGCCCCAGGTCTGGGAGAAGTGGGCCCGGACCCTGAGCCGACATCCGGGCCGGGCGCTGGCCTACGGCGGGGCCGTCATCGCCCTGCTCACCTGCCCGGTCTTCTTCATCAAGATCGGACTGCCGTCCCGCCACTGGTGGCCCACCGGTACCGAAGCGGGACAGGGCCTCGACGCGCTGTCCCGGATGGGCGTCGCGGGGTTCGTCCAGCCGGTCCGGGTCGTGGTGCAGGTGCCTCAGGGGCGGAGCGTGGTCGAGGCCGCCGCTCTCCGCGGTCTGATGACCCTGAGCGACTCGCTCCGGGCCGACCCGAGGGTGCGGGAGGTCCGCAGCCTGGTCACCCTGCAGCCCAAGGGCAGCCTGCTCGGCTATTCCGTGCTGTACAGCGACCTGGCCGATGCCCGGGCCAAGTACCCGGACTTTCTCGACGCCTATCTCAGCAGTGATCGCCGGCTCACCCTGCTCGACGTCATCCTGGCGGACACGACATCGCTCACCACCGCCACCGACGTGGTGACCCGGGCCCGGACGCTGGCCCGCGCCCAGCTCCGGGGCACCAAAGGCATGACCATCACGGTCGGCGGCTATTCCGCCGCAGCGCTCGATTTCCAGGAAGACCTGCTGGCGCGGTTCCCGCTCCTCGTCCTGCTCATCCTCGGGGCGACCGCGGCGATGCTGGCGCTGGCATTCCGGTCGGTGCTGGTGCCGATCAAGGCGATCATCATGAACACCCTGTCGGTCAGCGCCACCTTCGGCCTGATCGTCCTGGTGTTCCAGCGTGGCGTGGGCTCGCAGCTCTTCGGCCTGGACGGACCGACTTCGGCGATCTTCGTGGCGGTGCCGGTGCTGGTGTTCGCGGTGGTCTTCGGCCTGAGCATGGACTACGAGGTGTTCCTGCTGAGCCGGATCAAGGAGGCGTTCGACCGGAGCGGCCGGAACACCGAGGCCACCATGGAGGGACTGAGCGCCACCGCCTCGGTGATCACCTCGGCGGCGTTGATCATGATCCTGGTGTTCGGCATCTTCGCCTTCGCCCGGGTACTGGCGATGCAGCTGATGGGTTTCGGCCTGGCGGTGGCGGTCCTGCTCGACGCCACCGTGATTCGCATGGTGCTGGTGCCTGCGTTCATGCAGGCGATGGGCCGGTGGAACTGGTGGCCGGGGGTCCGGCGGATCCGGCCCAAGAACCGGCTCTCATCGGAGATGCCGGAGCTGCAGGGCTGAGGCCGGCGACCGCCGGGGCAGCCGGCGGCGTCGCCAGCCGGCGGCGTCGCCAGCCGGCGAGCTAGCGGGGCCGGAGACCGGTGGCGCCGGCCGCCAGGTTGGTGACCCGGCCCGCGACGGCCATCACCACCCAGCCGAGCGCCAGCAGCAGCACGGCCGCGGCGAACAGCGTGGCCAGGAGGGCTCGACGGCCACCGGGGCGGCGGTCGCCGGTGGAGGAGACCGGCCGGGAGACGAGGTCCCCGGGGGGCACGACCCGCCACGTCGCGGGTGGGAGGCTCCGCACCAGCGCCGTGATCGTAGGCAGCTCGGGCAGTGTCAGGGTCCCCGCGGGCGGCCGAAAGCGGAGCCGCGCCTCCCACGCGGCCCGCACCTCGGGGTGCAGCCCGACCGCCTGGCGGGTCTGGCGGACGGCATCGAACAGCGGCGTGGCCGGCTCGATCAGCGCGGCCTCGAGCGCGTCGAGCACCGCCTCGACGTCGGCAAACTCGAGGTCACCCACGTCGGGATCGCTGCAGACGAACCGGCTGGCGGCCATCATCGCTTGGCGTCGAGCCAGTTGGGCCCGACGCCGATGTCCACCACCAGCGGCACCCGAAGCTCGACCACCTGCTCCATATGCTGCCGCACCAGCTGGCTCATCCGCTCGAGCTCCGCTGGCGGCACCTCGAACACCAGCTCGTCGTGCACCTGCAGCAGCATCCGGCTCTCCAGCTCCTCCTCCTGAAGCGCGTCGTGGATCCGGATCATGGCCAGCTTGATCAGGTCGGCGGCCGAGCCCTGGAGGGGGGAGTTCTGGGCGTTGCGCTCGCCGTAGGCCCGCATGTTGAAGTTGCGGTCCTTGATCTCGGGGATGTAGCGGCGGCGCTTGAACAGGGTCTCGACGTAGCCCTGCTCGCGGGCCAGCTGAATCTGGCGATCGAGGTGGGCCCGAACCCCGGCGAACCGCTCGAAGTAGCGGGCGATGAAGCTGCGGGCGTCCTCCTGGGCGATGCCGAGCTGGCGGCTGAGCGCGAATGGCCCCTGGCCGTAGATGGTGGCGAAGTTGATGGTCTTGGCCCGGGCCCGCATGTCGGGCGTCACCTGCTCCACCGGCACGCCGAAGATCAGCGCGGCGGTCTGGCGATGGATGTCGCCGCCCTGGTGGAAGGCGTCGATGAAGGCCGGGTCGCCCGAGAGATGCGCCATCAGGCGCAACTCGATCTGCGAGTAGTCGGCGACCAGGAACTGCCAGCCCGGCCGGGGCACGAAGCCGCGGCGGATCTCCTCACCCCGCGGGGTGCGGATCGGAATGTTCTGCAGGTTGGGGTCGGACGAGCTGAGCCGGCCGGTGGCGGCGCCGGTCTGGTTGAAGCTGGTGTGGATCCGGCCGGTACGGGCGTTGACCGTGGCCGGCAGGGTGTCGATGTAGGTGCTCTTCAGCTTCTGCAGCTCGCGGTAGTCGAGAATCAGCTGGGGCAGGGCGTGGCCCATGGCGGCCAATTGCTCCAGCACGTCCGCGTCGGTGCTGGGCCCGGTCTTGGTCCGCTTCAGCACCGGCAGCTGCTGGCGCTCGAACAGAATAGCGGCCAGCTGCCGGGGCGAATTGAGGTTGAGGGCCTCGCCGGCCACGGTGGCGATCTCGCCTTCCAGCCGCTGCAGCTCGGCCCCCAGCTCGGCGCTCAGCCGGGCGAACACGGCGGGGTCGATGGCGATGCCGTCCCATTCCATGTCGGTGAGCACCGCGACCAGCGGCATCTCGATCTCGCGGAGCAGCGGCTCCATGGCGATGTCGCGCAGGGCCGGGCCGAAATACTGGTGCAGCGCCAACACCGTCACGCTGTCGGCGCCGCCGTACCCCGCCGCCGCCGACACGGGCACCTCGGCGAAGGGGATCTGGTTCTTGCCCCGCCCGGTCACGTCGGCGTAGGTCTGCAGCGGCCGGCCGAAATACTCGAGGCTCAGCGTGTCGATGGCGTGGGAGCGGCGGCCAGGATCGAGCACGAAGCTGGCCAGCATCGAGTCGTAGGTCACCCCGGCCAGCTCGATCCCCGCTCCCCGGAGCACCTGCCAGTCGTACTTGACGTTGTGCCCGGCCTTCTTGACCGCCGGATCACGCAGCAGGGCCACCAGCGGGGCGAGGGCGGCGTCGTCCAGCGGCGGCAGGTTCCGCACGGGGTCGGGGGCCGCCAGCTCGCCGCCGGGGGGCCGGTGCCCGAAGGGGAGATACCAGGCCTCGGTCGGACTGGCGGCGAGCGAGAGGCCGATCAGCTCCGCCGCACGGGGCGCCAGCGACGAAGTCTCGGTGTCGAGCGCCATCAGGGGAACGGCTCGGAGCCGCTCGATCACGGCCGTGAGCCCGGCCGGATCGTCCACGATGGTCACCTCGAGCGCGGGTTGCTCATCGAGGGCGTGCCAGTCGGCCGCCGAGCTCGGCAGAGTGGCCGTGGCCGGCCCAGCCGAGACGGCGGCCGCCGTCCCCACCCCGCCGTCGTCCGGGCCGCCGCCGGCGATGGCGCCTTCGTCCACCAGCGCCTCGGCGCCGTCGGCCGGCGGCAGGTCGACATAGCCTGCGGCCTGATCGGGGGAGGCCGACCCGCCGCCGCGGCCATCCTCGGCGGCGTCACCCTGGGCGCCACCGGAACCCCCGCCCAGCCGCTTGGCCAGGGAGAAGAACTCCAGCTCGCTCAGGATCCTAAGCAGCCCCGGGTGGTCGGGCTCCCGGAGGACCAGATCCGCGACGTCGAGCTCGATGGGGACGTCACACTTGATGGTGACGAGTTCCTTGGACAAGCGGGCATTGTCGGCCTGGGCCAGGAGGGCCTCGCGGGTCCGCTTGGCGGAGATTTCCGGCGCCCGCGCCAGAATGGTCTCCAGGTCGTGATACTCGGCGAGCAGCTTCTGGGCTCCCTTTTCGCCGATGCCCTTGACGCCGGGCACGTTGTCGGAGGCGTCGCCCACCAGGGCCAGGAAATCCACCACCTGCGACGGCGCCACGCCGAGGCGCTCGGCGCCGTTGGCTTCGGTGACCCAGACCTCGTCCACCGCCGCCGGTCCCCCGCGCCCGGGGTTGAGCAGGGTGATGCCCGGGCCGATCAGCTGATAGAAGTCCTTGTCTCCCGAGACGATGACGGCCTGAAGGCCGCGGGCGGACCCGGCGGTGGCCAGGGTACCGATGACATCGTCGGCCTCGTACCCGGGCACGGTCACCAGGGGAATCCGGAAGGCCTCGAGCAGGGCGCAGATCCGCTCGACGGCCCGGTCGAAGTCGGCCTGGAGCGAGTCGTCCAGCTTCTCGCGGGTGGACTTGTAGTCGGGGTAGCGCTGTTCCCGGAACGAGGTGCCGGCGTCGTTGATCCAGGCCGCGTAGTCGGGCCGGTATCTCTCGCGCAGCCGGAGCAGAAAGTTGACAACGCCCCAGGCGGCGGAGGTGTTCTCGCCCTTGGTGGTGCGAAGCGGTCGCGAGATCATGGCGAAGAACGCCCGATAGATCAGCGCGTATCCGTCGATAAGGAACAGCTGGGGGGGTGAGTGGTTAGCCATCAGAGGGAAAGATAAGGCGGTCCGGGGCCCCGAAAGGCCGCCCCGGAGGCCGCCTCGGAGGGCCCCTGCCCTGGCGGCGCCCCGCGCCGCTACGCCTGGCGGCGCAGCCGAGTCACCACCCGCTCGTAGTCGGCCCGGCTGCTGGGTACCAGCCGGAGGCGGCCGAAGCCGCTCTCGTCACGGAAGAAGAGCTCCAACCGGAGGTTGATGTAGGTCCACTTCATGATCCGGTTGGCGGTGGTGCCCGGCGAATTCTCGATCGACTCGTCCGGCGGACCCAGGTTGATGAAGACCTCGCCGCGGTCGGTCCGCCAGCCGGGCACGCCTTCGTCGGTGAACCGCTGGTTGGCCTGGGCGATCCGGCCGAAGTAGGCGTTGAGGGCCTCGTTCTCGGAGGTGGCGGTGTTGGGGTCGGTCGCGACGTAGAACTCGCGCCACAGCCGCGCCCGGTCCGACTCGGGCGCCTTCCGCATGGCGCTCACCTGGGCGTCGTGGCCGAAATAGCGAAGCAGATCGAGCATCTCGTCGAAGTTGGTGACGACCCAGGCCTGGGTGAACGAGACCAGGGCGTCCACCTTCCGCTCGTCCTTCCCTTCCCCGACCACCAGCGTGAGCCGGCCGAGCGCCACGCTGTCCGGCGAAAGCCGAACCACCTGGCTCTCGACCTCACGCCCGCCGCGAAAATGCAGCTCGTTCTGATGGACCACGTTGTCCTGCTCGTCGACGACCTTGAACGGCATGGTGGTCGGCTTGCTGAAGCGATAGCCTTCGATATACGCCAGCAAGGTGTCGCTGCCGTAGCCCACCGATCCCCGAGGATTGAGGACCAGGTTGAGCGGGTCCGCCAGGGTCCCCCGCCCCGTCGCCTGGTAGGCCAGAATCGGCGCGCTGGCGGACCCGGCGCCGAAGTCGGGCGCCACGTAGTCGGCCTGGGCCCGGCTCTCGGAGGTGGACGACATGTCGCGCACCGTGGCGCTCACGTGGTACGTCCCGGGCAGCAGGCGGAGCACCTGCTGGAACAGCACGCTCTCGTCGCTCCGCTGGGTCTCCTGGAAGGTCGAGACCCGGACGACCTCCTCCCGGGCCACATCGACCGACGGCCGGTCGCTCCGCTTGAACGACAGGCTGACCCGGTAGCGGGCCACGAAGACATTGCCCTCGCGCTGGAATGCCAAGGCCCGGTTCTCGAGCGAGAGGCCCAGCACGCCGACGACGGAATCGGCCGGCCCGGCGACGAAGGCGACGTTGCCGACGAAGGGGAGCGGCTGGTCGGCGGCGAGCCGGCCCAGCTGCTGGTAGTACTGGGTGCTGTTGAGGACCCGGGTGAAGGTCTCGGACGGCGAGGGCTCGTGCTCGCTGCCCACCCGACTCCAGCTGCCGCAGCCGACCGTCAGCCCGCCAAGAACCGCCGCCGTCACCAGCCGATGCATCAGCTACTCCGGAAGTGTAGTCCAGCCCGCTCGCACGACCGCGAGCACGCAGGAGGGTTAAGCTCGCTCAGGAACAGCACTCACGCAACTTGCTGCCGGGTCGGATTCTCGGTAGCTTGGCGGATCCATGAACGCGGACAACATGGTAGGTCGCACGGTGGCCGGCTACCACCTCGCGCAGTACATCGGCGAGGGCGGCACTGCCACGGTGTACCGGGCCGAGCATCCCGAGCGCGGCCGGGCGGCGGTCAAGATTCTTCGTCCCCGACTGGCCCAGGATCCCATCGCCGTCAAACGCTTCCTCCGGGAGGCCGAGTACGGCGCCCGGGTGCGGCACGCCAACATCGTCCAGACCTACGACTTCGGCGCCACCGACGGGCTGCACTACCTGGCCCTCGAATGGGCCCAGGGCGAGCCGCTGGCCGAGTTCATCAACCGCTCGGGCCGGCTGGCCCCGCCGCTGGTGGCGACGATCATTGAGCAGCTCGGCGCCGCGCTGGCGTCCGCCCACAAGGCCGGGATCATTCATCGGGATCTCAAGCCAGCCAACATCATGTACGACCCGGCCACCCAGACGGCCAAGCTGCTGGACTTCGGGATCGCCCGGGACGCTGAGCTCAACCCGGAGGAGCGGCTGACCCGGGCCGGCTTCTTCGTAGGAACGCTCCAGTACGTGGCGCCGGAGACACTGAGCGGCGAGCTGGTGAACGAGCAGGCGGACGTCTACAGCCTGGCGACGATTGCGTACTACATGTTGACTCTGGAGTTGCCGTTTACCGGCAAGAGCCCTCGGGAGTTGTTTCAGCAACTACTTACGCAGCAGCCGGTGCCGTTGAATCAGGCGGTCAAAGGGCTCCGCTTTCCACCCCCGATCGAAGCCGCCGTGATGCGCGGGCTGGAACGAGATCTGGCCAAGCGCTCCAAGACGGTGGACGAATTCGCGGCCCAGCTGTGCACCGCGGTTCGGCAGGGCGGGGGCAAGCGAGGATTTCTCTCCTCGCTGTTCGGCAAGAGCGGAGAGTGAGCGACGAGGCACTCCTCCGTCGCCTCCTGCTGAACCGCTCCGTCCGCCGGGGCGATTTCGTGCTCGCCTCGGGTCAACGCTCCTCCTACTACATCGATTGCCGCCCGTCCACCATGAGCGCCGAAGGCCAGGTGCTGGTCGGCCGCCTGGGCCTGGCGGCCATCCGGTCCGCCGGCTGGCAGCCGCGCGGCATCGGAGGACTGACGATGGGCGCCGACCCGGTCGCCTATGCGGTGGCCGGGGCCAGCTGGTCGAGCGGCCCGGCGATCGACGCGTTCAGCGTGCGCAAGGAAACCAAGGACCACGGCACAGGCCGGCTGATCGAGGGCAATTTCGCCCCCGGCGACCAGGTGGTCGTCGTCGAGGATGTGATCACCTCGGGCGGGTCCGCCAAGCGGGCGATTGCGGCCATCCGGGAGGCGGGCGGGCAGGTCGTGGGGGTCCTGGCCGTGGTGGATCGGGAGCAGGGCGGGAGAGCGGCCATCGAGGCGGAAGGACTGTCGGTCGTTTCCCTTACTACTACTTCAGCACTCGGCCTCGCAATTCCTGCCTGACTTCGCTTCACTCCCTACCACCGTTCGCTTAACTCTATACCACAGAGTTATATAGCTCGCTTCCCGAGAGCTGCTGTCAACTCAGCTCGATCCGGACCTGGAGCGGATCCCCTTCGATGTTCAACAGGTTGGCCAGCGTCCGGGAGCCGTGGCGGCGGAACTGGAGCGACACACGCGAGCCGCCGATGGCCAGGCCCGACACCGACAGCGTATTGAGGAAGTCCGGCAGCACCGGGTCGCGGACGTGGAGAATGCGCGCCGGGGCCTCGGGGTAGAGTCCCAGCAGGGCCTGGAGCAGCATGAACAGCGAGCCCGAGGCCCAGGCCTGGGGCGTGCAGCTCACCGGATAGTTCACCGGCCGGGCACCGTGCAGGCGAGGCATGCCGCAGTAGAGCTCGGGCAGCCGCTGGAAATCGGCTCGGGTGCCGGCCTCGTACAGCGCGCGCACGATCGGCAGGGCGGCCCGGGCATGGCCATGCAGCGCCATCCCCAGGACGAGGATGGCGTTGTCGTGCGGCCAGATCGAGCCGTTGTGGTAGCTCATCGGATTGAACACCGGATGGTTCGCACTGAGGGTCCGCACCCCCCACCCGGAGAAGAAGTCGGGCTCGAGAAAACGAGCCGCGATCCGCCGGGCCATCTCCGGGGTGGGGACCCGGCTCCACAGCAGGTGCCCGGCATTGGTCGTGGCGGTGGGGATCGGCTGCTTCCGGCCATCGAGCGCCACGGCAAACATCCCGGCCTTCTCCATCCAGAACGCCGACCGGATCCGGTTGCGCAGCTCCGCCGCCTCGCGGCGCAGCGCCGCTCCCCGCTCGGTGTGTCCCAGGAATCGGTATAACTGGGCCATCCGCAGCTTGGCGTCGTAGACATATCCCTGGACCTCGACCAGCGCGATCGGCGGCTCCGGCAGGCGACCGTCGGGGAAGGGGATACCGTCGCCCGAATCCTTCCACCCCTGGTTCACCAGCCCCTTGGCCGAGGTCCGGGCGTACTCGACGAAGCCGTCCCCGTCGCGGTCCCCGAAACGGTCGATCCATTCGAGCGCCCGGTCGGCGTGCGGCAGCAGGCCGCGGATCAGCTCGGCATCGCCGGTCCAACGCCAGGTTTCGTGCAGCAGGATGAGCCAGAGAGGGGTGGCGTCCACGCTGCCGAAGTAGGGCACGTGAGGGATCTCGCCGCTCCGGGCCATCTCGCCGCGGCGCAGCTCGTGAAGGATCTTGCCGGGCTGCTCCTCGGTGTATTCGTCCTCGCGCTGCCCCTGCCGTTTGGCCAGGTAGCGCAGGGTATCGACCGCAATCCGCGGTTGCAGCGGCAGGGTCTGGAGCGAAGTGATGATGGAGTCGCGGCCGAAGACCGTCGAGTACCAGGGAATGCCGGCGGAGATCACGCTGTCGCCGTCGGCCTCGACGTAGAGCGCCCGAAGATCGTCGGCGGCACGGTGGAGCAGCCCGTCGAACTCGGCGGCGTCGGTCTCCCACCGGCTGTTGTCGTCGTGCCAGGCCCGGTAGGCGCGAGCCAGGTCGGCCCGCGCCTCCTCCAGGTTCGGACCGGGACGCCCGGTCGCGGCGTCGATCTCGGTCCCAACCTCCCATTCCAGCTCGATCGGATGGTTGGGCTCGAGCCGGAGGTCCCACCGGACGGTGCGCCCGGTGCGGTGGTCCGGCGGCCGCCGAAAGCGAACGATGGTCCGCACGGTCCGGCCATCACGCCCCTGGTAGGCGAAGGCCAGTCGACCATCCTCGGCGGACGGGGCGTAGTATTGCCCGCGGGCGGGCCGGCGCCAGCCGCGCACCTCGAAGATGTCGGCGAAGTCGCAGCCCAGCTCCAGCTCGACCCAGAAATCGACCGGCGCGCCAAGGTATCCGGTCAGGGTCAGTCGCTCCAGCAGCCGATGGTCCAGGGCGAGCTCGCGCCGGACGTGAACGACGTTCTTGGGATCCCACGGATCGCCGCCGAACACCAGGTTGCCGACGGCCAGGTCCACCTGGGCGCAGTACGCGCTGGGCACCTGGGCCGACAGCAGGTCGGGCGGCCCGCCGCGGAAGCTCACCGCATAGTGGCTCAGAATCCTGGTATCGTCGTGAAACAGCCCCAGGGAGCAGACGCCGGCCGGCGCGATGTTGCCGTGAGGATCGGCCAGCATGAACAGGCGATCGTGCTTGAGCACGAGGCTGCGCTCCGCCAGCCGCTCGCTGGCGCACTCGAGCGCGGGGTAGCCGACGGCTTCGGCCATGCTGACGGGGTGAGCCCGGCCGGGTCCACCCTCGCGTGAGGCCGGCGCCGGCGCATCGACCGTGCGGCTCATGCCGCGGTAATCGGCCACCGCGACGCGGTCCGAGCAGCAACCGACTGGTAGACCTGTTCGTACTCCGCGGACATCCGCCGGTGGGTGAAGCGGCTGACGGCGATCGACCGGATGCGCTGCCGATCGAGCTGGTCGACCGGGCCGCCGGGCTGGATCATTTGGACGAGCTCGTCCGCGGATTCGGCGATGAGGCCGGTGACGCCGTGCTCGATCAGCTCGGGCACGCTGCCCCGCGGGTAGGCCACCACCGGACAGCCCGACAGCATGGCCTCGATCAGGATGAGCCCGAACGGCTCGTTCCACTCGATGGGCGAGAGCAGCGCCCGGGCGTCGCGGAGCAGGGGAACCTTGCGGTCGGTGCCGATGCAGCCGAGGTACTCCACGTGGGGCAGCCGGAGCCGGGGCGCCACCTCCAGCCTGCCGAACTCCCGATCGCGCGGGTGCACCTCGCCGCCGACCCTGATGGGCACGCCGGCGCGGGCCGCCGCGTCGATAGCCGTATGGATGCCCTTCTCCTGGGCGAACCGCCCCACGAAGCAGACGTAGTCGCCGGGGCGGGCCGTCCACTGGAAGCGCGAGGGGTCGAGCCCGTGGTGGATCACCGTGCTCCGGGGGACCCCGGCCTCACGGCGGCGCTGGTCATCGGAGATGGCCACGAAGGCCACCTGGGGATAGTCGCGGTAGTACTCGCTCAGCTCGGGCTCGGCCGCATGATGGAGGGTATAGACCATCGGCCTATCGGCCACCAGCCGGCCGAGCGCCAGCGCGGCCGCCGAATGGGCATGGATGACATCGAACTCGCCCCGGGCCACTTCGGCCATGGCCCACGCGGTATGATTGAGGTCGGGAAAGGGAGCGGGCGGCCAGACGGCTCGAGGATAGTACGAGGCCAGCCGGGCGCGCGTCCGGGAGTCGCCCGTGGCGAACAGGGTTACATCGTGGCCCCGGTCGAGCAGCCCCTCGACCAGCTCGTGGACAACCAGCTCGGTGCCGCCATAGTGGTGGGGTGGAACGGGGACAAACGGCGTCGAGATCATCGCGATACGCATACGAGGACTACCCATCGGTTCGAGGCCCGCCGGACACGTGGGACAGCACTTGCCAGTCGTTACACTTACACTGTTCGCCGGGCGGTCGCAACCTGCGGTCCGACGCGACCGAGCGCTCGCTGCTGACGGCCGCCCCCGGTTTCGCCACGCGGAGAATCCATGGCCATGGACCAGATCCAGCACTTCGTGCTGGTGATGATGGAGAATCGTTCCTTCGACCACTATCTGGGCGCCCTGAACCTGCCGCCGGAGGACCGTGACGATATCGAAGGGCTGGGGCGTGCCTTGCCGATCAACCGCCATCTCCACGACGGCCCTGGCGATATCGGGGTGCCGCCCTGGCCGCTGGACGACGTCCGTCTGGAATTCTTCGATCCGCCCCACGAAGGCCCCGAGGTGCGGCAGCAGTGGAACGGGGAACGGATGGACGGGTTCGTCTCGACCTACGAGGCGTTCCATACCCGGACCCTGGCCTCCCGTCCCACTCCGGCGAACGTGAGTCCGCTGCTGGGCACGGCCGCCCCGGCGCCGCCCGATCTCCGGCAGATGGGCCGGGTGGTGATGGGCTACTACACCCGGAAAACGCTGCCGGTGCTGTACCAGCTGGCCGACCAGTTCACCCTGTTCGACCACTGGCACAGCTCGTTTCTCGGCTCGACCCATCCGAACCGGGTCTTCGCCATGGCGGGCGATCCCGGCGACGTCGTGACGACCACGTGGAAGACCGCCTTTCGGCGCAAGCCGGACCCGATCTGGGGCGCCTGGGAGCGGAAGCGAGGCGGCCGGAGCGGAATCACCTGGAAGACGTACAAGCTGCCGTCCGAGCTGTCGATGCTCGCCCTCTGGCCGGGGTTCGCCAACAACCGGGATGCCAATGCGGGGACCCTGGCGGATTTCGTGGCGGACTGCAAGGCCGACACCCTGCCGCAGGTGGCCATCGTCGAGCCGCCCTACAGCTCGGCCGACGACCACCCGACCCACGATCCCCGCCGGGGCCAGCAGTTCCTGGGCTACGTGCTCCGGGCGCTCCGGTCGAGTCCCAGCTGGAAGAGCACGGCCTTCATCCTGACCTACGATGAGCACGGCGGGTTCTTCGACCATGTCGCTCCGCCGGCCACGCCCGAGGCTCGGCCGGAGCCCTGGGAGGTGCTTGGCGTCCGGGTGCCGACCATCGTCGCCAGCCCGTTCACCCCGCGGGCCGTGGTCAGCGAGGTCTTCGAGCACACCTCGATCCTCCGCACGATCGCCGAGCGGTGGGGGCTCGACCTGCCGGCGGCCGCCGGGCCCCGACTGCCCAAGGTGAAGTCGCTCTGGGAAGTCGGCTTCGACTTCTCGCTGCGGCGCGCCCGTTCGGGCAGCGCCATCACGGTGCCGGCGCTGTCGGCCGACTGGCGGGCGCAGATCACGCCGGACGGAGACGGCCCGGTCCGGTCGGACATGGCTGAGTCGCTGGCCAAGGCGGCCCAGGTGACCTCGCTGGCAACGCTCGAGGAGATGATGGGGCAGGGCAGGGGTCGGCCCCGCTAGTCGGGCGGCCGGCGGAGGCCGTTGGTAGGAGGCCGATCACCGGCAGCAGCTTCTGCCCGTGGTGGCGACGCCGGACAGGTGTTGGCCGGTGGTGGGGACGCCGGACAGGTGTTGGCAGGACGGCGCCCGCCGTCTCCAGGGCATGACCTCTCTCCCCGGTGCCGGGGCGGCCCGGCTGCTCCGGCTGATGGTCTGCGCAGGCGCCGGACTGCCGATCCTGCTGGCGGCGCAGTCCCCGGGACGGCAGCAGCCTCCCCGGTGCGATGCCGCGGAACATCGTCAGCTCGACTTCTGGCTCGGCCGCTGGGACGTGACCATGCGGGGGCGGGCCGCCGGCACCAACCTCGTCACCCTGGAGGAACGAGGCTGTCTGGTGCACGAGCACTGGTCGGGGGCGGGCGGCGAAACCGGCCAGAGCCTCAACTTCTACGATCGGCGCGACGGGCAATGGCACCAGGTGTGGGTCGCCAGCACCGGGAACGTCCTGCAGCTGGCGGGCCGGTACGAGGGTGGCACGTTGACCTATCACGGGCAGGTGCGGCAGGCTGACGGCAGTGTCATCGAGCACCGGCTGAGCTTTCGCCGCAATACCGATGGAACGGTGCGGCAACTGTGGGAGACCTCGGCCGACCGCGGGGCGACCTGGCAAGTGAGCTTCGACGGCCTCTACCGGAAGCGCCGCGGCTAGCACGCCCCCTCCGGCGTCCGCGCCACTTCCCGCTTCGTCGCCGCGGCACTAGCTTGCCCGCGTCTGCTTTCCTCCCATCGCATGCCTCGTCGTCACCCACGGTTCCTGTCGGTCCTGCTCGTGCCGGGTCTCCTGGGCACGTTGGCCGCGCACGGCGCGGCCCCGTCCGTTCAGGCTCGGGCCTCGGTAGCGCACAGCGCGGCCCCGTCCGTTCAGGCCGGGGCGTCCGCCGCGGCGACGGTGGTCCGAAGCGCTGAGCGCGCCGTTCAAGACGACAGCCTCCCCACGGTGATGCGCCGGTGGGAGGCGATCCTCGCAAGTGACAGCACCGATCCCGCGGCCACGCTCGGGCTGGCCACGATTGCCCGCCAGACCTACGACTTTGGCCGGGCTCAGCGGCTCCTCGCCGGCCTGCTGGACCACCGGGCGGGTGCGACCGATCAGTGGACGGTGCAGGCCCGGCTGGGCCTGTACCGCGTGGCCAACTCGCGGGGCGAGATGCGGGCGGCCGACTCGCTGCTGCAGGGAGCGATGCGGGACGCGCGCCGCCTGGGAGACCGGGCTGCGGAAATCGCCGGGCTGATCGGCTTCACCAACACCCGGAGCGGCGACCCCCGGGCCCTGTACGGCACGCTCGACAGCGTGCTGCCGCTGCTCCCGCCCGGCGACAGCCGCGACCGGGCCGAATACCTCTGCCGGCGGGGGCTCTACGCCGGCGTCCGGGGCGACGCCACGGGCTCGTCCCTGGTGCGCCAGGGGATCGCCATGGCCGAGCGGACCCGGGAACGGCAACTCACCGGTCACTGCCTGGAGGCGGAAGGGCTGCTGGAGAGCTTCCGCAACCACAACGACTCGGCCCTGGCCACCATGGATCGGGCGTTGAGCCTGCTCCGAGCCACCCACGAGCACGCCGGGATTGCCCGGCTCGAATCCCGGCGGAGCGACATTCTCCAGGCCTACGGCCGCTTGGGCGAGGCCAAGGTTGCGCTGGGGCAGGTGCTGGCCCACGCCACCATCTCGGGCAACCGCCAGCGCCTGGCCAACGCGTACGGCGGGATGGGCATGTTGGCCCTGCGGGTGGGCGACCTCCGCACGGCGGCCGACCAGTTCGCTCGGGCCGCCGCGCTCAACGACTCGCTGGGACTGGTGGAGGCCCGGCTGATCGCCCAGCAGAACGTGGGTGAGGTACGGGCCGCCATGGGCGATCTCGCCGGCGCCCGCGACGCCTTTCAGCGGGTGCTCGACCAGGCCGGCCAGGTCGACATCTTCGAGCCGGTGGTGCTGATGCGCCAGGCACTGGCGCGGGTGGCCATCCGCCGGCGCGATTGGGCCGAGGCCGAGCGCCAGCTCGATGGAGCGGACTCGAGTGCCCGGGCCCGCGGCTTCGACGACATGCGGGGACCGATCCAGTACGACCGCGGCCGGCTGGCCCTGGCGCGGGGCGACGCCAAGGGCGCGGTCCGGCTGTTGACCGAGTTCTTCCGACGCACCTCGCCCGACGACCAGCTGATCCGCTACACGGTCCGCACCCGTTTGGCCCAGGCCTGGGCCGAGTCGGGCGAGCTCGACCGGGCCGAGCGCGAGCTGACCGAAGCGGGGGCGGCCCTGGAGACGTGGCGGGCCTCGCTTGGCGCCGACGAGCTCCGGCAGTACGCTTTTGCCGCCACTACGCTGGGCGAGTACGACCCCCAGGGGGCCACCGCCGCCGTGATCGCCGCGCTGGCCCGGGGTGGCCGGGCCACGGCCGCCTTCACGCTGGCCGAGTCCAGGCGGGCCCGCGCGCTGGCCGATCGGCTGACCCAGGCCGAGGCGCTGCGCGAAACGAGCGCCACCGTCGCCCCGCACCGCGATCGGCCCGCTACGGCGGCGGCGATCGCCGGCGGGCTGCCGGACGGTCGTACCGCGGTGGCGGAGTTCGTGGCCGGAACCGAGGGCGCGCCGACCACACTGTTCCTGGTGACCCGCGCCGGGGTGACGGCCCGGTTGTTGGCCTCCGCCGACTCGCTGGCGGAGCCGACCGAGCGGTACGCCGCCCTGCTCGAGGCGGGCGAGGATGCCGGCGCGCTGGCTCGGAGCCTCGGCGCCGCCGTCGTGGCGCCGATGGCGGCGGCGCTGCCCGACTCGGTCGACCATCTCATCGTGGTGCCCGACGGGCCGCTCCACCGGCTCGCCTTCGACGCGCTTCGATTGCCCGACGGCCGGGCCGCGCTCGAACGATGGACCATCAGCCTGGCGCCCTCCGGGGCCGTGGCGACGGTGCTGCTGACGCGTCCGCCTTCGCCGCGCGCGGCCCCGGCGGCGCTGCTGGCGCTGGGCGATCCCGTGTTCGCCAACGAGGGGAGCGCGGCCGCGGCCAGGGACGGGGAGGTCTTCCGGGGAGCCTACGCCGCTGCCGGCGGCCTGCCCCGCCTGGCCGCGAGCGGCATCGAGGCCCGGGACGTGGCCCGGTTCGCCCCGACGGCCGAGGTGCGGCTCCGGGCCGAGGCCAGTGAGGCGTGGCTCAAGCACACGCCGGTCGACCGGTTCCGGGTGATCCACCTGGCGACCCACGCGCTGGTGGACGAGGGCTCGATCGCGCGGACCTCGCTGGCGCTGGCGCCCGGGGCGGGAGAGGACGGGTTCCTCTCGCCGGCGGACCTGGCAGCCCTCAGGCTCGGCGCCGACCTGGTGGTGCTGTCGGCCTGCCGCACCGCGGGCGGTGTGACCGTGGTCGGAGAAGGCGTCCAGGGGCTCACCACCCCGCTGCTCGAGGCCGGCGCCCGGTCCGTGGTGGCGACCCAGTGGCGGATCGGCGACCGGAGCACGGTGCGGCTGGTGCACGACTTGTACGCCGGTTTGGCCCGCGGCGCCCCCGTGGCCGACGCGCTGCGCGAGGCCAAGCTTACCGCCATGCGGCGGGGCGCGCCGCCGGGCGAGTGGGCCGGCTTCACCGTGGTCGGCGACCCCCTGGTACGGGTGCCGCTCCGGCTGCCGCCCTGGTGGATCCAAGGGCGATGGATCGCCGCCGGGCTGGCGCTGCTGCTGGCGGGAGGGTGGCTGGTGTGGCGCCGGCGGCGGGCCGGGGCGCGCTCAGTCGCGCGGGCCGGCGGCTGACAGCTCGGGGAAATCGCGGGCCCAGAACTCGGTGGCCCGCGCGCCGTCCGGCCGGGGCGCGGCCTCGAACCGCCGCAGCTCGACCCGGCGGATCTTGCCCGAGATGGTCTTGGGCAGCTCGGCGAACTCGATCGCCCGGACTCGCTTGTAGCTGGGGAGCCGGTCCCGGACGAAGCGGAACAGTGCCAGCGCGGTGTCGCGAGTCGGCGGCACACCGGGCCGGAGCGCCACGAAGGCCTTGGGCACGCTGAGCCGAACCGGATCGGGGCTGGGCACCACCGCCGCCTCGGCGATGTCGGGGTGCTCGATCAGGGCGCTCTCGAGCTCGAACGGGCTGATCCGGTAGTCGGAGCTCTTGAACACGTCGTCGGACCGGCCGACATACGTCAGATAGCCGTCGGCATCCCGGGTGGCCACGTCGCCGGTGCGATAATAGTCGTCGCGGAAGGCTCCCGCCGCGAGCGCCTCGTCGTCGAGATAGCCGTCCATCAGGCCCAGCGGACGGGCGGCGAGCGGCAGGGCGATCTCGCCTTCCTCGACCTCGCGGCCGTGCGGATCCAGCAGGGCGACCCGGTAGCCCGGCAGCGGCCGGCCCATCGAGCCCGGTTTGACCGCCTGACCGGGCGGGTTGCCCACCATCGCGGTAGTCTCGGTCTGTCCGTACCCGTCCCGGATCACCAGCCCCCACGCCCGGCGGACCCGCTCGATCACCTCGGGGTTGAGCGGCTCGCCCGCGCCGACCACCTCCCGCAGCCCTACCCGGTAGTCGGCCAGGGGCTCACCGACCAGCATCCGCCACACCGTCGGCGGCGCGCAGAGCGTGGTAATGCCGCAGTGGACAATGGTCTCGAGCGTCCGCCGGGGATCGAAGCGGGCATAGTCGTAGGAGAATACGGTGGCGCCCGCGTTCCACGGCGCGAAGGTGCTGCTCCAGGCATGCTTGGCCCAGCCGGGTGAGCTGATGTTCCAGTGCACGTCGTCCTGCCGGAGCCCGATCCAGTACATGGTGGACAGATGGCCGACCGGATAGCTCTGCTGGCTGTGCAGCACCAGCTTGGGCTGCGCCGTGGTGCCGGAGGTGAAGTAGAGCAGCAGCGGATCGGTCGCCCGGGTGGGACCGTCGGGCGTGAAGTCGGCGGACTCGGCCTCGGCCGCGCTGAACGGTGTCCAGCCGGGCGGCGCGTCGCCCACCGCCAGACGGATGATGCCGGCTGCCAGGTCATCGAGCTTGGCCGCGCCCTCGCCATCGGTCACTACCGCCCGGATGGCGCCGCGGGTGAGGCGATCCGCCAAGTCCCGACGGCTCAGCTGGGTGGTGGTCGGCACCAGCACGGCGCCCAGCTTCATGGCGCCAAGCAGGGTCTCCCACAACGGGGCCACGTTGGGCAGCATGAGCAGCAACCGGTCGCCCCGGCGCAGCCCCAGCCGGCGAAGCAGGTGGGCGACCCGGCAGCTCCGGGCCGACAGCTCGGCGTAGGAGTAGCGCACGTCCGGCCGTCCATCGGCGATCAGCCAGAGCGCGGTCCGGTGGTTGTCGAGGGCGTGGGCGTCGAACCAGTCGAGCGCCCAGTTGAAGCGATCGAGCGCGGGCCAGCGGAAGCCACGGTAGGCATCGTCGTAGCGCTCTCGGTGGGCCAGCAGAAACTCGCGGGCGGCGGCGAAAGTCGGTCCCATACGGCTCCGATCCATGGCGGCGGGTCGGTGCGGGT
>DATAOR010000287.1:0-6723 GCA_036265635.1 Gemmatimonadales bacterium
CGACTCCGACCATCCGATGGCCCAGGGCGAGGTGGGCCGCGTAGGCGTCGCCATCGATACGGTCGACGACCTGGCGGAGCTGTTCCGGGACATCCCGCTGGACCGGGTCTCCACTTCGATGACGATCAACGCCACCGCCGGGATCCTGCTGGCGATGTACGTCGTGGTCGGCGAGGAGCAGGGCGTCGCCCGCGCCAGGTTGACCGGCACCGTGCAGAACGACGTGCTCAAGGAGTACATCGCCCGCGGCACCTACATCTATCCGGCGGCGCCGTCGCTCCGGCTGGTGGCCGACATCTTCCGCTTCGTCAGCGACGAAGCCATGAGCTTCAACCCGATCTCGATCAGCGGCTACCACATGCGCGAGGCGGGCGCCACTGCGGTCCAGGAGGTGGGATTCACCCTGGCCAATGCCCTCGAGTACGTCCGGGTAGCCATTGAGGCCGGGCTGGCGGTGGATGCGTTCGGCCCGAGACTGTCGTTCTTCTTCGCCAGCCACAACAACCTGTTCGAGGAGACGGCCAAGTTTCGGGCCGCCCGCCGGCTGTGGGCCCGGCTGGCCCGAGAGCGGTTCGGGGCCGGCGATGCCACCGCCCGGCTCCGGTTCCACACCCAGACCGGGGGCGTCACGCTGCAGGCGCAGCAACCGCTGACCAACGTGGTCCGGGTCACGGTGCAGGCGCTGGCGGCCGTCCTCGGCGGAACCCAGTCGCTCCACACCAACGGATATGACGAAGCCCTGGCGCTACCGACCGCCGAAAGCGCCACGCTGGCACTGCGGACCCAGCAGGTGCTCGGCTACGAGAGCGGCGTGGCCCAGGTAGTTGATCCCCTGGCCGGCAGCTGGTACGTGGAGAGCCTGACCGACGAGATCGAGCGCGGAGCCCGTGCCCTGGTCGAGGAGGTGGATGCCCTGGGCGGCTCGGCCCGCGCGATCGAGCGGGGGTTCTTCCAGGAGGCCATCGCCCGGAGCGCCTATGAGCTGCAGCAGGCCCAGGAATCCGGGGCCCAGGTGGTGGTGGGACTCAACCGGTTCACCGACGATTCACCCCCGCCTTCGATCGAGGCGCCGGATTTCTCGGCGCTCGAGGGACAACAGCGGGCGCGTCTCGCCGCGGTCCGCGCCCGGCGCGACCCGGCGGCGGTGCGAGCCACGCTCACCACCCTTCGATCTGCGGCCGCCGGGTCGGCCCCGCTCATGCCGCCAATAGTGGAGGCCGTCCGCGCCCGCGCCACCCTGGGCGAGATCAGCGACGCGCTGCGCCAGGTCTGGGGCGTGTATCGCCCGGTCTGAGCCGCCCGGAGCGGCTCACTTGAACGCCCCCAGCCCAACGGCTAACTTTCGCCGCTGATTTTGTTTACCCCTCTGCGAGCGACGATGCCGACCTATGAGTACCAGTGCCCCGAGGGGCACCTCTTCGACAAGTTCCAGAAGATGACCGAGAGGCCGCGGGCCAAGTGCCCGGTCTGCGGCAAGCCAGCCGTGCGGCAAATTTCCGGCGGTGCCGGGTTGGTGTTCAAGGGGAGCGGCTTCTACATCACCGACTACGGCAAGGACGGAAAGGGTCCCCGGAAGGCCGAAAGCGACAAGCCGGCCGAATCGAAAACCGAACCGGCCAAGGCTGACGCCAAGTCGGACAAGCCCGCCCCGGCGGCGAAACCCGACCCGAAACCGGCCAAGACCGCCCCGACTCGCCGCGAAGGCAAGGCCGCGTCCGAGTGAGTGACGCGCTGCGGGCCGAGCTCGCGAGGGTCGCCTCGCGACTCGGCGCCGACGGGGTGGAGTTCGTGCTGGAGCGGCCGCGTGACGCGGGCCACGGGGATCTGGCCACCAACCTGGCCATGGTGCTGGCCAAGCGCGAGCGGGCCAATCCCCGGAAGACCGCCGAGCGGGTCCTGGAGGAGTTGCAGCTCTCCTCAGGCCTGGTGGCCCGGACCGAGATCGCGGGCCCCGGCTTCATCAATTTCTGGCTGGCTCAGGACCAGCTCGCGGCCGCCCATCGCGCCATCCTGGAGCAGGGCCCGGGCTACGGCCGTGCCGCTGCGGCGCCCGCCCTCAAGGTCAACGTCGAATTCGTCTCCGCCAACCCGACCGGCCCGCTCCACGTGGGCCACGGCCGCGGCGCCGCGCTGGGCGACGCCATCGCCGCGCTGCTCGAGTGGTCGGGCCACCGGGTGACCCGCGAGTTCTACATCAACGATGCCGGGGTCCAGATCGACCGGCTGGCCGAAAGCCTCTGGGCTCGGGTCCGCCAGCTCGCCGGCCATCCGGCAACGATTCCGGAGGGCGGCTACCACGGCGAATACCTCCGCGACAATGCCCGCCAGCTGCTCGAGCGCGAAGGGCCCGGGTTCGCCGAGCTGCCCGACGAGGAGGGCATCCGCCGCTGCCGGGCGCGGGCCCTGGTCATCCAGCGGCACGAGCAGGATCGCGACCTGGCCGACTTCGGCGTACGGTTCGACGTGCTGACGTCGGAGCAGGCGATCTACGGCTCGGGGCAGGTGGCTCGAGCGCTCGCGCTGCTGGCCGAGCGCGGGCTGACCTTCCAAGCCGACGGCGCGCTGTGGCTCCGCACCACGGCCTTCGGCGACGACAAGGACCGGGTGCTTCGCAAGAGCGATGGGAGCTACACCTATCTGGTGCCCGACATCGCCTATCACATCGACAAGCACGAGCGCGGCTTCGATCGGGCCATCGACGTCTGGGGCGCGGACCACCACGGCTACATCCCGCGCATGCGGGCCGTGCTGGCCGCGCTGGGCTACGGGCCGGACTTCTTCGACGTGGCCCTGGTCCAGCTGGTCAAGGTGGTCCGGGGCGGGGAAGAGGTGAAGATGTCGAAGCGGAGCGGCGAGTTCGTCACCCTGCGTGACCTCTACGAAGAGGTCGGCGTGGATGCCGCCCGATATTTCTTCCTCATGCGCAAGGGTGCCAGCCCACTCGACTTCGACATCGACCTGGCCAAGCGCCAGACCGACGAGAACCCGGTGTTCTACGTCCAGATGGCCCACGCCCGGCTGAGCGGGATCTTCCGCACCGCGGAGCGCGTGCCCGAGGCCGTGACGGGCGCGCTGGATCTCGCCGCGCTGCCCGCGCCGCAGGACGTCGAGCTGCTCAAGAAGCTGGTCACCTTTCCCGAGATCGTGGAAAAGGCCGGCCGAGAGCGGGAGCCCCACCGGATCACCGTGTTCCTGCACGAGCTGGCCACGGTGGTCCATGCCTGGTACCATCACACCCGTGCCGTGGGCGCGCCCGAGGGCGCGCCCACGGAGCAGGCCCGTCTTCTGCTCGCCCGCGCCGCCCGCATCGTGCTGGCCAATGGCCTGTCGCTGCTCGGCATCTCCGCCCCCGATCGGATGTGATCAGATGAGCCTGCTCGTCGTCGGCAGCATCGCGCTGGATTCGATCTTCACGCCGTTCGGTGAGACGGCGGACGCGCTGGGCGGCTCGGCCGTGTACTTCAGCGTGGCGGGGGCGCTGCTCCACCCGGTGCAGGTCGTCGGCGTGGTCGGTCGCGACTATCCGCTCGCCGAGCTCGAGGAGCTGGCCCCGCGGGGGATCGACTGGAGCGGGGTGGAGCGCGCCGAGGGTGAGAGCTTCCGGTGGAAGGGCAAGTACTCCTACGACCTCCAGAGCCGGGAGACGCTGGAGACCCGGTTGGGCGTCTTTGCCGACTTCCAGCCCAGGCTGCCCGACGCCTGGCGGTCGGCCAGGTTCGTCTTTCTGGGCAATATCGATCCGGAGCTTCAGCTCGGCGTGCTCCGCCAGGTGTCGCAGCCGGTCCTGGTAGCCTGCGATACAATGAATTACTGGATCCAGAGCAAGAAGTCGGCGCTGCTCGAGCTGCTCGCCCGGGTCGACGTGCTAATGGTCAACGATACGGAGGCCCGGGAGTTGAGCGGCGACTGGAACATCCATCGGGCGGGCCGGTGGATCCTGGGTCAGGGCCCCAAGCGCGTCGTGATCAAGCAGGGCGAGCACGGCGCCCTGCTGATCGAGCCTCGGCGGACGTTCTACGTGCCGGCCTATCCGCTCGAGAACGTGTTCGATCCCACTGGGGCCGGCGACGCCTTCGCCGGCGGATTCATGGCTTACTTGGCGCGCATGGGCAGCGTCACCGACGACCACATCCGCCGGGCCATGGTGGTGGGCGCCACCATGGGCTCCTATGCCGTGGAGCAGTTCGGCATCCGCGGGTTCGACGGGGTCACCCTCGAGGATGTCACCGCGCGGGTCCGGGCGTTCGAGGACCTGACCCATGTAAGCCTGGCCGAGGCCCTGACATGACTTCGGCCGGCGAATACGCGGCGGCGGGAGTGGACCTGGCCCGGGCCGACGAGGCGAAGGCCAGAATCGCGGCCGCGGTCGGCACCACCCGCACGGCCCTGTCGGTCGGCCGGGTGGGCGCCTTCGGCGGCATGGTGCGGGTGCCCGCGGGGATGCGGCGGCCGACTCTGGTGCTCAGCACCGACGGGGTGGGCACCAAGGTGCTGGTCGCGCTGCAGGCCGGGCGGTTCGATACCGTGGGCGAGGATCTGGTCAATCACAGTGTCAACGACATCCTGGTCCATGGCGCCCGCCCCATCGCGTTCATGGACTATATCGCCGGCGCCGGACTGGGGGTCGAGGCGATCGCGGGCCTGGTCGACGGCATCGCCCGGGGATGCCGGGCGCACGGCATGGCCCTGGCCGGTGGCGAGACCGCCCAGATGCCGGGATTGTACCTGCCCGGCACCTACGACCTCGCCGGCACCATCATCGGGGTGGTGGAGGAGGACGAGGCCATCCACGGCGACGCCGTCGCCCCGGGCGACGTGCTGCTGGGATACGCCTCGACCGGGCTGCACACCAACGGCTACACCCTGGCCCGGCGGATCCTGTTCGAGACTCTCCGACTGGGCCTCGACGATCGGCTGGGCGATGACGGCGCCACGGTGGGCGAGGCGCTGCTCGCGGTGCACCAGAGCTATGCCAGAAGCGTGATGCCGGTGATCGGCCGGGTGCACGCGCTGGCCCACATCACGGGCGGTGGGATCGCCGGGAACCTGGTGCGCGTGCTGCCGGCCGGCTGCGAGGCGGTGGTAGATCCGACGGCTTGGGCCTGGCCACCGCTGTTCACTGCCCTGCAGCGGGGCGGCAAGGTCTCGATCGAGGAGATGCGCGAGGTGTTCAATCTGGGCATCGGGCTCATCGCCGTACTGCCGCCCGCCGTAGTGGCGGATGCCACCCGCGCCGCCCGCGAGGCTGGCGTCGCCACCTGGACCATCGGCGAGGTGCGTCGCGGCGAGACGGCGGTCCGCTTTCTCCGGGCTTGAGTGGTGTGACCGGATGACCGGGGTCGGCGAGGTGGCAGGGACCAGGGTGACCGAATCCGCGGCCATGGCACGCGCGGTCGAGCTGGCCTGGCGGGGGTGGGGCCGGGTCCAGCCCAACCCGCTGGTCGGCGCGGTGGTGTTGGCCAACGGCCGGATCGCGGGCGAGGGCTGGCACGCCGAGTACGGGGACCGCCACGCCGAGCCGATCGCGCTCGAGGCCGCGGGCGCGGAAGCCCGGGGCGCGACCCTGGTCTGCACGCTCGAGCCCTGTGCCCACACCGGCAAGCAGCCACCGTGCACCGACGCCATCATCGCGGCAGGCGTGCGCCGCGTAGTGGCGGCCGTGGCCGACCCGCACATCCTGGCGGCCGGCGGAGCCGGCCGCCTGCGCGCCGCAGGCATCGAGGTCGAGATCGGTCTCCTGGGTCAGTTGGCCTCGGCCCAGAACGCGGCCTTTCTGCAGCAGGCGCGTGATGCTACCCGGCCGTTCATTGCGCTGAAGCTGGCCACCACCATCGACAATCGGATCGCGGACGCGAACGGCCACGCCCGCTGGCTGTCCCAGCAGCCCGCCCGGGATTTCGTGCAATGGCTGCGGGCGGGCTTCGACGCGGTGGCGGTGGGCGGGGTGACCGCCCGGTCGGACGATCCGTCCCTTACCGTACGCGGCCCGCTCCAGCCGCGGACCCCGCCCCGGCGCATCGTGTTCGCCGTGGACGCCGACGTGCCGGCCTCGCTGCGGCTGGTTCGCACGGCCCGCGAGCTTCCGACGATGGTGATCGCATCGCCGGGCGCGCCCGACCGGCGCATCACCGAGCTGGAACAGGCGGGGCTGTCAGTGCTGCGGGAACGGACCCTGGCCGGAGCGATGCGCACGCTCAGGAGCGCCGGCGTGGGCACGCTCCTGGTCGAGGGCGGGGGCCGCCTGGCGGGGGCCCTGCTGGCCGAGGACCTGGTCGACCGGTACTACTGGGTCCAGACCCCGCTCTGGCTCGGCGCCGGCGCGGTCCCCGCGCTGGCCGGGTTGCCGACCACGCCGCTGGCGGACGCCCGCCGGTGGCGGGTGACGGAGCGCCGGGCCCTGGGCGAGGACGACACATTGCTGGTGCTGGACCGACCCTGATGTTCACCGGCCTGGTCAGCGCTGTAGGCCGTGTCTCGGGCCGCTCGGCGACCGAGGCCGGGCTCGAGCTGTCGATCGCGGCGCCTTATTCAGATCTGGTCCTTGGTGAGAGCGTGGCGGTGGACGGCGCCTGTCTCACGGTCCAGTCTGAGGCCGGAGCTGAGTTCACAGTGCACATCATAAGTACAACACTAAGTAGAACGGAATTCAATAGTTATAGCGTTGGCAGGAGAGTTAATCTAGAGCGCGCGCTTCAGGCCGGCGACCGCTTGGGCGGCCACTTG
>DATAOR010000288.1:0-3477 GCA_036265635.1 Gemmatimonadales bacterium
GGATTGGGGCCGCGGGCGCTCGCCAAGCATGGCGCCGCCCTGCTGGCCATCGTCGCGGCTCACCCGCCCGACCATTATCTTGGGGCCACGGATCGAGCGGGCCCAGCAGCGGCCACGCGCGCCGGGCACGGCCCGACCGGATGAGCCGGCCCCGCGTTCCCCTCACTTTCTCCCCACCGGGCGCATGGACGATTCCCTCTATTTCACCGAGCATCATCATCAGGTCCGCGACATGGTGCGCGAGTTCTCCCACAACCACATCGCGCCGGTCGCGGCCGAGCTGGACCGCACGTCGACCTTCCCCTGGGAGAACGTCAAGGCCATGGGCGAGCTCGGACTCCTGGGCGTCCCCTGGAGCGAGGAGCTCGGCGGCGCCGGGATGGATCAGCTGTCGTACTACATCACCATCCATGAGATGGCCAAGGTCGACGCCAGCCACGCGCTCACCATCAGCGCCCATACCAACCTGGGCACCTCCCCGATCGTGGAGTTCGGAACCGAGGCCCAGCGCCGCCAGTACGTCCCGCTCCTGGCCGGCGGACGGGTGCTGGGCGGCTTCGGGCTGACCGAGCCCGGCGCCGGCAGCGACGCCGGCGGTACCGCCACCACCGCGGTGGATAAGGGTGACCACTATCTCCTGAACGGCTCGAAGATCTTCATCACCCACGCCGGGGTCGGCGAGATCTTCGTGGCCACCGCCCGGACCGAGCCCGGGCGCGGGAACAAGGGGATCACCAGCTTCATCGTCACCAAGGACACGGTGGACCTCGATCGAGCCCGGGCGCTCGGGGTGGGCCACGCGCCCGACCTGCCCAAGACCAAGGGGGTCCGCGCCGGGAAGAAGCAGGACAAGATGGGGTGGCGGGCCAGCGATACCCGGGAGCTGATCTTCGAGGATGCCGTCGTCCCGAAGGAGAACGTCCTCGGTACGGTGGGGCATGGATTCATCAACTTTCTCAAGACGCTCGATGGTGGCCGGATCGGCATCGCGGCGCTGTCCCTCGGCATCGCGGAGGGCGCCTATGAGGAGGCCCTCAAGTACGCCGGCGCCCGAAAGCAGTTCGGCCGCCCCATCGGCAGCTTCCAGGGGATCAGCTTCCAGCTGGCCGACATGGCCGTCGAGATCGAGGCCGGGACCCACCTGCTGTACCACGCCGCCTGGCTAAAGCAGAACGGCCGTCCGTTCAAGAAGGAGGCGGCGATGGCCAAGCTGTTCTGCTCCGAGCTGGCCATGCGGGCCACGACCAAGGCCGTCCAGGTCTTCGGCGGCTACGGTTACACCACGGAGTACCCGGTCGAGCGGATGATGCGGGATGCCAAGGTCTGCGAGATCGGCGAGGGAACCAGCGAGATCCAGCGGATGGTCATCGCCCGCCAGATCCTCGGCCAGGTGGTCGACTGAGTTGCCCTAAGCTCCATCGCGACATATAATTGGCGCAGTCTGACGCGCCGGTTCGCGGGCTGTCGTGTGTTCCTGATCGGGCACGCCCCCGGACCGGCGCTTTGGGTGCCGAGCCAAGTCTCTTTCCCAGCGAGCCGTGCGCGGCGGCGCCAGAGCCAGGCGCCCGGTCGCGGCTGAGGGCATCACTTGAAGCGCGAGATCCTGATCAACGGGAGCCAGCGGGAGACCCGCGTGGCCATCCTGGAGGACGACCGTCTGGTGGAGCTCCTGGTCGACCGGCCGGACCACCGCCGCACGGTCGGCGACATCTACCTCGGCCGGGTCGAGGCGGTGCTGCCGGGCATCCAGGCCGCCTTCGTGGACATCGGGCAGGAAAAGAGCGCCTTCCTGCACGCCTCCGACCTGCTCGAGCCCGAAGAGGACGAGGACCCGGTCGAAGAGGCCGAGGACGAATCCGACACCGAGGCCGCCGATCCGATCACCGAGGCGGAGGCCGCCCCGGGCGAGGAGGCCCCGGCGGGAGAGCGCAAGGGCTGGCGGGGGCGCGACCGCCGCCGGCGAGGTCGCAACGGCAATGGGGCCGCCGCCACCGAGAAGTCCGCCGCGGGCGAAGGTCGTCAGCGGGAGATTTCCTCCCGCCGGCCGCTGCCCAACATCCAGGACATCCTCAAGAAGGGCCAGACCCTCCCCGTTCAGGTCACCAAAGAACCGATCAGCACCAAGGGTTGCCGCGTCACCGCCCAGATCTCCCTGCCGGGCCGGTTCCTGGTCTACATGCCGTACGCCTCCAAGGTGGGCGTAAGCCGGAAGATCGAGAGCCGGGAGCAGCGGGCCAAGCTGCGGGAGATGGTGACCAAGCTGCTGCCGAAGGACGCCGGCGGGGTCATCGTCCGCACCGTCGCCGAGGGCGTCACCGAGGAGCACTTCCGGCGGGAAATCGACTCCCTCCTGGCGCTGTGGCGGAAGATCAACCGGAAGAAGACCTTCGTCCGCCGCGCGCCGGCGCTGCTTCAGCGCGAGACCAGCCTCACTCGGGGCATCATTCGCGATCTCTTCAGCGCCAAGGTCGACGCCCTTCACGTCGATTCCCGCGAGCTCTACAACGAAATCGAAGGCTATCTCGGCCAGATCGATCCCGAGCTGATTCATCGGGTCCATCTCTACACCGAGCCGACGCCGCTGTTCGACAAGTTCGACATCGAGTCCGAGATTCGCGACCTGTTCAAGGCGCGGGTCGAGCTGCCCACCGGTGGCTCGCTCATCATCCAGCCCACCGAGGCGCTGATCAGCATCGACGTCAACACCGGCCGCTACACCGGCAAGAAGGATCCCGAGAAGACCATCCTCCGGACCAATCTCGAGGCCGCCCGCGAGATCGCCCGCCAGATCCGGCTGCGCGACATCGGGGGCATCATCGTGTGCGACTTCATCGACATGGAGACGCGCTCGAACCGCGACAAGGTGCTCCAGGAGCTCCGGACCCACCTGGGCCGCGACCGGGCCCGGACCAAGGCGCTCGCCGTCTCCGAGCTGGGCCTGGTGGAGATGACCCGGCAGCGGGTCCGGCCGTCGCTGTGGCACTCCATGACGACCGACTGTCCCACCTGCGCCGGCAGCGGCCGGGTGTTCACCCCCGAGGTCGTCGCCCGCCGGCTGGAGCGGGCGCTCAAGCGCGCCGGGCACGAACATCGGGAGCGGCAGCTGACCGTCCGGCTCCATCCCGAGGTGGCTCTCTACCTGCTCGAGGAAGAGCCGAAGCTGCTGCAGACGCTGTCCAAGCTGACCGGGCTCGACCTGGAGCTGCGGGACGATCCGATGATGCGGCTGGACGAATTCCGGCTGATGAGCCGGCCCGCCGGACGGGACGTGACGGAACTCTACGCCGTGGCCTGACCGCGACCCTTGCTCTGCCGACCCCTTGCCTCAACCCCGTTCGGGGTCTATGTTTACAGGCTAACGTCGTTCCACACCCAGCAGACGGGCATCCCATGTACGCGATTTTCCGGGCCTTGGGCAAGCAGTTCCGGGCCGAAAAGGGTATGACGCTTCGCCTTCCGCTCATGAGCGCCGAGGCC
>DATAOR010000289.1:0-12622 GCA_036265635.1 Gemmatimonadales bacterium
TCCAGGGCAAGGTGCGGAACCTGACCAGCTTCGGCGCCTTCGTGGAAATCGAGCCCGGCATCGACGGCCTGATCCACATCTCCGACATGTCGTGGACCAAGCGGGTCCAGCACCCGTCCGAGGTGGTCAAGAAGGGCGACAGCGTCGACGTGGTGATCCTCAACATCGACGCCGAGAACAAGCGGATCAGCCTGGGCCTCAAGCAGGCCGAAGAGGATCCCTGGCTCCGGATCGGCGAGACCTACCCCATCGGTCTCGAGCTCAGGGGCCGGGCGGTGCGCTTGATGGACAAGGGCGTGGTGGTCGACCTGGGCAACGATATCGAGGGCTTCGTCCCCATGTCGCAGCTCGGGGTGGCCAACCTGGAGAATCCGGGCGACGCGGTCAAGGAAGGCCAGGCGCTCGATCTCAAGGTGCTGGAGGTCGATCCCATCCACCACCGGATCGTGCTCGCCGTGGTCGGCTACCCCGACGAGCCGATCATCCCCCCGGTCAAGCCGGTGTACGAGGAGAGCAAGGCCGACTAACTCCGGTCGGCTCGCGATCGAACGGGGACGGCTGGAGCGCTCGCGCTCCGCCGTCCCCGTTTCGCGTTCCGGCAGTTGCTCCTCCGCGCTCCGGCCGTTGCTCCCCCGCGGACCGGCAGTTGCTCCCCGGCGGGCCGGCACCCGCGCGCTGGTCGGCTTCTCCGGGCATTCCGGGGTCGGTATCTTCTCGCCATGCCCGATCCCCGCGAGCTCCTGGACCAGCTCCACCATCGGCAGTCCCTGGCCGAGCAGGGCGGCGGCGCCGACCGCGTGGCCCAACAGCACAAGAAAGGCAAGCTGACCGCCCGCGAGCGGCTCGACCTGCTGCTCGACGAGGGCAGCTTCGTCGAGCTCGACCGCTACGTGACCCATCGCTCCAGCGACTTCGGCCTCGACCAGCAGGTCTACCCCGGCGACGGGGTGGTCACCGGCTGGGGCCGGATCGAAGGCCGCCTGGTCTACGTCTTCTCCCAGGACTTCACCGTGTTCGGCGGCTCGCTGTCCGAGGCGCACGCCGAGAAGATCTGCAAGGTGATGGATCTGGCCCTCAGGAATGGCGCGCCGGTCATCGGACTCAACGATTCGGGGGGCGCGCGGATTCAGGAAGGGGTGGCTTCCCTCGGCGGTTACGCCGACATCTTCCTCCGCAACACGCTCGCGTCCGGAGTGATCCCCCAGATCTCCGCCGTTCTCGGCCCCTGCGCGGGGGGCGCGGTCTACAGCCCGGCCATCACCGACTTCATCTTCATGGTGCGTGGCGTGAGCTACATGTTCGTCACCGGCCCCAACGTGGTGAAGACGGTGACCCACGAGGACGTCGGCTTCGACGATCTGGGCGGGGCCGACATCCACGGCGGCACTTCGGGCGTCTCCCATTTCGTCCACGACACCGAGCCCGAGGCGCTCCGGGCCATCCGCGAGCTGGTCGGCTTCCTCCCCCTCAACAACGTGGATGATCCCCCTGTCCGGCCGTCCGAGGACCCGGTGGACCGGCGGGACGAGGCCCTGCTCGATCTGGTGCCGGACAGCTCGAGCAAGCCGTACGACATCCATGGCGTCATCGGCCGGGTGGTCGACGACGGGGCCTTCCTCGAGGTCCAGCGGGGCTACGCCGACAACATCGTGGTTGGGTTCGCCCGGCTGGGGGGCCGGCCCATCGGGATCGTGGCCAACCAGCCCGCCGTGCTGGCCGGGGTGCTCGACATCAGTGCCTCGCTCAAGGCCGCCCGGTTCATCCGGTTCTGTGACTGCTTCAACCTGCCGGTCGTCACCTTCGTGGACGTGCCCGGCTTCCTGCCCGGGGTGGCCCAGGAGCACGGCGGGATCATCAAGCACGGGGCGAAGCTCTTGTTCGCCTATTGCGAGGCCACGGTGCCCAAGGTCACCGTCATCACCCGGAAAGCCTACGGCGGTGCCTACGACGTGATGAGCTCCAAGCACATCCGGGGCGACGTCAATCTGGCCTGGCCCTCGGCCGAGATCGCGGTCATGGGGCCGAAGGGTGCCGTGGAGATCCTGTTCAAGGACGAGATCGCCCGGGCCGAGGACGGGACGGCCGCCACAGCGCGGCTGATCGACGAGTACACCGGCAAGTTCGCCCATCCGTACGCCGCCGCCGCCCGCGGGTACATCGACGACGTCATCGACCCCCGCGACACCCGGCCGAGGCTGATCGACGCCTTGCGGACCCTCCGGACCAAGCGCGACCGCAATCCGGCCAAGAAGCACGGGAACATTCCGCTGTGACCGCTCGGCCTAGCGAAGATCGAAGTGCTTCGGCATTATTGAGATACATGAATGTCACCGGGGCATTCGGAGTCGGCGCCGGCCGGGTCGGCCGCGGCGCGATGACCGCGGCGCTGGCCGCCGCGCTGGCGCTGGCGTGGCCGTCCGCGGCGCAGGCGCAGGGCGCCATCGATCCCAACGTGGCCCCCCGCGCCGCGGCGCTCGAGCGCGAGGGCGAGCGCCAGATGGCCATCGACCTGCTGGGCCACTACCTGGCGACCGCGCCCGACGATGGCGGCGCCTGGTTCCAGCTCGGCCGGTTCTACCTGTTCGACGAGCGGGACTGGCATCTCCACGGCCACCGCGGCGATCCGGATGGCCTCCTCTACCTCGAGTTCGCCGCGACCGCGCTCGACCAGGCCGTGCGCCTGTCGGTGGACTCGGGCGTGGTGTTCCGGGGGATCACCGACATGGACCGGTCGCTGATCCTGGTGGAGGACTCCGGCTGGGCCGCCGCCCGAGCCACCCTGCCGCGGCCGGCAGCGGTGGCGCCGATGCCGGCCTACATCGTGGAGCTCGGCACCAACCTGCTGACGTCGTGTCCGGCGGGCGGGGTGCTGCTGACGGGGAGCGAGCTCGAGGCCGTCTCCGTCTGGTACGGAAGCCTCGAGCACGCGCCCGCCGATATCCTCCCCATCCGCCCCGACCTCTACGCCACCGACTCCCTCTACCGCCAGCGCATGGCGGCGGCCATGGGCGTGGATCCTGCCCTGCCGGTGCAGCGGGCCCTGGCGGCCGTCGCGGCCAACCGCACCGTATGTCTCAGCCCGGGCACCGACCTGGCCGCCGCGCCCGCCCTCGCCTGGACGCCGTTCCGGATGGCCCGGATCAGCCGGACGGCGCCGTCCGGGCCCGAGGCGCTGAGCGTGGCGGAGCTGCTCAAGGCGACGCGGCAGCTCCGCTCGCCCTGGGTGGCCGACGTGCGCCGGGTCTACGCCGCCGCCGCCCGTTACAACAGCCTGCTGTGCGGCAGCCTGCTGCTCTACCTCGACGACGCAGCGCCGGCAGGTTGCGGCCCGTAGCACCAGCTCGCCTGACCCTGCCGTGAAGCGGGTCCTCATCGCCAACCGGGGCGAGATCGCCCTCCGGATCGTTCGCGCCTGCCACGAGGAGGGTCTCGAGGCGGTGGCGGTGCACTCGGCCGCCGACCGCTTGAGCCCGCATGTGCGGGCCGCCGACCGGGCCGTCGCCATCGGTCCGGCGGCGCCGTCGCAGAGCTACCTCGACATCACCCGCCTGGTCCAGGCGGCCCAGGAAAGCGGCGCCGATGCCGTCCACCCCGGCTACGGCTTCCTGGCCGAGCGGGCCGCTTTCGCCGAGGCGGTCGAGTCGGCCGGCCTGATCTGGATCGGGCCGCCGCCGGCTGCCATTCGGGCGATGGGCGACAAGACCGAGGCCCGCCGCCGGATGCAGGAGGCGGGGGTGCCGATCGTGCCCGGCGCGGTCGCGCCGCTGGAGGATCTGGGCCCGGCCCGAGCCCTGGCCCGCGAGGTCGGCTATCCGGTGATGGTGAAGGCGGCAGCCGGCGGGGGCGGGAAGGGGATGCGGGTGGTACGGACGCCGGAGGAGCTGCCGGGCGCCATCGAGACGGCGGCCAGCGAGGCGCGCAGGGCGTTCGGCGACGCCAGCGTCTACCTGGAGAAGCTGATCGAGCGGCCGCGGCACGTCGAGATCCAGGTGCTGGCCGATGACAGCCGCACCGTCCATCTCGGCGAGCGTGAGTGCTCGATCCAGCGGCGCCATCAGAAGCTGCTGGAAGAGGCGCCATCGGTGGCGGTGGACGCCGACCTGCGGGAATGGATGGGGGCCGCGGCGGTGTCGGCGGCGGAGGCCGTGGCCTACCGTGGGGCCGGCACCTGCGAGTTTCTGCTCGCGCCCGACCGGTCCTTCTACTTCCTCGAGATGAACACCCGGATCCAGGTCGAGCACCCCGTCACCGAGCTGGTGTACGGGGTGGACCTGGTGCGCGAGCAGCTCCGGATCGCTGCCGGTGAGCCGATGCGGGTTCACGGCGGCTGGCTCAACCCGCGGGGCTGGGCCATCGAGTGCCGCCTCACGAGCGAGGATCCGGCCAACGGCTTTCTGCCCAGCACCGGCCGGGTCGAGTGCCTCCGCGTGCCGGGCGGCCCCGGGGTCCGGTGGGACGGCGGAGTGGAGGTCGGTGACGAAGTCACCCTCTATTACGACTCGTTGCTGGCCAAGCTGATCGTGTGGGGTCCCAACCGGCCGGAGGCCATCGCCCGGATGCGCCGCGCGCTCGACGAGCTGGTGCTGCTCGGCGTCGCCACCAATCAGGGGTTCCACCGCCGCCTGCTGGCCGATCCGGCCTTCGCCGAA
This sequence comes from Gemmatimonadales bacterium, assembly GCA_036265635.1. Lineage (GTDB taxonomy): Bacteria > Gemmatimonadota > Gemmatimonadetes > Gemmatimonadales > GWC2-71-9 > CAVVWJ01. The sequence goes on from DATAOR010000289.1 coordinate 4,650, forward strand.
GGCGAGATCGACATCCAGTTTCTCGACCGCCGGCCCGACCTGGCCCAGCCCGGCCTCGGCGAGGAGGAGGTGCTCCGGCTCGCCGTGGCGGCTGCGCTGGCCGAGCACGACGCGCGGGGCGCCCGGCTCCCCGTGGTCACCGCCGAGGATCAGGGCGGCAGCGGCTGGCTGCAGCGGGCCCGGCTCGAGAGCCTGCAGTGACGGCCCTCCGGGTGCTCCGTCTGGCGACCGGTGGCGATGGGGTGGGCAGGCTGGAAGACGGCCGTGCCGTCTTCGTGCCCCGGACCGCACCGGGCGACCTGGCCGAGCTGGCCGGGCTCCGGACCCACAAGCGGTTCGCCCGCGCCCGCCTGGGCCGGCTGCTCGAAGCCTCGAGCGACCGGGTGGCGCCTCGCTGTCCCCACTACGTGGCCGACGACTGCGGCGGCTGTCAGCTCCAGCACCTCACGGCCGAGGCCCAGCGGGCCGCCCGGCGCGGCTTCGTCGGCGACGCCCTCCGGCGCCTGGCCCGGCTCGAGACGGAGGATCCCGCGCTGATCCCCGCCGACCACGAGTTCGACTACCGCACCAAGCTCACCCTGGCGGTGAGTCCCGACGGACGGCGGATCGGCCTGCATCCCTACGAGCGACCCGACCAGGTGTTCGACCTCGACTGGTGCCACATCACCGTGCCCGAGCTGATGACGTTGTGGCGGTCACTGGGGCCGCTCCGACCGCAGTTCCCGCCACGCCTGCTCAGCGTGGTGCTCCGGCTCGACCGCGAGGGTGGACGCCACGTCGTCTTCCGGACCGGAGAGGGTGAGCCGTGGGCCGGCGGCCGCGCCCTGGCGGCCGAGCTCGTCCGGCGCGGGCAGCCGGCGACGATCTGGTGGCAGTCGGGCCAGGGCGCTGCGCGGGCCATGGGCGGAGCCGGTGAGGCGTATCCCGCGATCGTGTTCGAGCAGGTCAACCCCGCCATGGGCGACCGGGTTCGGGCCCACGCCGTCGACCGGCTGGGGCCGGTGGCGGGCCGATCGATCTGGGACCTGTATGCCGGGATCGGCGAGACCACCCGGGCGCTGGCCGCGGCGGGGGGCCGGGTGGAAAGCGTCGAGGCGGACCGCCGCGCGGTCGCCGAGGCCGAGCGCCGGGGCCCGCCGGCGCGGCGTCATGCCGCCCGGGTCGAGGCCGTGCTGGCCGAGCTGCGGCCGCCGGATCTGGTGGTCACCAATCCGCCGCGCACGGGGATGGGCGCCGAGGTCACCGCGGCCCTGCAGCGGCTCCGGCCCATGCGGGTGGTCTACATCTCGTGCGATCCGGCGACGCTGGCCCGGGATCTCACCCGGCTGCCGGGATACCGGCTCAGCGAGGTCCTGGCCTTCGACCTGTTTCCCCAGACGGCCCACGTGGAGAGCGTGGCGGTGCTGGAGCCGGCCCGGTGAAGTACATCGTGACGATCGCCGGCCGCGAGGTCGAGGTCGAGGTGGACGGCGATCAGGTCAGCCTGGCCGGGCGGGTCATGCCGGCCGGGCTCACCACGGTACCGGGGACGCCGCTGCGTCAGCTGACCGTGGACGGGCGGGCCGACACCGTCGCCATCGAGCGACTCGGCAGCGGCCGCTGGGCGGTGACCCGGCTGGGCGAGCGGACCGAGGTCGAGGTCCTGGACGAGCGAGCCCGCCACATCCGGAGCCTCACCGCCGCCGGCGACCGCGCCCGGGGGCCGGTCGTGCTGAAGGCGCCCATGCCCGGGCTGGTCGTCCGGGTCCACGCGGCGGCGGGCCAGGCGGTCGCGGCCGGTGCCAGCCTGATCGTGCTGGAGGCCATGAAGATGGAAAACGAGCTGCGGGCGGGCGCTTCGGGCGTGGTCCGGGCGGTCAGGGTGGCCGCCGGGGCGGCGGTGGAGAAGGGGGAGGTGCTGGTGGAGTTCGACCCGGCCCCTTGACCGGGCTCGCTCGGACCCGGTATCTTGAGAGTCTGTCTCGGTTTGACCCACTTGGCACTACCACAATTTCGGTCCCGCCGTCGGGGACCCTTTGGACCTGCGATGAAGGACCTGCCATGAAGACATTCACCGCCACGCCGGACGACATCAGCCACGACTGGCACGTGGTCGATGCCGCGGGCGTTCCGCTGGGCCGGCTGGCCAGCGCGGTGGCGCAGCTCATCCGCGGCAAGCACAAGCCCAGCTTCACGCCCCACATGGATGGCGGCGACTTCGTGGTGGTCATCAACGCCGAGAAGGTCCGGCTGACCGGCCGCAAGCTCGACAACAAGAAGTACTTCTCCCATACCGGCTACATGGGCCACGAGCGGATGACCGCCGCCCGCGATCTGCTGGCCAAGCATCCGGACCGGGTGATCGAGAAGGCGGTGTTCGGGATGCTGCCCAAGACCTCGCTGGCCCGGCAGAAGCTGCGGGGCAAGCTCAAGGTGTACGCCGGGGCCGAGCATCCCCACACGGCCCAGCAGCCCAAGCCGTTCTCCATCACCCCGTCGAAGGTGTCCGCATGACCGCCGCTCCCGAATTCCGCTGGCAGGCCGTCGGCCGCCGCAAGACCAGCGTGGCCCGCGTCTATCTCACCCCGGGCACCGGGAAGTGGGACGTCAACGGCCGGACCCTGGGGGATTATTTCCCCCGCCCGTCGCTGGTGCAGCACATTCAGCAGAGCTTCACCGCCACCGACACCCTGGGCGCGTTCGACGTCCGGGCCCACGTCGACGGCGGCGGCCAGGCGGGGCAGGCCGGCGCGCTCCGGCTGGCCATCGCCCGGGCCCTGGTGGAGGCCGACGGCCAGCACCGGACCAAGCTCCGGGCCGCCGGGCTGATGACGCGCGATCCGCGCGCCGTCGAGCGGAAGAAGCCGGGCCGGCCGGGCGCCCGGAAGCGGTTCCAGTTCAGCAAGCGGTAGGCTGAACATCTCGCACACCGCCGGATCCGGCCGTGGGTGCCCCCTCGGGGGAAGCGGCCGGAGATGAACGCGGTGGACGCACAACCCTCAGACAGATCGGATACGCAGACCCGCATGGCACAGCCCCAACTGCAGGACCTGCTCGAGGCCGGGGTCCATTTCGGCCACCAGACCCGCCGGTGGAACCCGAAGATGCGCCGGTTCATCTTCGCCGAGCGCTCGGGCATCTACATCATCGACCTCCAGAAGACGCTGCGGCAGATCCAGAAGGCCCAGGAGCTGCTCAAGAGCATCGTGCTCAAGGGCGAGGGCGTCCTCTTCGTCTGCACCAAGAAACAGCTCAAGGCCATCGTCCAGGCCGAGGCGGCGGACGCCGGCGCGTTCTACGTCACCGAGCGGTGGCTGGGCGGTATGCTGACCAACTTCCAGACCCTCAAGAAGCAGATCCGGCGCCTCCGGGAGCTGGAGCAGGGCGCGGCCGATGGCGACTTCGAGAACTACACCAAGAAGGAAAAGCTGCTGTTCGAGCGCGAGCGGGTGAAGCTGAGCCGGAATCTGGAAGGCATCAAGCTGATGGGCCGGCTCCCCGGCGCCCTGTTCATCGTCGACGCCAAGAAGGAAAAGATCGCCGTGGCCGAGGCCAACAAGCTCGGCATCCCGGTGGTGGCCATCGTGGACACCAATGCCGACCCCGACGTCATCACCGTGCCCGTGCCGGGCAACGACGACGCCATCCGGTCGGTCAGCCTGATCACCGCCGCCCTGTCGGACGTGATCAAGGAAGCCCGCCAGCAGATGCCGATGCGCGAGGCCAGCGAGGACCTCGAGGCCGAGACCTACAGCACCGACACCGGCAGCGAGGGCGACAGCGAGGACCGGAAGCGGCGGCGGCCGCGGCGGAAGCGCCGGCCCAAGCCGGAGGCCATCGCCGCCCGGCTCAAGACCGACGGCGGGACCGAGCCGGGCGCGGAGCCCGCGGCCACCGGCGCGGCCGGCGAGGGCGCGTAGCACCCGGCGACACCCCGCGCGACGAGTCACCCCCAGCGAAGCGAAGGGGCCATGCCTCGAGGTATGGCCCCTTCGCGTCGCTCCGGTGGCGCGGTCTGGCGGCGGACTTACCTTTCACCCTGACTGCACCCGGTTGGAGACTATGGCGAGCGTGACGATTTCCCCGAAGGACGTGAGCGAGCTCCGGCAGCGGACCGGAGCCGGCATGATGGATTGCAAGCGGGCTTTGGAAGAGGCCGGCGGCGACATGGACAAGGCAGGCGAGATCCTTCGGAAGAAGGGGATCGCCAAGGCCGAGAAGCGGGCCGGCCGGACCGCGTCGCAGGGCATCGTGCTGAGCTACATCCACCACAATCAGCAGGTCGGCGTGCTGATCGAGCTCAACAGCGAGACCGACTTCGTGGCCCGGAACGAGGCCTTCCAGCAGCTGGCCCGGGACATCGCCCTGCACATCGCCTCGGCCGATCCGATCGGGGTGTCGGCCGACGACATCCCGGCGGAGCTGCTCGAGCGCGAGCGGCGGATCGCCGAGGAGCAGGTGGCCGCCGAAGGCAAGCCCGAGAACGTGCGGTCCAAGATCGTCGAGGGCAAGCTCAAGAAGTTCGTGGCCGAGCGGACCCTGCTGGAGCAGCCCTACGTCCGGGACGACTCCAAGACGGTGGGCGACTTGGTCAAGGAAGTCTCCGGCAAGCTGGGGGAGGCGGTCACCGTCCGGCGCTTCGCGCGGTTCCAGGTCGGAGCCGCCTGATGGCCCTCGCCTACACCCGCGCCTTGCTCAAGATTTCGGGCGAGGCGCTGGGCGGCGAGAAGGGGTCGGGCCTCGACTTTCACGTGGTCGAGGCGTTCGCGGAAGAGATCAAGGCGGTCCACGCCCTCGGCGTGCACCTGGCGCTGGTGGTGGGCGGCGGCAACATCATCCGCGGCGCCACCGCCAGCCGGGAAGGGCTCGACCGGGTCTCGGCCGATTACATGGGCATGCTGGCCACCGTGATCAACGCGCTGGCCCTGCAGGACGTGCTGGAGAAGGTCGGGGTCAACACCCGGGTCATGACGGCCATCCGCATGGAATCGGTGGCGGAGCCCTACATCCGGCGCCGGGCGGTCCGGCACCTGGAAAAGGGCCGGCTGATCATCTTCGCGGCCGGCACCGGCAATCCGTTCTTCTCCACCGATACGGCCGGGGTGCTCCGGGCGCTGGAGATCGAGGCGGAGGTGATCCTCAAGGCCACCAACGTGGACGGGGTGTTCACCGGCGATCCCAAGCAGGATGCCGCCGCCACCTTCATCCCGGAGCTGACCTACCAGGAAGCCATCGTCAAGAACTACGCGGTCATGGACGCCAACGCGTTCGGGCTGTGCAAGGCCAACCAGCTGCCGATCGTCGTGTTCAACATCAATCAGCCCGGTGCCATCGCCCGCGTGCTGCAGGGCGACCGGGTAGGGACCCTCGTCCGATGAGCACCATTCCCGACCTCACCAAGCACGCCCGCGAGCTGATGCACAAGGCGGTGGAGAACACCAGGCGCGAGTTCAGCGGGATCCGGAGCGGCAAGGCCAGCGCCACCCTGCTCGACATCGTCCGGGTGGAGGCCTACGGCAACCCCATGCCGCTCAATCAGGTCGCCATGGTGGCTGCGCCCGAGCCGCGGCTGCTCACCGTCCAGCCGTTCGACAAGTCGCTCACCCAGGTGATCGAGAAGGCCATCCGCGACGCCAACCTCGGGCTCAACCCGGCCAGCCAGGGGAACCTGATCCGGGTGCCGCTGCCAGCCCTGTCCGAAGAGCGGCGCAAGGAACTGGTCAAAGTGGTCCACAAGCTGGCCGAAGAGGGCCGCATCGCGGTCCGCCACGCCCGCACCGAGACGCTGTCCAAGGTCAAGAAGCTCGAGAAGGTCCCCGAAGACGACAAGACCCGGGCCGAGAAGGACATCCAGAAGCTGACCGACGAGCACATCAAGCAGATCGACGGCCTGATCCATTCCAAAGAAGCCGAGATCATGGAAGTCTGACCGGATGCCCGACGAGCTGCTGAAGCGGATCAAGGTCCACGGGTCGGTACCGGCCCACATCGCGGTCATCATGGACGGCAACGGACGCTGGGCCAAAGGCCGGGCCCTCCCGAGGCCGCTGGGTCATCACGCCGGCATGCGGGCGGTCCGGGAGGTGATCCAGGGCTGCCTCGATGCCGGCGTCGGCGTGCTCAGCCTGTTCGCCTTCAGCCAGGAGAACTGGCAGCGGCCCGCAGGCGAGATCGGCGCCCTGATGAGCCTGCTCGAGGAGTACATCGCCCGCGAAGTGCAGAATCTCCGCGAGAAACAGGTCGGGGTCCGCATCCTCGGCGATGTCGACCGGCTGGCGCCCGGCGCCCGCCAGGCGGTCGAGCGGATCATGGCGGAAACGGCCGGCGGGACCGAGCTGGCCCTCAACCTCTGCATCTCGTACAGCTCGCGGGCGGAGATCACCCGGGCGGCGCGGCTCCTAGCCGAGGAGGCGGCGGCCGGGCGGCTCGATCCGGCCGAGATCGACGAGGAGGCGGTGGCCCGCCGGCTGTACACCGCCCCGTGGCCCGACCCCGACCTGCTGATCCGCACCTCGGGCGAGATGCGGATCTCCAACTTCCTGCTGTGGCAGCTGGCCTACGCCGAACTTTATGTGACTCCGGTCCTCTGGCCTGACTTCACCCGCCACCACCTGTTCGAAGCCATTCTGGAGTTCCAGCGGCGCGACCGCAGATTCGGGCGCGTCTCCGTCTGATGGCCCCCGGCCCCCAGACCAGTCGTGGCAATCTGGCCCGCCGCGTCGGCTTCGCGGTCGTGGCCATTCCGGTCGCGCTCCTGCTGGTCTGGTATGGCGGCTGGCCGCTGGCGTTGCTGCTGTCGGTCGCGGGTGCGCTCGGCGCCCGAGAATTGTTCGACCTGGCCGAGCGCGGCCAGGTCCGGCCGGCCCGAGTCATCGGCCTGGCCAGCGCCGCCGCCATCGCGCCGATCACCTACGCCAGCCTGGCGTCGCCCGATGTTGGCACCGTGGTGGCCGCCGCCTGGCCCTATGTCACGGCTCTGTGGCTGGTGGTGGTGCTGGGATGGGCCCTGCTGCGCCGCGCCCCCGCCGAGCGACCGCTGGAAGCGGTGGCCGTCACGCTGTTCGCCGTGGTCTACCCGGCAGGGCTGCCAGCCTTTCTCCTGGCCATCCGGCACGGGGGGTTCGAGCGGCAAAGCTGGGCCGGGACCTGGCTGGTGTTCTTCCCGCTGGTGGTGACCTGGGTGGTGGATACGGCGGCCATGTTCGGCGGGCGGGCGATCGGCGGGGCCAAGCTGGTTCCGACGATCAGCCCGGGGAAGACCCGGTCGGGTAGCCTGGCTGGGCTAGCGGGCGGCCTGGTGGTGGCGCCGGTCTTCGCGGCCGCGGTGTTTCCCGCCGCCGGACTCGACATCCCGGTCTGGCAGCTGCTGGTGATCGCGGCAGTCCTGGGCGTCATCGGCCAGGTGGGCGACCTGGCCGAATCGCTGTTCAAGCGCGAGGCCGGCGTGAAGGACTCGAGCCACCTGATTCCAGGCCACGGCGGCGTGCTCGACCGGCTCGACTCGCTCTACTTCGTGGTCCCGGTGGCGGCGGCGATGTACCGGGCGTTCGGGATCATCCGGTGACCGCCGGGGCCTCGGGCGTGCGCCCGCCGGAATCGCGGCGATCGGACGGCTCCATCACGCCGCTCCCGGAGACCGGCGGCCGGGCCGCCCGGCAGGCAACGGGGGCCCGTGGGGTGGCCGTGCTCGGCTCAACCGGCTCCATCGGTCAGAGCACCCTGGCCGTCCTCCGCCGCCAGGCGGACCATTTCCGGGTCGTGGCCCTGACGGGCGGCCGCAACGTGGAGGCGTTCGAGGCCCAAGTGCGCGAGTGGCGGCCGGCATTCGCCGGCATGGCGGACCCGCTCGCGCGGGCTCCGTTCCCCAGCGGGCCCGAGGTGCTGCTGCACGCCGCCACGTTGCCCGAGGTGGACATCGTGGTCAACGCGGTGGTCGGGGCGGCCGGTCTGGACGCGACGCTGGCGGCCCTGCGGGCGGGCAAGCGGGTGGCGCT
>DATAOR010000290.1:0-8758 GCA_036265635.1 Gemmatimonadales bacterium
CCGGCCCGCTGGCGCAGCCGGTCCACCAACCGGTACAGCTCCGGCGCCTGCTCCTCGGTCACGATCTGCGCCCGGTACATCCGCAGTACCATCTTGTCCGAGAAGAAGTACATCACGAAGTTGAATGCCCCGCCCACCAGCAGGGCGAGCACCAGACCCTGCGACCCCCCGAGCAGCTGACCGGCGGCCAGGAACAGGCCCATGAGGCCGGCCATCAGGACCATGGTCTTGACGTTGTTCATACGCTCCTCGATTCCTCCTTGACCTTGCGACAATCACGCTGCCGTCAGGCGTGTGCCGAGTCTGGGGCCACAAAAAAGAGCGAGACCCCGTCCGCTCCGCTTTCGCGTGGACGAAGGTCTCGCTCTGATGCGGTAGAGCGGATCATCCTGCCGTGATCCCCTCCCCGACCCCGGCTGAACCGTGCCCGCTCGGCGCAGGCAGTCTTGACGATTCAGTCGTCCGCCTTCTGGCGGATAAGCTACTCCCCTTCTTGAGCGAGGAACCATAACGGGTTCGACCCGCCGGGTCAACCGAAGGGCCGGCCACGGGCCGGTGCCGGGTGTCCCCGGGCCGGCCCCTTGATGTCGGCTTGACAGGGCGGCGATAAGTTGAACGGCGTCACTCCTGCCACAGCACAGCTCGCGGTGGCTCCGGTGCGGGGCGCCAACCAGAGGGGGAATCCATGCCGTCACACAACCTCTTTCCGGGCACGGTGATGGGCCGGCCGGTGCCAAGCCGGGTCGGCGCCGGGCGGCTGGCCGGCCGGCTGGACCTGACCTTGCTCGCTGCCTTCTCGGCCGCCGTGCTGGGCTGCTCCGATGACCATCCGACCCAGCCGGACGGCTCGGCCCAGCCGTCGCTGGCGGTGGCCTCGAACTCCTGGACCGAGAAGGCGCCGATGCCGGTGCCTGGAGACATCTACGGGGTGTCTGCCGGGGTGGCCCCCAACTCGGCCGGGCAGTCGATTCTGTACACCTTCGGGGGGACGACCTCAGGGGACGGCACCAGCGGCTTCCTCATTCTGGCCTACAACCCGGCCACCAACACTTGGACCAAGAAGGCCTCGTCAGTCCATGCCTTTTACACCAATGGCGTGGGGAGGATCGGGAACAGGCTGTATTTCGCGGGCGGCGAAGATTTCGGCAGCGGCTCCCGGGCGGCGTTGAACGCCACGTATGCCTACGACCCCGCCAGCGACCGCCTGATTCGCCAAGCCGACATGCCCAAGTTCACCGCCGAGGGAGTGAGCGGGGTCATCAATGGCAAGCTGTACGTGTTACCGGGCATGTGCTCGGGAGACGGCTGGCCCAATCCCGCGTACTGCGAGACGGAGCCGATCCGGCTGTTCTACCGCTTCAATCCGACCACCAACACGTGGAGCACCCGGCGCCCCGCGCCTCGCTACCATCGCCATGGCGCGGCCGGCGTCATCAACAACAAGTTTTACGTGGCGGGCGGGTTCAAGGGGGACCAGCCGGTGGCCGCGCTCGACATCTACGACCCCGCGACCAACAGCTGGACCGCCGGCGCGCCGATGCCGCTGCCCGGGTTTGCCCGGGGGACGGTCCTCGACGGGAAGCTCTACGTCCTCGCCTGGACCAGCACCGGCCTTCACACCTATGTCTACAGCCCGGCGACCAATACGTGGACGACCAAGGCCTCGCCACGATTCGGGCACGATGACGTGGCGAAGGTCACGGTGGGCACCCGGTCGTACCTGATCGCAGTCAGCGGCGGCGGCACTGATCCGCTCGCTACCGTGCACACCGAGGCCTATACGCCGTAGATGGGCCCAGGGGCCGCGCCTGGGGAGCCAGGGGGCGGTCGGCTCCCGCCCGGTCAGAAGGGCGGAGTCGCCTGGTGTCGGGCCTCGTCCAGTCGGATGGCCAGGACCTCATCCCCCGCCGGCGTCTCGAGCTGGCCTTCCGGGATGATCAGCAGCGCGTTCGCGGCGGCCATGGAGGTGAGGATGCCAGAGCCCTGCGGCCCGGTGAGCCGGGCTACCGGGCCGTCCGGGTCGTCCCGAACGATGCCCCGGAGGAAGTGCTGCAGCCTCGGCTTGAGCACCACCGGCTCCAGCAGCCGCACCGGAGCGGCACGGCGAAACGGTCCGGCGTGGCCGCACATGGCCCGGATGGCTGGCCGGACGAACAGCTCGAACGTCACCATCGTGCTCACCGGGTTACCCGGCAGCCCGATCCAGGGCCGCCCGCCAAGGAGCCCGAACCCGACCGGGGCGCCGGGGCGCATCCGGACACGCCAGAAGCGCTCATCCAGGCCGAGCTCGTCGAGGACGGCGCGGACGTAGTCGTGCTCGCCAACGCTCACCCCCGCGGTGGTGACCAGGAGATCGCAGTCGAGCGCTCGGGCCAGGTGCTCGCGGAGACTCTCCGGCGTGTCGCGGGCAATCCCGAGATCGACCGGCTCGCCCCCGGCCTGGCGTATCAAGGCGCCCAGGGTGTGGCTGTTTCTGCTGGCCACCCGCCGACCGCTCAGAATCTCCTCAGGCTGGTCCACGTCAACCAGCTCGTCGCCGCTGCTGAGGATCGCGACCCTCGGCCGCCGGTACACCAGCGGCTGCGCGACCGCCAGCGACGCCAGAACGCCGAGCTGGGCGGGCCCCAACACCGTCCCGGCGTGCAGCACCGTAGCGCCCCGGCGGATGTCCTCCCCTGCCTGGCGGACGTTGATTCCCGCATCGCGATCCGCCACGATCGTCACGATGTCAGTGCCCTGGTCGGTATCCTCCTGGCGCACGACCGTGTCGGCCCCGTCCGGCAGGGGGGCGCCGGTGAAGATCCGGGCGCTCTCGCCTGCCTGGACGCTCCTGGTGGGAAAGGCTCCCGCGGGGATCTGCTCGACCACTCGAAGCCGAACCGGACGGTCTGGCCCGGCGCCGCGGACGTCAGCGGCGCGAACGGCGTACCCGTCCATGGCGGAATTGGCCCAGGCCGGGACGTCGATCGGACTGACCAGGTCTTCGGCCAGGACGCTGTCGAGCGCGTCGTCGAGCGGGACCCGGAGGGCGGGCTGGCGCTGCACCGCCTCGAGGATCTGCCGGGCCGCCTCCGCCGCGGCCAGCGGCCCCGTCACGGTTCGATGACCTGGGCCTGGTCGAAGGCGATGGTGGCCAGCAGCTGCATCCACATGGTGTCCTGGAAATGGATCACCCGGCAGGAGGCCTCGAGATCGAGGTCATCGGTCACGATCGCCAGCCAGCGGGCTGCGTCGGGGCTGTCGGCGGATAGTAGCGGGGCCGGGCCCGTCACCCGGCGATGGACCTCGATCTTGGGGATGGGCGCCCGCTTGAAGCCCTCGACCATGACGATGTCGGCGTCGGCGAGGTAGCGGCGGGCCAGCCCGACCGGATCGTATTCGTCCGGGGCCCGGTCGAACAGGACCCGGAGGCCGGGCCCGGCCAGCAGCACGCGCTCGGCCCCGCCCTCGTGCAGGTGGCGCCAGCTGTCGCTCCCGCTCCGGTCCACCTCGGCCGGGTGGTGGCCGTGCTTGATCGTCATCACCCGGTGGCCGCGCCGGATCAGCTCGCTGGCCAGGGCGACCATCAGCGTGGTCTTTCCGGCGTCCTTCCGGCCGATGATCGAGACGATGCGTGTCGACGCCACAGGTGGTCCGCTCGCGCGAGGTCGTCCGCGGTGTTCACGTTGAGGAACAGGAGGTCCGGGTCGCCCATGACCCGGAGATCGGACAGAGGGAGGATACCGAGGGTGATGCGCGGGTGGAAGCCGACCGCGCGGAGGTCGCCGGCCTCGAGGGCCGCCGCGATGGCCGGCCGGCAGCCGGGCCCGTAGGCCGCGCAGAGCGGCTCCAGCCCGCGGCCGTCGGGGCTGGTCGGGAGCACCGCGTCGACCCCGGCGAGGCGGTCGGCCAGCGCGCGGATCAGCCCGGCGGTCACGAAGGGGAGGTCCCACGCCACCGCCACGACCGGCGCCGGTGCCTCGACCACCGCGGTGTAGATCCCGCCCAGGGCCCCCAGGCCGGGGAGCAGGTCCGGCACCACCCGGAGATCGGGGCGCCAACTGGGCGCCTCGGGCGCATTGGCCACCAGCAACGGTGCTACGCCGAGCGCCTCGGCCAGCGCGGCGGCGACCCGGTCGAGGATCCGCTCGCCGCCCACCCGCTCCAGTCCCTTGGGCCGCCCACCGAACCGGGTGGCCCCGCCGCCCGCGATGATGGCGCCGCGAGCGGTGCGGTCGGTCAATAGCGTCGGCCTGGCCGGCGTTCCAGCACGACGTCGAGCCCGACCAGCAGCGAGAAGTGATGCTTGTAGGCGGTCTCGTGCGGCGGAATCTCGCCGGCCTCCGCCGTGGCCCCGGTGACCCGCTGGATGCCAAGGATGTTGTCGCGCACCTCCCAGCGGAGCTGGTAGGCCTTGCCGACCGCGATGGTGGTGCCGACCCCGATCGCCAGGGCCGGGCGGAGCCGCGTGCCCTTGTGGGCATCGTCGTAGACGGTCAGGTCACCGTTGGATCCGCCCGGCTCCGACACCAGGAGAATGGGACTCTGATTGTTGACCAGGAGCCCGGCACTGACCCGGCCGAACGGGCTGATGAACTCGTCGGGCGACAGCCGGTAGATCACGCCCGCGGAGACCGCCACCGCCGCGGCCGAGCGGTCCTGCACGTCCAGTGCCCGGCAGCGCAGGTCGTTCAGGCTCGACTGGACCGGCTGTTCGAGCTGGCAGTTGTCGTCGTAGCCCAGCCCGAGCAGCAGCCCTTCCGCGGTGATGCCGAGATGCTTGCCCCTGAAGTAGGAGCCGGCGAACGCGCCGCCGACGGTGTTCTTGGTGCTCCGGTTGAGGATGAAGTGGTCGGTCAACCCGGTGGGGCCGGCGGAGCGGTCGGTAATCGGCTGGTCCGGGATGCCCCACAGCCCGACCCCGCCGATGTAGGCCCCGGAGATGGTGAACACCAGCCGGGTGCGATCGCGGGTGCGCTGGGCGGACAGCGGCCCGGCGGAGGCGGCGAGCGCGACGGCCAGGCCGGCGATGACGGACAGCCGGATGACGGACAGCCGCATCAGTCCCCCAGGAGTAGATGGTCGCCCGGCCGCCCCGCCCGTCCGGCCAAGGCAGCCCCGCGCGCGAGCCGGTCCGGCGAGAGCAGGCCGGATGGGACGTGGAGACGTCCCCGGCCCAGACAGAGACACCCGCGGCGGCGCGAGCTCCCCACGGTCTCAGGGGCCGGTGTAGTCGGCATAGAGCGTCGGATCCTCCTGCACCCGGACCCGCTCGAGGACGACCCCGGCCGGCAGCCGCGAGGTGAGTCGGCCGAAGATATGGGCCGCCATCGCCTCGCAGGTGGCCAGGGTCGCGCCCTGGGCGATCTCGGGCACGACCTGGTTGAGCACCTGGCCCTCGAACGGGATCACGATCTCGTCATGGAGCAGCCGGTCGAGCACGCTGAGGTCCATGATCATGCCACGGAGCGGGGCCAGCGGGCCGGTCACCGTGACCACGCACTGGTAGTCGTGGGGATGGCCCGGCGGATCGGCCAGGGGCCCGAATGCTATCCGATTCTCCGCCTCGCTCCAATCGCTGCGATAGAGCCGGTGCAGGGCATGGAAGCCAACCACCCGCGAGAGCGAGGCCGCCACGGTCAGGGCGAGAACCCGATGCCCACGCCGACCAGCAGCCACGAGCTGGTGCTCCATTCGGTCACCCGGCCGTCGGTGATGACCGCGTTGGAATGGTCGGGGGTGCCCGGCTCGAGCGCGGGCTCATCCTGAAAGGTGGTCGGGTACTTGAGTTTCCAGAATACGGCCCGGGCCTCCCCCCGGAGTGAGACCCGGTCGGTCACAAATACTCGGACCCCCGTCGAGGGCGCCAGGTAGAACTTCTTGCCGAAATTGAACCTGCTGGTGTCCTGCGGCGTGCTGACGGGGAAGGTGAGCCCGGCCCCGGCGCTCACGAACGGGGCCAGCCGGTGCCAGCTCTTCCCGCCCGTGAGGTTGAGCTGGACATTGATCTCCGCGAAGGTGACCGACTGGTCGACCGGCCCCGAGGTGCGGTTGGCCAGCTCGACAAACGGGTCCACGACGAGCCGGGTGAGGCTGGCGTGGGCGACCCCCAAGCCGACCTGGACCGCCGACCCGGTTCGTACGTCGTAGCGGAGGCCGTAGGTCTGCCCGTCGTGCGGTCCGATCTCGAATCGCCCGCCGCTGCCGCCGAACTGGCCGAAGATCGGCGTCACCATGTGACCCTTGCGGATGTCACGGTAGGGCGAGCGGCCGGGACTGTGACCCACCTGGGCCAGCGCCGGCACGGGCAGGGCGGCGAGCGTCAGCAGCAGGGCCGCGGCCCGCCCGGACGACACGACCGGAGCGGGCCGGCGGCGCGCGCCGCCCCGGGCAAGTTCAGCAGATCGGTGCACTCAGCACTCCCGAAGGTCCCGCCCGGTCATTTCGGCCGGCGGGGTGATGCCGATGAGACGCAGGACGGTGGGCGCCACGTCCCGCAGGGAGCCGCCGGCCCGGAGCTCGCTCGCTCCCGCCCGCACCGCCACGAAAGGCACCGGGTTGGTGGTGTGCGCGGTGTGGACCCCGCCGGTCGCCGGATCGACCATCAGCTCGCAGTTGCCGTGGTCGGCGGTAATGAGGACGCTGGCGCCGGCCCGCTCCGCACTGGCCAGGGCCCGCTCGAGGCAGCGGTCCACCGTCTCTACTGCCTTGATCACCGCCGGAAGCACGCCGGTGTGGCCGACCATGTCGGCGTTGGCATAATTGCACAGGATGAAATCGTGGGAACCGCTCTCGATGGTACGGCAGAGCGCCTCGGTGATGCCCGGCGCGCTCATCTCGGGCGCCAGATCGTACGTCGCCACCCGCTGGGACGGGATCAGGCAGCGCTCCTCGCCGGGGTAAGGCGGCTCGTAGCCGCCGTTGAAGAAATACGTCACGTGGGGGTACTTCTCGGTCTCGGCGGTGCGGAACTGGGTCCGGCCCTGGTCCGCCAGCACCTCGGCCAGGATCCGCGCCAGGCTGAACGGCGGAAACGCCGGGGGCAGGGGGAAGGTCTGGTCGTACTGCGTCATGGTGACGCACGGCAGGCGAGGGCGGTCACCGACGTCGAACCCGTCGAAGTCGTCCAGCGCCACCGCGGCCACGATCTGGCGCATCCGATCGCTGCGGTAGTTGAAGAACAGCACCCCGTCGCCGGGACGCATGGTGGCGACCGGCGCCCCGTTCCGGACGTGCACCATCGGGCGGATGAACTCGTCGGTCTCGCCCCGCTGGTAGGCCGCCAGCACCGCCATGACCGGATGCTCGACCGGGGTGCCCACACCGTGCACCATGGCGTCGAACGCCAGCCGGGTCCGGTCCCACCGGCGGTCCCGGTCCATGCCATAGTAGCGGCCGGTCAGCGAGGCGATGTCGACCCGCTGGCCGGCGATGCGCCGCATGTCGAGCAGCAGGGTGCGGACGACCTCGGCCCCCAGCGTCGGGGCGGAATCGCGGCCGTCGAGGAAGCCGTGAATGGCGATGGCCGGCACCCGCTGCCGGACGCCCAGCTCGACGCAGGCCAGCAGGTGTCGGTCCAGGGCATGGACGCCGCCCGGCCCCAGCAGGCCGACCAGGTGGAGCGTCCCGCCGGTCTGGCGCAGGCCGGCACAGAGCTCGACCAGCGGGGGCAGCTGGTAGAACTCGCCGCTCTGGATGGTCTGGGAGATCCGGACCAGGTCCTGGGGCACCACCCGGCCGGCGCCGAGGTTGAGGTGACCGACCTCGCTGTTGCCCATCTGCCCCTGAGGCAGGCCCACGGCCAGGCCGCTGGCGTCCAGCAGCGTCCGCGGGTACGTCTCCCAGAGTCGGTGCCAGACGGGGGTGGAGGCCAGCTCGATGGCGTTGCCGTCCCGTTCCTGCCGATATCCCCATCCGTCCAACACGATCAGCACGACCCGGGCGGGGCTGCCGCCGTTTGACATGGCTCTCCGCGTGTTCTACAATGCCGGACTGTGAGTTACGCGCCACAATCTAGTCCCGGCCCGCTCCGCCTTCCAGCCTGTGTGCTCGTCGCCTGTCTGGTGCTTGCGGCCCCGGCCGCGGCCCAGGAGGAAACCGCGCTGATCGCTCCGGCCGACCTCTACCGGGACCCCGAAGGGGCGCCGCTGGTCTCGCTCCCGGCCGGGGCGTCGGTCGAGACCGGCCGGGCCCGGGACGGCTGGCATGAGGCGGTGGTCGAGGGCTGGATCTTCACCGCCTCGACCGAGCGGACCAGACGGGACGGCTACGACCTGGTCGTGACCGCGGGCGACGGAGAGAATCTGCGGGCCAGTCCCAACGGGCCGATCGTGGGCCGAGCTCGCGAGGGCACCCTGCTCGAGCGGGTCGCCCAGCGCGGCCGCTGGACCCACGTGCGGCGGAGCGGATGGCTCCCCCGCCAGGCGGTGGCGGACCGGAGCCCGGGCCGGAGCCGACCCTCGACCGCCGGAGAACCCGGCAAGGCCGGGGGGGTACAGCAGCCGGCGGCTCAGCAACCGGCCGCTCAGCAACCGGCCACCCGGCCGCCGGCCGGCCAGGCGGCGACCCGAGGCGCCGCGGCGGCCGCCGGGGCGAGCGCCAAGTCGAAGGGCGCTGCGCCGGCTGGCCCGCCGATCGAGCCCGCGGGGGGTGAGCGGATCCGGCTCGCCCGCGAGACGCCGATGGCCGCCGCCGCCGAAGGCGGCGCGCTTGGCACCATTGCCGGTGGGGCGCCGGCCCGGCTGCTGGCCCGTGCCGGTGATCAGGTGAAGATTCAGGT
>DATAOR010000291.1:0-1583 GCA_036265635.1 Gemmatimonadales bacterium
CCAGGTCGACGCGGCCAACGAGGTGTTCGCGCCGGACCAGGCCGACTACGACCACGCCGAGCTGATCCTGGACGCCTACCAGCACGCGACCACCGTCCGCCAGGTCGGCGCGGTGATGCTCGGCGACGAGATGATCGACGAGGCGTCCCGGAAGATGGCCGTGGTGGTGGCGGCTAAGGGACGGGCCGCCGGGATGAGCCGGACCTCGACCTTCCAGCCGCCGGAGGATTAGGGCCGGTTGGCGGCACAGGCAGGCAGTCGGGAGAAATGCCCTAGGACCGGTCGAACCCGGGGGGCAGCGGCTGGGACGAGTGGTTGAGCTGCACGAACAGCACGACCAGCAGGACGATCAGCACCACGTAGGCGAGCGTGACGACGGTTCCGACGGCGATCGCCGCCACCGCGGTGCCGGCGCCGGGCTCGTTCTCGCGACGGATCCGGCGCAGCGCGACGATCCCGAGCACGATGCCCACCGGCGCCACGAGCAGTGAGAGGGCCAGCGCGAGCGGTGCCAGGGGCACGCTCCGCCGGGGCTCGGTCGCGTAGCGCTGGGCGTCGGTCACCTCCCGATCCTGACACTCCGGCCGCCGGGTCTCCACCCGCCCGGCCCGGACCGCGGGGCCGGCGACCGGCCGTCCGACCCTCCATCCGCGACTGTCGCTGGTGGACTCAGTCCGGGCCCGACACTGTCCCTCGTGGACAGTCCCCGACCGTCCATCTGCGCCGGACACAGTGGACAGTTGGCCCCGATGTGCTGGCGTACGGCAGCGCGACGTGGGACCGTTGACACGTGGCCGCCAATCTGAACTCCACCGCCGCCGCCCTGCTCGGTCTGCTGCACGAGGGGCCGATGACCGGCGGCGAGCTGGTTGCCGCGGCGAAGGAGCGGATGGAGCCGTTCTGGAGCGTGACCCGCAGCCAGGTCTACCGGGAGCTGCCCGGCCTGGCCGAGGCCGGCTACGTCCGCCCGGGCAAGCTCGGCCCGCGTGCGGCCCAGCCCTACACGATCACCGCCGCCGGCAAGCGCGCCTTCCGCTCCTGGCTGGCCGAGGAGGCCGGCGCCGACCACTCCCGCAACCCGCTGGTGCTGCGGGTCAGCTTCGGCGCGCACCACCAGCCCGGCGCGGTGGCCAAGCTCGTCGACGAGGCCCGCGGGCGGCACCAGGAGGCACTGGCCGTCAACCGGTCCCGGGTCAACCAGCTCAAGCGCGAGGGCGGCGATCCCTACCAGCTGGCCACCGCCGAGTTCGGCGTCGCATACGAGCGGGCCCTCCTGCGCTGGCTGGACGCCGTCCCGACCGACTGACGGCGCAGTGGCCCCGCCCGCGGGGACCAGTACCCTGGATCGTTGTGACCGATGATGTGCCCGGCGAGCTCAGGGAACTGAGCGCGACCCTCACCAGCATCGAGAAGGTGCTGGATCTCGACGCGCTCCGCGCGGAGCTGGCCGGGCTCGAGGAGCAGGCGGCCCAGCCCGACCTGTGGTCCGACCAGGAACGGGCGACCCAGGTCACCAGCCGGCTGTCGCAGGTGCAGGCGGATCTGCGCCGCGTCGAGGACCTCCGCCGCCGGCTGGAGGACGC
>DATAOR010000292.1:0-6186 GCA_036265635.1 Gemmatimonadales bacterium
CCAGCGGCCGGCGGATTCAGCCAAGTCCGGGTATCCAACGGGTGAAGTGATCACGGCGGCGGCGGTCGTGGAGCTCCGCCGCTCGCTCGAGCGGATGGAAGCCGACCTCGCCGAGATGCGGGCCGAGGTCGAGCGGATGCGGGGGAATCTTCCGGCCTCGGAGCGCGCCAAGGACCCCGCCACCGAGCCCCGCTCCTCCCGGTGATGAGCGCGGCGACCGCCGATCTGTGCGACGAGTTCGGGGCCGAGGTCCAGGTCGCCGAGCCGCTCTTCCGGGACTGGGGCGGCTCGGCCGCGTTTGCCGGACCGATCGAGACGCTGCGGGTCTTCGAAGACAACGCGCTGGTTCGGCAGGTCCTGGAGACTTCGGGCCGAGGCCGGGTGCTGGTGGTCGACGGTGGTGGGTCGCTTCGCGCGGCTCTGGTCGGCGGCAACCTGGCGGGGCTGGCCCAACGGAACGAATGGACCGGGATCGTGGTGCACGGCTGCGTCCGCGACAGCGGCGAGCTGCGGACCATGCCGATCGGGATCAAGGCACTCCAGGCGATTCCCCGGAGGAGTACCAAAACGGGCACGGGCGAACAGGGGATAGCGGTGACGTTCGCCGGCATCACGTTCGTCCGCGGCCATTTTCTCTACGCCGATACGGACGGCATCATCGTGTCCGAACGCGACCTGTTGGCGCCTTGACGGGACGGCTGGCCCGCAGGTCGAAAATCGAACGGCCCGTCCACGGGGACGGGCCGTTCGGTAGAGAGGTGGTAGATCGCCCCCTGAGTTTACGGAGACAGGCCGAAGTGCCCGCTCCACCCTTCTTCGACCTACCACTTTTCCAGTAGCCTCTCGGCTTCCGGCTCTTTATAGTGGCAAGTCTGGTGCCATCGACGCTCTGCGCCCAACTCCATGATCTGCAGACAGTTACCGCTATGCACCGGATTGCCTCTCAGCCGCCTGCTTCGTACACAATCGCGACGGTTTCTATTTCTTACCGGTAACTCGTTCAGTACCACCAGCTTGGGGAACTGTCGCAGAATTTGACGGCACCAAGTCCTTGCCACCCCGGAGATAGGCCCCCGCGTCCGGGGTGGGATCGGCCTTCCACAAGGTGAGCAGCCAGGCGCCGGTGGCTACCAGGATGACCGACGTGAGCTGGGCCAGGGTGAATGGACCGAGCAAACGGTCGTCCTTGGCCCGGACGATCTCGATCAGAAAACGTTCGGCTCCCGCAAAGATCAGGTAGGCCCCGAACAGCCAGCCGACCGGCCGCTCCCGCCGTCGCCAGGCCCACAAGATGAAAAACGCCACCAGCATCAGGGCCGTCTCGTAGAGCTGAGTCGGATGCACCGCCAGCACCGTGCCTGGCGGCACGCCCGCCGGTACGGGTACGCCGAAGAGATGCTGGAGATTGCCGGCCGTGGACGGGGGCAACCCCTGGGGGAACTTCACCGCCCACGGCAGGCTGGTGGGCCGACCGTAGTCGTCGTTCACCAGGAAGCAGCCGACCCGACCCAGGGCGTAGGACGCCGCCAGGGCCGGGGCCACCAGCTGCATGGTCCACCGGAGCGGCACCCGCAGCCGCCAGCCGTTGAGGATCACGGCCGCCGTCCCGCCCAGGAAGCCACCGTACCAGACGAAGCCCCCGCGTTCCAGCAGCGAGCCAGGGTCCCGAGTCAACGCCACGTACCACAGCTTGGCGCCGATGATGCCGCCGATCACCGCCGCCGCGACGATGTCCGCCGAGTAGTCCTCCGACAGGCGGCGGCGCCGGAGCTCCAGCGATACCAGCCAGCCGCCGACCAGGAAGGCGACCATCATCATCAGCCCATAGCCGGTGAGCTCGTGGGGAAAGAAGGGCAGGGGTATTCGGAACGGATAGATGGTCACGCGCGGGTCCTCAAACGGGAAGAGGGACCACCAAGCCGGGCAGCGGCAGGTCGTCGCGGGGCTCGAGGTCCCAGCCGCTCCGCTCGCCGCGGGCAAGCCGCCAGGCGCCGGCGGCGGCGATCATGGCGGCGTTGTCGGTGTTGAGCCGGGGGGAAGCTACGCTCACGCGGGCGGTCCCCGCCAGCCGGTCGCGCAGGCGCGCCACCAGCGTCCGGTTGCAGGCCACCCCTCCGCCGATCATGGCGGCCGGATAGCCCAGCGCCTCGACCGCATGAGCGGTCTTCCGCACCAGCACGTCGGTGACCGCCTCCTGGAAGGCCCAGGCGATGTCCGCCCGGGTCTGCTCATCGAGCGAGGGAGGCGCCGCTCGCGGATCGGGCCGAACGGCGCGGAGCACCGCGGTTTTGAGCCCGCTGAAGGAGAAGGCGTAGCGATTGGGCCCGTCCCGCTCCAGTTCCTGAACCATGGGACGGGGGAAGCGGAACCGATCCGGCACGCCCTGGCGCGCCAGCCGTTCCACCGGCGCGCCACCCGGGTAGCCCAGGCCGAGGAGCTTGGCCACCTTGTCGAAGGCCTCGCCGGCCGCGTCGTCCAGGGTCTGGCCCAACAGGCGATACTCGCCCCAGGCCGGCACGTCGAGCAGCATGGTGTGCCCGCCGCTGACCAGCAGTCCCACGAACGGCGGCGCGAGCTCAGGATCCTCCAGGGTCGGCGCGAACAGGTGACCCTCGAGGTGATTGACCCCCAGCAGCGGCCGGTCCAGGCTGTACGCCAGCCCCTTGCCGTAGAGGACCCCGACCAGCAGCGCCCCGACCAGGCCGGGCCCCGCCGTGACGGCGATGCCGTCGACTCGCTCGAGCGGGATGCCCGCGTCGGCCAGGGCCTGATCGACCACGGACCCGATGACCTGGAGGTGGGCCCGACTGGCCAGCTCGGGCACCACGCCCCCGAATATCCGGTGCACGTCCTGGGACAGGATCGTCAGCCCGGCGATCTCGGACCGGTCGCCCGTCCGGCGGAGTACGGCGGCCGAGGTCTCGTCGCACGAGGTCTCGATCCCGAGCACCCATTCAGCCATCGCCGCTCCGACTCACCAGGGTGACACTGTCGGGTACGACCACCGCCTCGAGCCCGGCAGGGACGAGCGCCCGGAGGGGCACCCGGGCCGGCGGCGCGCCGGACCAGTCCACCACCACGGGCACGCTGTCGCGGGTCAGGCCGCTCAGGCGCGATACGGCGCCCCGGACGCGGACCTCCACCGATCCGCGCTCGGGCCGGGCCACCGCGGCCAGCTCGCTCGGGAGCCGGACCGGAACGCCGCGCAGGGTCCGCTCGCCGATCGGAGCAAGGTCAACCCGGACGGTGACCTGAGACGGCACGGCCCGCACCCGGCCGAAGCCCGAGCTGTCGAGCGCCAGGGTCTCCTCGACCGGACCATCGGCCCGGTCCATCTCCAGCGGCACCGTCAGGGCCGAGTCGATGTTGGCGACCGCATCGCGCGGCCCCAGCAAGCGGACCGTGCCGGGCACCACCGCTATGGCCGTGAGGACCTGACCTGCCTCGGGAGCCAGCCGAACCACGGCCCGCACCGGCACGACCCGCTGAAAGGTGGAATCGAGCTGCACCGCGACGGAGCGAGGCTCGACGTCCTGGATGCGCAGGTCGACGCCGCGGGGCAGCTCGAGATCCCCCGGGCCGACCTCTACCCGGACCTCGTCGGCGACCGTGGTGTCGGGCAGCACCCGGCTGATCCGCATCGGCGAGGCGGAGAGACGCAGCAACTCCCGCCGGGGACCGCTGACCAGGGCGTGGATCGGCCCCTCGGTCCTGAGCACCGTGCGGCCGGGCGGCGGCTGAATGGTCACTTCGACCGGCACCAGGGTGCTGGCGGGCTCTTCGCCGGCGGCCAGCAGCCAGAGGAACAGCGACAGGATCAGGGAGGTCGCCTTCAGCGGGAGGTCCGCGGTGAGCGCCCGTCGCAGGTTCACCTCACGAGCCGGGTTCCGCCAGCAGCCGCTCGACCAGGGCGCGGTTGGCGGGAGAGTTCCAGTCATGGGCGCCGATCACCCGCTTGACGATCACGCCGCTCCGGTCGAGCAGGAAGCTCTCGGGTACCCCGGTCGTCTGATAAGTCTGCTGAATCCGGGTCGAGCGGTCCTGGAGCAGGTCGAAGGTGAGCTTCAGCTCCCGGCCGAAGCTCCGGACGTCATCCGGGTCTCCCTCGTCGATGCTGACGGCCGCGATGGCGAAGCCGCGGGGAGCGAGCGTGCGGTAGAGCTGCTCCATCGCCGGCATTTCGACCCGGCAGGGCACGCACCAGGTGGCCCAGATGTTCACCAGGGTCACCTTGCCCCGGTAGCGCTGGTGGAGGGTCACCGAGTCGCCCGAGGCGAGGTTCACCGCCTGGAAGTCGGGCGCCGTGGCGCCGACCTCGACCCGGGCGACCTCGCTCCCCAGCCTGGTCATGATGGCGGCCCCGCCGGCCAAACCGGCGACGATCAACCCGGCAAACGCCCATTGCTTGGACATGAAGCCCCTCACACGCGCACCGCGCAGCGGCGCAGCAGTTGGCCCACCGCCGCGGCGGGATCGGCGGTGCCGAAGACCGCGGTCCCGGCAACGAAGGTGGTGGCCCCGGCAGCCCAGGCCTCGCCGATGGTGTCGATGGTGATGCCGCCGTCCACCTCGAGCACCGCGGAGGAGCGGTGGCGGTCGAGCAGCGCCCGGGTGCGCCGGATCTTGTCGCTGGCCGCGGGGAGGTACGACTGCCCCCCGAACCCGGGATTGACCGACATGACCAGGACCAGATCGAGATCGGGCACGACCTCTTCGATCAGGCTGAGCGGCGTGGCCGGGTTGAGCGCCAGCCCCGCCCGCATCCCGCGCTCACGGACCGCGGCCAGCTGGCGCTGGACGTGGATGGTGGCTTCGGGATGAAAGGTGAACACCGACGCGCCCGCGTCGGCGTAGTCCGCGATGTACTGCTCCGGCCGCTGGACCATGAGGTGGACATCGATCGGCCGGTCGGTGATCCGCCGGAGCGCCCGGATCACCGGCGCGCCGAAGGTGAGATTGGGGACGAAGTGCCCGTCCATCACGTCCACATGGAGCCACTCGGCCCCGCCGCTGATGACCTGCTCCACCTGCTCGCGCAGTCGGCCGAGATCGGCGCTGAGCACGCTGGGCGCGATCCGCGCGCTCACGAGCCGCCTCCCGGCGGGCCGCTCACCATCAGGTCCACGGTGCTCCCCCGCGGCCGGCCGCTGCCGCTGGTCGGACGGGTGGCGATCACCACCCCGGCCTCCGGGTCGCCGCCCCGGACGGTGTCGATCCGGCCGACCCGCACGCCCGCCGCCACGATGACCCGTTCCGCCGTGGGCAGGGCGAACCCCACCACGTCGGGCACGGTGACGGGTGCGGGCCCGGCGCTCGGCACCAGCAGCACCATCGTGTTGGCCGGCAGTGCCGTGGCCGGTGGCGGATCCTGCCAGAGGATCCTGCCGCGGGGGACCGTAGGACTCGGCCGCTCGCCGTCGAACCTGGCTCGGAATCCGGCTTTGGCCACGGCGGCCCTGGCCTGATCGGCTGGCCGACCGAGCACCCGAGGCACCGCCTGGCCGTCCCCTGACGAGCGGGGCGAGATCCAGTAGGCGGAGGCGATGTAGCCGATCACGAACACCAGCGCCACCAGACCCAGGTCGCGGGCGAAGCGGAGGCCGGGTCCGTCTCCCAGCGAGCCGAACAGCGGCTCGGTGTGACGGCGCATTCTCATGGCATCAGCCGCATCGAATCACGCTCGTGGTGCGGGCTCACCGGTCCGGGCGTCGCGCCGGAGCCGGGCCGCGAAGGCGCCGTCCATGCGGTGGCGCTGCGGCAGAATCGTCAGGTCCCCGGCCGGCGAGGTGAGCGCGGCCGGAAAGGTCTCGCTCCGCTCGCGGCTGAATTCCTGGTGGCGGCTGAGGAAGGCCTCGACCTGGGCTTCGTTCTCTTCCGGCTCGAGCGAGCACGTGCTGTAGACCAGCAGCCCGCCCGGCGCCACGGCCGCAGCCACACCGTCGAGCAGGGCGGCCTGGCGCCTGGCCAGCGCGACCAGCGCCTCGGGTGAGACGCGCCAGCGGGCATCGGGATGGCGGGCGAACGTGCCCGTGCCGAGACAGGGGCCATCGAGCAGGACTGCCGGGAGCGGCCGCACCGGCGGATGCTGGGCGTCGGCGACCACCGCGTGCTCGCGGCCGCTGCCGGCCCGGGCCAGGTTCCTCGCCAGCCGCCGCACCCGCGGCCGGCTGACATCGGCCGCCACAG
>DATAOR010000293.1:0-10086 GCA_036265635.1 Gemmatimonadales bacterium
AGACGTCCCCATGGATGCGGAGCTCGTCGAGTACGAGCTTCGCCGCTGGACCCTTCCCTTCGAGGCCCGCCGAGTCGATACCCGCGACGATTTCCTGCGCGAGCTCGCCGATTTCCGTCCCGACCTGATCCTGTCCGACTATACCCTCCCCCGGTTCGACGGCATGGCGGCGTTGCGCCTGGCCCGCGAGCGGGCGCCCTCGATCCCCTTTCTCATTGTTACCGGGTCGGTCAACGAGGAAACCGCGGTGGGCTGCATGAAGGCGGGCGCCACCGACTATCTGCTCAAGAGCAACCTGGCACGGATCGGCCCGGCCATCGAGGCGGCCCTGGCGCGAGTCCAGGCCCGGACCGAGCAGGCCCGGGCGGAAGAGGCCCTGCGCCGGTCCGAGGCCAACCTCCGCGCCATTTTCGATACCAGCACCCAGGCCTTCGTGCTGGTGGACCCGGACGGCACCATCCAGGCCATGAACCCCACCGCCCGGGACTGGGGCCAGCGGATCCTGGGCCACCCGGCAGCGGAGGGGGCGCCCATCGAGCGCTTCATTCCCGAGGCGGTCGATGGGTTCAGGCTGGCCCTCCGGGGCGAGACCGGCTGCGTGGAACGCTGCCTCCGGCAGGCGGACGGCGCGGAGGCCTGGTACGAGATCAGCCACGCCCCGGTGGCGGACGAGGCCGGCACCCCGATCGGCGTGTGCCTCAATGCCCGCGACGTCAGCGAGCGCAAGTGGTCCGAGCAGGCGCTGCGGGAGAGCGAGGCGCGTTACCGCGACCTGTTCGACAACGCCAGCGACCTGGTCTGTACCACCACGCTGGCGGGCCAGTTCCTCTATGTGAATCCTGCCTGGCACGCGGCCATGGGCCACGACGACGCGGCCCTCGCCGGCCTGCGGTTCGTCGACCTGGTTCACCCGGACAGCCGGAAACGTTACCTCGACGTGGTCGACCGGGCCCGGGCCGGCGAGTCTCTGGGCCACGTCGAGCTTGGTCTGGTCACCGCCGCGGGCGCCACGCTGACCCTCGAAGGCAACATCAGCTGCACCAGCACCGATGGCGGCCCGCCCCGGCTCCGCGGGATCTACCGCGATGTGACCGAACGGAAGCGCGTCGAGGATCAGCTGCGGCGGGCCGAGCGGATGCAGGCGGCCGGCCGGCTGGCCGGCGGTGTCGCCCACGAGGTCAACAACATGATGACCGGGGTCATCGGCTTCAGCGAGTTCCTCCTCCGAAGCCTGGAGTCGGACGACCCGCGCCGGACCGAAGTCACCGAGATCATCAAGGCCGGCAGCCGTGCCGCGGACGTCACCCGCCAGTTGCTCGCCTTTACCCGGCAGCAGTTTCTCCGGCCGGAGGTCCTGTCCGCCAACGCGATTGTACGGGATCTGGAAAAGATGCTCCGGCGGCTGCTGGGTGAGGACCACACTCTCGAGCTGGCCCTCGACCCTGACGCCGGGGAGCTCCGGGCCGACCGGGGCCAGCTCGAGCAGGTCCTGGTCAATCTCATTCTCAACGCCCGCGACGCCATGGTGCGGCCCGGCAAGGTGCGGTTGACCACCGCGGCGGTGCAGCTGGACGAGAGCTACGTGGCCGCCCACCAGGGCGTGGACCTTCCCCAGGGTAGCTACGTCCGGCTGACCTTGAGCGACAGCGGGCTGGGCATGGATCAGGAGACTCAGGCCAGGATCTTCGAGCCGTTCTTCACCACCAAGCCGGTCGGCCAGGGCACCGGCCTGGGCCTCTCCACCGTGTACGGCGTCGTCAAGCAGAGCGAAGGCTTCGTCTGGGTGTACAGTGAGCTCGGCCTCGGCACCACCTTCAAGATCTACCTGCCCCGGGTCGGCGCCGCGCCGATCCAGTCGGTTCGGACCGACCACCCCCCCGCCGCCCGCGGCGGCTCGGAAACGATCATGATCGTGGAGGATGAGGAGATGGTGCGGGAGCTCGCCAGCCGCGGGCTCCGCGCGCTCGGCTACCGCGTGGTCGAGGCCCGTCAGGGCGCCGAGGCGCTGCGGCGCCTGGAGGCCGACCCGGCCTCGGTCGACCTGGTCATCTCCGACGTGGTGATGCCCGAAATGGGCGGCCGGGAGCTGGCCCGCCGGCTCGCGTTGCTCCGACCGTCGCTGCCCATCCTGTTCATCTCGGGATACACCGGCGAGGACGTGATCGATCGGGGGCTGCTCGAGCCGGGCGCCCCATTCGAGCAGAAGCCGTTCGCGCCGGACGGCCTGGCCAGAAAGGTGCGCGAGATGCTCGACGCTGGCCGGACGCCGGCGGCCACCAGGGCCTGACGGCGAGGTTCAGGCGGTGGACCCGGCCTCGGGCTGCGGGGAGTCCGTGGTGATCGGGCGAAACTCGAGGTGATCGGCCCGCACGATGAGAAACCCGCGCGGAGTCGACAGCCGAGCCAGCCGTTCGCCTGCCATGTTGACCATTCGCTGGGTGACGCCAGGGAAGATCGGCGTCACGTCGTACCAGACCGAGGGGCTCAGGTCGGGATACCTGCGCTGGTGCTCGGACCTGAGGCGGGCCTGCACACCGGCCATCCGGACTCCTGGACGAAGGACGCCCGCAATTTACACGGCGCTGGACGGCCACGGCAGCGGGCCGGTGGACTTTCGCGGCCGGTATGGGTAGAGTGCAGTCGAATGGATGTTCGTGGCATCCATCCCCCCAGCCCGGACTGACCAGCATACATGTCGGATCTGCCGGAAGCGCCGCCAGTGATGGCCGGCTCCGCGAACTGTCTGATCGTCGACGACGAGCCCAGCGTGCGGCGGTCGCTCGTCCGCATGCTCCAGGCGCAGGGCTTCACCTGTCACGAGGCCGGCACCGGCCGCGAGGCCCTGACCGTGCTCGAGCGGATCGGTGAGGCCCCCCTGGTCATCTCCGACATGCGAATGCCCGAGCTCGACGGCAAGGGCCTGCTCGAGGCGCTGCGCGACCGGTATCCCGACACCTCCGTCATCCTGCTGACCGGCATGAGCGAGACCACCACGGCGGTGGACTGCCTCCACATGGGCGCCGCCGATTTCCTGCTCAAGCCGATCTCGGTCAGCGAGCTCCAGGCTCGGGTCTCCCGGGTGCTGGAGAAGCGCTCGCTGGTACTGCAGAACCGGTACTACCAGCAGCATCTCGAGCGGCAGGTCCACGAGCAGGCCCAGCGGATCCAGGAGCTCTTCTTGCAGGGTGTCCAGATGCTGGCGCGCGCGCTGGAAGCCAAGGACGCCTACACCCGGGGCCACTCCATCAGGGTGAGCCAGTACGCGGTGGGGACGGCCCGGCGATTGGGATTCGCCGGGCCCAGCCTCGACGGCATCCGGCTGGGCGGCGAGCTGCACGACATCGGGAAGATCGGGACGCGGGAAGCCGTGCTTCACAAGCCGGGGCACCTCACGCCGGACGAGTTTCGCCAGATCTCGGAGCATCCTGCCCTGGGAGAGAAGATGCTGCTGCCGCTGGCCCAGGAATCGCCCGACGTGCTCCGGATCGTCCGGTCGCATCACGAGCGGCTCGATGGCCGCGGCTTCCCCGACGGCCTTCGGGGCGAGAACATTCCGATCGAGGCCCGCATCGTCGCCGTCGCCGACGCCTTCGATGCCATGACTACGGAGCGGCCCTATCGCGATTCCCGCCCCCCGGACGCCGCCATGGCCGAGCTCCGGCGGGTGGCCGGGACCCAGCTCGACCCGGCGGCGGTCGAAGCCTTCGTGTGCGCCTTCCCTGACCCCGCCGCGCTGCCCGTTTCCGATTACTCCGTCGACGGCGCCTGACCGGCCCTGCGGCCGCCGCGTCCTTTGCCCCGATCCTTGGTCGGCTCCGGCTCGAACGGCAGCGCTCCATCCCGCCGCATCCGGTGCCGGGCCTTCGCCGCGACCTCGGCATAGTACGCCTGAAAGGCCTCGAGCTCCGCGTCGGTCAGGTCCTCCAGATCCGCCATCGCCGTCTCGGCGCCCTTGAGGGCCCGCAGCAGCTCGTCGAGCTTGATCTGCATGGCGATGCTGTCGCGGTTCTGCGTGTTCTGAATCAGGAAGACCATCAGGAAGGTGACCACGGTGGTGCCGGTGTTGATGACCAGCTGCCAGGTGTCGCTGAAGTGAAACAGCGGCCCGGTCACGGCCCAGACGACGATGACCAGCACGGCCAGGCCGAAGGTGACAGGATGGCCTGACGCCCGCGCTGTTCGCTTGGCAAATCGGGTGAACCACTGGCCGATGGTCATCGAGTCAGATCTATGCGCCGCGGGCGGTCCGCGCTGTGGCCCGCCTCACCCGCCGGCGCTCGAGGGCGGAAGCCGAGTCCCGCAGGCGCGTGCTAGAGCAGTCCCCGCCGCTTCAGCTGATGATACCGTGCCACCACCGCCTCACCCGCCCCGGCCGGCGGCACGTCGAGCACCATGATCCCGCGGGCCCGCATCTCGGCCAGCGCCGCTTCGCGGGCGCCGAGCAAGGCTTCGGCGGCCGCCCGCTCGAATGCCTCGGCCGGGGTGCCGGGACGGTGGCTGGCGAGGACCTCGAGCCCGGGGTCGCGCAGCGTCACCGCCAGCGGCAGATGCCGCGGCCGCAGGGTCGCCGCCTGGGCGACCAGGGCATCGCTCGCGGTCCGGTCGATCACGTCGGTGAACAGCACCGTCAGCGCTCGCTTCCGGTTGCGCGCCGCCAAGTGGCGAAAGGCGGCCGGATAGTCCGACTCCGCCAGCCGGCCCTCGACCCGGGCCAGCCCGTCAAGCACCGCCTTGAGGGCGCGGCGGCCGCGCGCCGGCGCGTGGTAGCGCTGCACCGTGTCGGCGAATACCATCAGCCCCACGTTGTCGTCGTGGGCCACCGCCGCCCGGGCCAGCTGCAGCGCCGCGGTGATCACCGACTCGAGCCGTGCCACCCCGTTCACCTCCGCCGTCAGCAGCCGCCCGGCGTCAATCACCAGCAGGACCTGCTGGCGCCGTTCGTCCTCATACTGCCGCGCGATCGGCTTGCCGCGGCGGGCGGTGGCTTTCCAATCGATGATGCGGGTGTCGTCGCCCGGGACCCACTCCCGAAGGCCCTCGAACAGGCGGCCCTCGCCGGGCCGGCGGATCGTCCTGAGCCCCGCCTCCCGCCGCCGGGCAACCTGGAGCGGCAGCGCCCGCAGGCCCGCGTCCCCGGCGGTGGGGTAGACCGTGGCGGACCACGGCAGCGCGATGCTGTCCTGCCGCCAGATCAGGCCCAGCGGACCGAGCGCCCGCACCGCCAGCCCGCCGCCTTCCCCGGCGCCGCGGCGGACCGGCACCAGGTCGAGATCCTCGACCAATCCGTCGCCGGGCGGCACCTCGAGGCGGCGGGTCGGCGCGATGGCTCCACCGAGCGGCTCGGGGAGATGCTCGCGCACCTGCAGTGCCAGCGGCCGGGTCCGGCCGTGCCGCCAGCGGTAACGGACCGTGGCCTGCCGCCCTACGGCAAATGCCGCCGGCGCCTCCCGGCTGACCGACAGCGCTCGCGGCGAGTCGGTGCTCAGGGCATCGGCTACCAGGGCGCCCAGCCACAACAGGTCCAGCGCGGGCAGCAGCCCGGCCGCCCACGGCCGGACCAGCGCGAGCGGTGCCACAACCGCCAGGAGCGCCGCGCCGATCAGCCACCGTCGCGACGGGACCAGGGTCATCGGGGCGCGTCCACCTTGTCGATGATGCCCCGGAGCGCGCCGTCGGCGGTGATGCCCTCGAGCTCGAGCTCGGGCGCCACCGCGACCCGGTGGCGGAGCACCGCCGGGCCCAGCGCCTTGACGTCGTCGGGCACCACGAAGGCGCGGCCGTCGAGCAGCGCTGCCGACTGGGCCATCTTGAGCAGCGCCACGCTCCCGCGGGGTGAGGCGCCGAGCGTCAGGACCGGCGACGATCTCGTCGCCCTCACGATCGCGGTGATGTATCCCGTCAGGCTCGGCTCCACTCTCACCCGGCGCACGGCCTGGCGCAGCCGGCCGAGCCCGGCCCCGTCCACCACCCTGGCGACGCCATAGCTCTCCGGCACGTCGGCTTCGAATCCGCCCAACACCCGCCCCAGGATGCCTTGTTCGACCGACGCGTCGGGATAGCCCGCCATCACCTTGATCATGAAGCGATCCAGCTCTGCCTCCGGCAGCGGGTAGGTCCCCTCGAACTCGATCGGGTTCTGGGTGGCGAACACCGTGAAGCTGGCTGGCAGCTCGTGCGAGGTCCCGTCTACCGTCACCCGGCGCTCCTGCATCGCCTCCAGCAGGGCCGCCTGGGTCTTGGCCGGCGCGCGGTTGATCTCGTCGCCCAGCACCAGGTCACCGAAGATCGGCCCCCGCCGAAAGGTGAAGCCGCCGGCGCCGGTCAGCAGGCTCACCCCGGTGATGTCGGACGGCATCAGGTCGGGGGTGAACTGGATCCGGCGGAACTCCAGCCCCAGCGCCATCGCCAGCGCCCGGACCAGCAGCGTCTTGGCCGTGCCGGGGACGCCTTCCAGCAGCACGTGCCCCCGGGCCAGCAGCGCCGCCACCACTTCGCGCACGGCCGCCGGCTGGCCCAGCACGACCTGGTCGAGCATGTCGGTGAGCCGCCTGGCCTGGTCGGCGGCGGCCGTCGCCTCTTCCGGGGCCAATGGCGGCAGTGGATCGGTCATCTCGGCGTCAGCTCCTCCCAGAGCGTTTCCACGGATGCGGCGGCCGCCAGCACGTCGGCCGGAGTGGCGGATCGGCCGGTGATGGCGGTCAGCGTGTCGAGCGCCTGCCGGCCCGGAGGGGTTCGGAGCGCGGGCGCGAGACCGCGAAGCCACTCCGCCTGATCCCCGGTGGGACGATGGCCCGTGCCCGCCAGCCGGCGGCGGAGGCCCTGGACCATCAGACCCACCGCGGTGTCGTGACCGCGGGCGGCGGCCAGCGCCGAAGCCAGGGCGCGCACGTGCTCCAGCGAAGACCGCCGCCGGCGCGTCAGACCCGGTCGCACCGGCCCGAACCGCACGCCGGCGGCGAGCAGGGCCAGCACCCCAACGACGAAGAGCTGGAGGACGGCCCAGCCCACCGGCGAGTGGAACGTCCACGACGCCGCGGCCCCGGCCAGGCTGGCCGAGGCATCGAACCCGTGATGATACTCGTCCACCACCATCCGGTCGTACCGCGGCACCACCAGCCCCAGGGCGAACGGCCCGGCCCCGCTTTCCCGCAGCAGGCGATTGCTGAGCAACCGGTCGTCGGCCACCAGCGTCACCCGCCGGCCGCCGGCCAGCGTGACAGCCACGGCCACCGGCCGGCCCGCGACGGTCTGCAACAGCGTGTCCACCCTCTCCGCCGAGGGCACGGTACAGGAAACCGGGGCGTCGTCCTCGGATCGGCCCGAGTCGGTCACCACCCGGGTGGCCCCCGAACGGAGCAGCGCGCGGGCGACGGGCATCCGTTCCCTGCTGCCGGGCGGGGACCGGAGCGAGTCCCCGGGCGTGAACCGGACCTCCCAGCCGAGACAACGCATGGCCGGTGCGGCGCGGCCCCCGGCCAGCAGGAGGTCGCGGCGCAACCCCGCCAGGACCGCGCCTTCGCGAAGGTCCAGCGGTTCGCTCGGGGCCACGAACGCCGTGAGCGTCCCCGGCGGTGCGGCGGGGCCGAGCGACCCGATCGGGCGGCGCCACTCCTCCACCGTCACACCCAGCCGCCGCAGGCCGTCCGCGAACCCCTTGGTCCCCGACGGACCGGCCAGCAGCGTGGAGCGTCGCGGATCGGCGTCGGTCAGCCTGGCCCGCTCGGCTCCGATCAGGGCGGCGGCGAGGGCCAGGCCGAACACCGTGACCACGCCGGCGACGAGCTCAGTGCGCTGGCGCATGCCACGGCCGCGCGAGCTCCTCGCGCCAGCGCCCGTACTCGCCGGCCGCGAGCGGCCGCCCGCCGAACGCATGGGCGTACAGCGTCCGGACCAACCCGCGCAACCGCTCCCGGTCTTCGGCCGTCAACTGCGCCGCGCGGGCGCATTCGGCGGGGGTCTGGCTGGCCTGATAGCGCAGCAGTCCCTCGCCTTCCAGCCGCAGCGCCAGCCCCACGAAGGCGAGCTGGAGGGCGTCGGCGGTCCTGCCCTGGGCGGCGGCCCGGTCGGCCGCTTCGAGGTACCAGGACGCGTCCCGCGGCGGGGACGGCGGTGGCGGCGCGCCCTCGTCGTGCGGCGACGCAGCCGACCGGACCGTGCGCCAGAGGATCCAGACGCCGTGGCCCAGCAGCAGGAGCAGCACCAGCAGGAGGGCGAACAGGACCAGCCGGAAGGCGGTTGGATTCCCGCTCTGGAGGGCCCGCAGCCAGTCGAGCAGGCCGGTCCACCACTGGCGCAGCAGCCGGGCGAGCGGCGGCTCCTCGGCCCAGCGGTACCCCGGCGAGGCGAACACGCTGTCCAGCACGGCCCGCAGCGCGGCAGGGGTCGGGTCCCCGGGCGAGCAGGCGGCCGTCACCAGCTCAGGCCTGCTGCAACGAGGACGCCAGGAGCTCGAGGTCGAAGCCCTCCTTGCGCACCCGGAGATCGTAATAGGCGATGGTCAGCACGCAGTAGAACAGCGGATACAGGATCAGCTGGACGACGCCGCCCACCGCCAGGGCCATCACGGCGGACATCGATGTCGCGGCGCTGAGCGACCCGGCGGACCGCGGCAGCATCACCGCCAGGATGCTGGTGATGGCGACGAGCGGGATGTAGAGCAGGATCAGCAGGGTCAGCCCCAGCGCGAAGATCCGCCACCGCGAGCCGCGGGTCAGCTCCCAGCTGCGCGACAGTGCCGCGCTGGCGCTTCGATCCGATTCGAGCACGACCGCCGGGATGGCCACGGCCAGCCCCGACCCCAGGATGATGCCGGGAATGACCAGGAACACCAGGCCGAGTCCCACGATGAAGGCGATCAGCATCGAGCTGACCAGAATCCGCCCCAGGTAGGGTGTCGCCCGGTTGAGCGCGTCCCGGGCGGTCAGCGGCCGCCCGAGGTAGCTCTCCGACACGATGAACACCGTGGCGCCGGTGGCCACCAGGCTGAGCACCACCATGCTCAGCAGGTAGACCAGGGCCAACGGCAGGTTGGCCATCATCCCGCCGGCCGCCTCGGTGAACAGGCGGAGCAGCAGCGGCAGACCGGTGCACACCAGCGACACCGTGACCAGTGGCCCGAAGTGGCGGCGGTAGAGCGTGAACGACGTGTCGAGGATCTCGCCCACGCTGAGCGGGCGAAGCATGGGAGGCGGCATGGCCGAAAAGATATTACAATCGCAGCATGCCCGCCCCGCGGTCGGCGCCCCCCGATTACCGTCAGCACCTCGAGATCGAGACTCCGGAGCACGTGGTGCTCGATCTCGAGATCGCCGGCATCGGTTCTCGCGCGCTGGCTGCCGTCCTCGATACCGCCATCCTGCTGGGCTGCGCGCTCGCGCTTGCCGTCGTCTTCGCCATCCTCGCGCGATACGGGCTCGGGATCGGACGGGTGGGGTTCATGGTGGTGACCCTGAGCGGCTTCCTGGGCTGGCTGGGTTACTTCATTCTGTTCGAGGGCCTGCGCCGAGGCCAGACGCCGGGGAAGCGGATCGCCGGCATCCGGGTGGTCATGGACACCGGTCACGCGGTCTCACCGGGAGCTGCGGCCGTGCGCAATCTGCTGCGGATCGCCGACGCCTTGCCGCCTCCCTACCTGACCGGCCTGCTGCTGGCCGCATTCCATCCTCGCGGGAAACGGTTGGGCGACCTGGTCGCCGGCACCGTGGTGGCGCGGGACCGTCCGCACGAGGCTGGCGGATTGACGGACCCGGTCGCCGAACCGGTCGAGCTCCCCGCCGCGCCCGCCCTCACCGACGAGGAGTTCCGGCTGGTGGCCCAGTTCGCCGAGCGCCAGGGCCAGCTCGATCCAGCCGCCCGGACCCGGCTGGCCAACGGCCTGTCCGGCCGGTTGGCGGGTGCAATGGCGGCGTCCGGTCGGAGCGCAGTCGACCAGCTGCTCGGGCTGTACGGCGAGGAGCTGGCCCGCCGCCAGGCCGGGCTGGGGATCCGATCGGGATCGAGTGCGGGCGCCCGCCTGGCGGCCCGGAAGCGACCCCGCTGGGACGAGTTCGAGCGGTTGGCGGAGCGGGCCGCGAAGACCGGCCTGGA
>DATAOR010000294.1:0-2199 GCA_036265635.1 Gemmatimonadales bacterium
CTCCTCGACCGGGAGATCGGCGCCGAGGTACTGGACGCGCCATCCTCCGCCCTGGAGTACCGCCAGCGTCGCCAGGATTCCCCACTCGTGTCGCTCGTTCGGGAGACATCCGGCCAGGAAGAGCGGTCCTGCCGCACGGCCGGTCCGGAGCCCCGCCTTGAGCGCATGGACCACTACCTCGCTGGCGAGATGCTCCGCGGCGACCGGCAGCTGTCCCACGGCCCAGGCATCGCCGACGGCCCGGGCCAGCGGGATCACGACCTCGGCCGCGAAGGCGGTGAGTCCCCGGAGCGAGAGCTGCTGGGCCACCAGCGCCTCCAGGCGCTCGCGATCGTAGTCGCGGATTGCGCCGAGCAGGGCGCCGAGGGGCGAGCCGTCTTGGCTCTGCGCCTCGACCCGGGAAAGGACGATCTCGGGTGACTGAACCGCCAGGTCGCCGATCCGCTCACCGGCCTCGACCAGCCGGGCGTAGGCCCGGAGCAGGGCCACCTGCTCGCCGGTGTAGACCCGGTAGCCGTTGGGGAGGCGCCGGGGCCGGACGACTTCGTAGCGACGCTCCCAGGCCCGGAGCCGTGCCGGCGCGAGCCCGGTGAGGCGGGACACCTCGTGGATCTCGTAGGTACGGTCGGGGCTGTACACCACCGATGCGGGCACGGTGCATCCACGGTGGATGGTTGCCGGAGCCGGCGCTGCCGGAGGACAGCAACATGTTAGCCCTGATCTCCGCTCGCGCGGGAGTGGCGCCGAGGGCGCTGCCCCGGGGGCCGCCTGCCGGTTATTTTCCGCTCTCCCGTTCCCCCGCCGGGACCCGCGACCGAAGGAGCTCGTCTGACCGCCGACACCACCCACATCCGGCCCGCCTCGGCCGGTGGTGCCTCCGTCCGCGATCCCGATATTGCCGATCCCGAGCTGGCCTGGCGCAGCATCAACGCGATCCGGGTACTGGCCATGGATGCCGTCGAGGCGGCCCAGTCGGGCCACCCCGGCACCCCGATGGCGCTGGCCCCCGCGGCCTACATGCTCTGGACCCGTTTCCTGCGGCACAACCCGGCCGATCCGGCGTGGCACGATCGCGACCGCTTCGTGCTCTCCTGCGGCCACGCCTCGATGCTGCAGTACGCGCTGCTCCACCTGAGCGGCTACGATCTCTCCCTCGACGACATCAAGGCCTTCCGGCAGTGGGGCTCGCGCACGCCGGGCCATCCGGAGCGGGGACACACGCCGGGCGTGGAGACCACCACAGGCCCGCTGGGCCAGGGGGTGGGCAACGCGGTCGGCATGGCCATCGCGGAGCGCCTGCTGGCCGAGCAGTTCAACCGGCCGGGCCACGATATCGTAGACCACCGGACCTGGGCGTTCGTGAGCGACGGCGATCTGATGGAAGGGGTCGCGAGCGAGGCGGTCTCTCTCGCGGGTCATCTCCGGCTGGGCAAGCTCACCCTGATCTACGACGACACTCACATCACCATCGACGGCGACACGGCGCTCAGCTTCAGCGAGGACGTGCCGCGCCGTTTCGAGGCCTACGGGTGGCACGTCGCCCGGGTCGGGGACGGCAACGATCTCGCCGCGATCGGGGAGGCGCTGGAGCAGGCCCGCGCGGAGACCGTGCGGCCGACGCTGGTGGTCCTCCGCACGGTCATCGCCGATCCGGCGCCGACCAAGCGGAACACCGCGGAGGCGCACGGCGCCCCGCTTGGCGCGGAGGAGGTCCGGCGGACCAAGGAGATCCTCGGCTGGCCGCCGGAGCCCGCGTTCTACGTCCCCGAGGACGCCCTGGCCCACTGGCGGACGGCACTGGAGCGGGGCGGGGCGGAACAGGCGGATTGGCGGGAGCGCTGGGACGCCTACGCGGGCGAGTATCCGGAGCATGCGGCCGAGTTCGAGCGCTGGATGGCGGGGCGACTGCCCGACGGGTGGGACAAGACGCTGCCGGTGATCTCGCCCTCGGGTGGCCAGCTCGCCACCCGCCAGGCCTCCGGCCTCGCGCTCCAGGCCATCGCCGCCGCGGTTCCCAACCTGGTGGGCGGCTCGGCCGATCTGGGCGGCAGCACCGGCACCACCCTCAAGCACGGCGGGACGTTCGGGCCGACCACGTCGGGGCGTCAGTTCCACTGGGGCGTGCGGGAGCACGGGATGGCCGCCTGCCTCAACGGCATCGCGGCGCACGGCGGGATCCGGCCGTTCGGCAGCACCTTC
>DATAOR010000295.1:0-5231 GCA_036265635.1 Gemmatimonadales bacterium
CG
This sequence comes from Gemmatimonadales bacterium, assembly GCA_036265635.1. Lineage (GTDB taxonomy): Bacteria > Gemmatimonadota > Gemmatimonadetes > Gemmatimonadales > GWC2-71-9 > CAVVWJ01. Next base: position 3 of record DATAOR010000295.1, read on the forward strand.
AGGGTCACGCCATCTGGCGCCCCGCTCCCGCCGTGATCGGCGCCACCGTCCGACGGCTCAGCACCCGCTACGGGGCCGGCGCGGACGTCAAGACCACCCAGGTGAATCTGGCTCTCGGATTCGAGTTCTGACGTCGGGCGGACGGGCGGGCGGGCGGCGCGGACCGGCGGGCGGGCGGGCGGGCGGGCGGGCGGGCGGGCGGGCGGGCAAGGCGGCTAAGATACGCCGCCGGCCGCCGGGGCGCCGAAGGCGCCCGCATCCGCCAGCGGCTGCTCCACCGGCATCGGCGGCAGCGCCTCCTCGAATGGCGCGGTGAGCTCATCGGCCGCCACCTTGGCCGCGACCCGCTGAGAGACCATTTGGGCCACTCCTGCGGCCAGCCCGAATTGCAGGATGTAATGCTCGGCCGCTGATCCTACCGGCATGATGCCCTTGAGCAGCCATCCCAGCTCCAGCGCATTCTCCACGTGGGTGGCGACGACGGCCTCGGCGGCGCGTGCCCCGGCCAAGCGCGCCAGCTCCTGGGTCCGCTCCAGCTGGCGCTTCCGGTAGCGCTGGTGCTCCAGCTGCAGGTCGAGTCGAAGCCGGTGCCAGCCGGTCAGGACCGGGGGCTCGACCGGCTCCGGCAGCTTCTCGAGCTCCAGCCCGGTCAGCGCCCGCGCGCGGACGACTTCCTGCATGGCGGCAGGCACGGGGGTGACCTGGAAGAACAGCTGGAGCCCGGCCAGCGCCGGCAGCCGGGCGGCGAACTCGGTGACGAACTGGACGGCCTGACGGGTATAGGTGTCGATCAGCGCATCCCACGCGGCGGCGTGGGCTACGCTGACTCGGAGGTGCATGGCGTCGGGGACCCGACGTAGCGACATCTGGCTGGGGACCGTCATCACCGTGTCCCGCCAGCAATATCCAGTCCGGATTCGGTGCGGGCGGCCCGGCGGGGAACAGCTGGGCCCGGGGAGTGCCCGGGCCGGTGGCTGCGCCCGCAAACTGCGGGCTCCGTGGCGATTAGCGCAGCGGCGTAGGGAGAAACCGGCCGTACCGAGCTTCCCACGAGCGGAGCGATTCGAGCGAGAGACTCTCGAGCTCGTTGGACACCGCCCGGGCCGCAGCCAGCGCGGTCTCGACGTCTTCGGGGTTGGTCGCGACGGCCGACTGGCTGTGCAGCTCGGTGGCCCCGATCATGACGGTGAGCTGATTGTTGACCCGGTCCTGGAGCATGACCCGGAGCTTCCGGATCAGCCGGGCTCGGGCCAGCCGGGAATGCCGCCGAACGGCCCAGATCAGGAAACCCTGAAGCCAGACCAGAAAGGTGAAGGCCAGGCCCTGGGTACCGCGGTCAAGCTGGGAAAACGTCAGCAGCACGGCGAGGAATACACCGGCCGCGGTGAGCAGCAGCTCGAAGTGCTCGGCAATTCGCGCCCGGACGGCGTCCCGCAGGTGTTTGGACGGCACCACGGCAACCTCGATGACGATTAGATCAGGGGAATCACCCCATAATCTCGGAGAAAGCACTCACCTAGTCCAGTGGCAGATTCTCGACACCGTCAAAAAAGGCGACCCCGCCACCTGCAAGTGGTGGCGGGGTCTCGATCCGGGGTTGGACACCGGCCGTCAGGCGGCCAGGTCTCGGAGCTTGTCGCCGTGCTCCTCCCGGAGCTGCCGCAGGGCGCGATCCCGGAGCTGGCGGATCCGCTCCCGGGTCACCCCCATCATCCGACCAATCTCCTCGAGGGTCCGGGTCTTTCCATCGTCGAGTCCGAAATACAACCGGAGCACCTTGGCGTCACGCGCGGGCAGCTCGGCCAGAGCGGCGTCGAGATCGGTGGTCCGGCTGTTGGCCATGGTGGTGGCATCGGTCCCCTCCTGCGTCAGGGGAACGAACCGCTCCATCCGCCCCCGGTCGTCGGCCTCCCGGACAGGGTGGTCGAGTCGCATGGCCTCGATATGGAGTGCGCTGAGCGCGCGGACCGCATCCCGGGTGAGGCCGGTAGCCTTCACCAGCTCCTCGGTGGTGGGCACCCGGCCCAGCTTCTCGGTCAACAGGGTCGTGGTCCGCCCAAGCCGGTTGAGGTCGGCCGTCCGGTTCAGCGGGACCCGGACGGGCCGGCCATGCCGGGCAATCGCCGCCTGAATCGCCTGCCGGATCCACCAGACCGCGTAAGAGATGAACTTCACCCCCCGGTCGGGGTCGAACTTCCGGGCCGCGGTCATCAGACCAAGGTTGCCTTCGCCGATCAGATCCATGAGCGGCACGCCCCGGTTCTGAAACTTCTTGGCCACCGACACCACGAACCGCACGTTGTGCCGCGCCAGGCGCTCCTGCGCCTCCACGTCACCCCGGAACGCCCGCCGGGCCAGCGCCGTCTCCTCCTCGACCTTCAGCAGGGGGATACGGCTGATCTCCTGGAGGTAGAAGTCCAGGCTCTCGCGACCTTCGTCGGCCGCCCGGGGAAGCTGCGCGGCGCTCGACCGCCCCGTCCGGCGGGACCGCTTCTTGGCAGCAGGCACTGACAGGCTCCTATCTAGCGTTGATACAGCAACTTACGAACAAGAGGCGCACGCGAGGGTCACCTTGGCAGGATGATCAGCGACCCTCAAACGTTGCAGGCTACTTCACCCAACACACAATCCCCGGCTCATGTTCCACCTTTCCCGCCCGGCCGTCCACTCAGACGTCGGCTTGGCTGGGCGGCCAGTGGATCATCGGGCCAGTCGTGCTTGGGATACCGGCCCTTCAAATCCTTCCTCACCTCGAAGTAAGTCTTTCGCCAGAAGCCCGCGAGGTCGCGCGTCACCTGGACCGGCCGGCGGGCCGGGGACAGCAGGTGGAGTGTCAGAGTGACACGCCCCTCGCCGACCGTCGGCGTCTCGGACTGCCCGAAAAGCTCCTGCAGCCTGACACCCAGGGCCGGCCCGGCCGGGTCCGAGTAGTCCACAGGGATGCGCGATCCGGTGGGCATTTGCACATGGGACGGCGCCCACCGGTCCAACCGGGCCCGTTGCCCAGCGGGGACCTGGCCCAGGAGCGTGTGGCCTAAGTCTATGTCCGACAACTGACTGAATCGCGTAATTCCGGCCAGGTACGGACCCAGCCACCGTTCCAGATCCCGGGCCAGCGCCTCATCAGAGACGTCCGGCCAGGTCGGATCGAGACGATGCATGAATCCCAGTCTGGCCCTGAGCCGATGAGCCTCCTGGCTCCAGGGCAACCGGCCGGTCCCCTCGGCCCGCACTCCCTCGATCAAGGCGGCCGTCACCGCCACAGGATCCGGCTCCCGGGCGACGGACTCGTCGAGCACGATGGACCCAAGCCGGCGGCGGCGGCGGGCCAGGACCATGCGCTCGGCGCGGTCCCAGGCCAGCACATCCTCATCAACGAAATCGCTGGCGAAATGGCGGTCGATCTCGTCACGGGCAAGAGGCAGAGCGAGGAGAATGCGACTCTCGGGCATCCGGCCGTCCAGTTCCGCGGCCACCAGATAGGGCTCGGAGGCGAGCGGCTGGGGATCGAGCCTCGCGCCCTGCCCGCTTCTGAGCAGGTACCGGCCAGATAGGCCGGGGCGGCGCTGGGCGACCCGGTCCGGGTAGGCCAGGGCGAGCAACAGCCCGGCCGAAGGCGTGGCGCTGCTTACTGTCGACTCCGCCTGCCAGGACCGACGGCACAGGCGGGCTTCCGCTCGGACGAGCCGGAGAGCCTCGGCATCGGCGTCTGCCCGCTCCAGGCCGCCGCGGAGGAGGTCGAGCCGAACGGACAGGTCGGCATCCGCCGTGTCCGACCGCCGCAGCACGTCCCGCTCGGACAGGAGCGCCGCCAGGTCGCAGGCGTCGGTCGAGCCCAGCTCATGGCCCCGCACCACCATGTGCGCCAGGCGGGGATGGAACCCCAATCGGGCGAGCCGCTGGCCGTGCGGGGTGATGCGTCCGGCGCGGTCGAGCGCCTCGAGCTGCTGGAGAACCGCCCGGGCGGCAGCCAGCGCGGCCCCGGGCGGCGGGTCGAGCCAGGACAGTTCCCCGGGGTCCGTGACGCCGGCGGCCGCCAACTCCAAGGCCAGAGGAGCCAGGTCGGCCTCGAGGATCTCCGGCGGAGTGCGCGCCAGATGCGCGGCGTCTTCCGCCTTGGACCAGAGCCGGTAGCAGACGCCCGGCCCCTGTCGCCCCGCCCGACCCCGCCGCTGGTCGGCGGAGGCGTGGGAAACCCGTACCGTGGCGAGGCGCGTCATGCCGGTGCGCGGGGAGTACCGGGGCACCCGGGACCACCCCCCATCAACCACCACCCGGATCCCGTCGATCGTCAGGCTGGTCTCGGCGATGGACGTAGCCAGGACGACTTTGCGACGCCCCGGCGCACTCGGCCGCAAGGCGCGGTCCTGCGCCGCGCGCGGCAACGCCCCGTGGAGGGGAATGACCTCGGCGATTCCATCCGGGAGCATGGCGCCCGCCCGCCGGATCTCACCCGCGCCGGGTAGAAACGCCAGAACGTCGCCGGTGTTTTCCGCCAGCGCCTGGCGCACGGCCCCGGCCACCGCTGCCTCGACCCGGGTCCCCGGTCGAGGCGGCAGGTAGACCGTAGGCACCGGCCAGGAGCGACCCTCGCTGGTCACCACCGGGGCGTTGCCCAACAAGGCCGCCACCGGACCACCGTCCAAGGTGGCCGACATCACCAGGATGCGGAGGTCGGGACGAAGGATGGCCCGGGTCTGGAGGGTGAGCGCCAAGCCGAGGTCCGCGTGGATGCTGCGTTCGTGGAACTCGTCGAAAATGACCAGCCCGGCGCGCTCCAGGGCGGGATCGGTCTGCCGCATCCGGGTCAGCACCCCCTCAGTCACGACCTCGATCCGGGTGGCCTGGCTGGTCACGTTCTCGCGCCTGATCCGATAGCCGACAACCCCGCCCACGGCCCCACCGATCGAGTCCGCCATCCGCTGGGCCGCAGCGCGGGCAGCCAGCCGGCGCGGTTCCAGCATCACGATCCGCCGGTCGCCCAGCCATGGGGCGTCGAGCAAGGCGAGGGGTACCCGGGTAGTCTTGCCGGCCCCGGGCGGTGCCTGGAGCACGGCGACGCCGGCCCCCGCCAAGGCCTCGCGCACGGCAGGCAGGACCGGCTCGATCGGCAGGGGCTCGAGGCTGGCTGACATGGCTCAACGATAGCGCGGTCGTGGAACCGACCGCAGGGTTCGGGCGTTCTCTCGATCGGTGGCATGGAGGGTGCAGTGTTGCTCCCGACACCCC
>DATAOR010000296.1:0-11756 GCA_036265635.1 Gemmatimonadales bacterium
GGTGAGATCGATGACCCGCTTGAGATTGGGCGCCCCCCCGGCGCCGAACTGGCGGGACAGATGCTCGCGGCTGACCCGGAGCTGGCGGGCCAGGGCCGTGGTCCGCATCGGCCGCTCCACCTCGCCCACCAGCACGCTCCAGGCTGCCTGCTGCAGCGGCTCGGTCAGGCGCAGCATCCGGGGCGCGTCCGCCAGGACCCGGCGCCGTTGGGCGGTGATCGAGCTGCTCATCACCACCTCGCCGATGATCGGGTCATCCACCCCTTCGACCGCCACCGAGGCCACCGCCTCGCGCCGGCAGGCCAGCAGCAGCTCGCCGTCGTCGGGCCGGAACGGGGCGTAGGCCACCACCGGAATACCGGGCAGGTCGTGATGCAGCCGCTCGAGCTCGGGCAGCAGGGCCGCGTTGGGGCAGACTACGATGGCGTCGACCAGCCGCCGCTCGAGCACTCGGCGCAGCGCCGCCGGCGAGCGGCAGCTCACGACCCCGGGCCCTGCCTTGGGCAAGGTCCGGCGCAGGGCCAGGAGGGCGGCGCGGCTGTCGAGCAGGGCGGCGATGGCGGCCACCGGTCAGCCCCCGGCCTGTCGCTCCGGCGCCGGGCGGGAGCGGCCGGCCCCGACCGCCACCAGCGTGCGGACCATCTCCCCGGCCCGCTTGAGCACGCCGCGGGCGTTGTCGTAGCTGAGCGTCTCCAGCGCCTGCTCGAGGGTCCGCCACTGGCAGTCGGTGATGCCCTCCTCATGCTGGGGCGACGGCTCGCCTTCGGAGCTCTCGAACAGGAAGAAGTGGCAGTACTTGTGGATGTGCCGGCCACGGAAGCGGAAGTGCCAGTCGATCACCCGGATCGGCCCCTGCAGGACCAGCCGCTCGAGCCCGGTCTCCTCGGCCGTTTCTCGGAGGGCCGCCTCGGCCGGGGATTCACCGTCCTCGAGATGACCCTTGGGAAAGCCCCAGTTGTCGTACGAGTCCCGAATCAGGAGGAACCGGGGGGCTTCCGCCGGGTCCCGGCGGAACACGATGCCTCCCGCGCTCACCTCGAGCTCCGCCCGGCGCTTGCTCATCAGAAGACCGAGATCTTGAGGTACTTCTTGGGGTGCTCCTGGATGTCGGTCAGGAGCTCCCGGAACTGGATCACCGTCGCGGTGGTCTCGCGGTACAGGGTGGAATCGGTGGCCAGCATGCCGAGGGTCCCGTTCCCCTGCTGAATCCGGGTCATCAGCGAGTCGGCCTGCTGGAGCACCCGTACCAGGCTGGTCTCGTTGGCCTTGGCCGCGGCCATGACCGAGCGGAGGTCGGCCGCGGCCTGGCGGATGTCCTGGCTCGAGCTCCGGCCGTTGGCCAGGATGTCCTTGAGCTGGTTGTCGCTGGTGGCGGTATCGAGCCGGGCCACCGCGCTCTCGAAGGTCTTGGCGACACCCGCGAAAGCGTCGGAGGTGGTAGCCACGTTCCGGCTCACCCGGTCGATCCGGCTGGTCTGGGCGTCGGCGAAGCCCACCAGCCGGGTCGAGATCACCGCCAGGTCCTTGACGCTCTGCTGCAGGTTCCGCAGCGCGGTGCTGTCGAACGCCTGGCTGATCCGCTGGGTCACCACCCCGACGTCGCCGGCGATCCGGCTGGCCTGGGCGGTGAGCTGGCCGATGTCGGGCAGGGTGGCGCCGGGCCAGGCGCTGCCGCCCGCCCGGTCCGATTCGGCCAGCGCGTCGCGCAGGTTGGGATCGGCCGGCGGCGGATCGTAGGCGATGATGTTCGCGCTCCACTCGCCGAACAGGCTGGCCGAGGCCGAGATGACCGCGGGCTTGGCGGGGAGCTCCACCGCCCGGTCGATGCTGAACTCGGTTTCGACCCACTCGTCGCGGGCCAGCCGGATCGCTTCCACCCGGCCCACCTTCACCCCGCGGAGCGTGACCGGCGCGCCCACCCCGAGCCCGCCCACCGTGCGGAAGCGTGCGGTCGCCGTCATCTTCTTCTGGTTGACGTCGGTCTCGCTCAGCCAGAGGGCACCCGCCACCACCAGCGCGAGCGCGAGCAGCACCGCCAGCCCGACCGCGAACTCGTTCGTCCGTTTCATGGCCGCCCCTCGATGAACTGCCGGACCACCGGGTCGGTGGTGGCCTGGATCTCCGCCTTGGTGCCGGCCTGGCGGATGCGGCCGTCGTGCAGCATGGCGATGCGGTCGCCCACGCAGAACGCGCTCCGCATGTCGTGCGACACCACCAGCCCGGTGACGCCCAGGTCGCGGGTTCGCATCATCAGCTGGTCCATGACGGTGGAGGTGACCGGGTCGAGCCCGGAAGTCGGCTCGTCGTAGAGAATGTAGCGCGGCTTGAGGGCGATGGCCCGGGCGATGCCTACCCGCTTGCGCATCCCGCCGCTCAGCTCGGCCGGGTATTTCCGCTCGGTGCCGGCCAGCTCGACCACCCCGAGGCTGTCCTCCACCCGGGCCGCGATCTCGTCGGCGTCGTACCCCCGCCGCCGGAGCCCGAGGGCGATGTTCTCGGCCACCGTCATCGAGTCGAACAGGGCGGCGAACTGGAACACAAAGCCGATCCGACCGCGCAGGTCGGTCAGCGCCTCCCGGTCCAGCTCCTGGACCACCGCCCCATCCACCACGACCCGTCCCGCATCGGGCTCGATCAGTCCCACGATGCACTTGAGGGTGACGCTCTTGCCGGACCCGGACGGTCCGATGATGACGGTGTTCTGACCGTCAGGGACCTCCAGCGTCACCCCTGCCAGCACCGGGCGGCCGCCGAACGCCTTGGCCAGGGCGTCGAGCTGGATCATACCCGCCGGGCGCGCGGCCGAGCCGGCCCGGTCACAGCAGCACCAGGGCCCAGAACGCGTCCAGCACCAGAATGGCCTCGCAGCCCAGCACCACGGCCCGGGTGGTCGACTGGCCCACGCCCTGGGCGCCGCTCTTCGCGTCGAGCCCGCGGAGACAGCCCATCAGCGCCACGGCGGCACCGAAGCTGGCGCTCTTGACCAGGCCGAACCAGATGTCCTTGAAGCGATAGAACTGCTTGAGCCCCTTGAAGAACTCCGGGGTGGAGAGATCGAGCAGGTTGACCGAGGTGATCCACCCGGAGGTCACGCCGACGAACATGGCGAAGGCGGTGATCACGGGGAACATCAGGGTAGCCGCCAGGACCCGGGGAACCACCAGGTAGGCATTGGGATCGTAGGCCAGGGTCTCGAGCGCATCCACCTGCTCGGTCACCTTCATGGTGCCCAGCTCGGCCGCGATGCTGGCCCCGACCCGGCCCGCCAGGGCCATGCCGGTGAGCACCGGCCCCAGCTCCATCATCACCGTCTTTCCTACCAGGGCCCCGACGAAATAGAGCGGGACGGCGCCGGTGAAGATGTAGGAGGAGAGCAGCGACAGGACGATGCCCGTGAAGATGGCGATGAACAGCGCGATGGGGACGGAATCCACCCCCAGATGGCGCATCTGGGCCAGGAGGAGGGGCGACCAGGTGCGGACATCGGCGAGGGCGCGGGCGGTTTCGAGAGTCTGGCGTCCGACGTACGCGACGAAACCGTCCCGGACGGAGACCCGGGCTGCCACGGGGGGCGACACAGCCGGAAGCTACGGCTACGCCGCGAAGCTGGCTAGGGCTCGGCCGACGTCGCCTTCGCGGAGACGCTTGAGGGCGCGATCGCGCAGCTGGCGGACCCGCTCCCGGGTGACGCCGAGCATCCCGCCGATCTCCTCCAGGGTGTGCTCGCGCCCGCCATCGAGCCCGAAATAGAGCCGGAGCACCTTGGCATCGCGGGGCGGCAGGGTCCGGAGCGCGGCCTCGATCTCCTCGCTGAGGAAGCGGTCCATCGCCTGGGCTTCGGCATCGCCCTGCTCGTCGACGATGAATCGCTCGATCAGCGATCGCTCGCCCTCGGGATCGAGCGGCGCGTCGAGCCGGACTTCGGTGGTGTTGAGCGCGGCCAGCGACTGAACCACGTCCACCGCCAGCCCGGTGGCGTTGGCGATCTCCTCGGGGGTCGGCTCCCGCCGGAGGTCCTGCCGCAGGGTCTCGGCGGTGCGCACGATGCGGGAGAGATCGGCGGTCCGGTTGAGCGGGACCCGGACGGTCCGCCCGTGCCGGGCCAGGGCCGCCAGGATCGCCTGGCGGATCCACCAGACCGCGTAGGAGATGAACTTGACCCCCTGGTCGGGGTCGAACTTCCGGGCCGCCGTGAGCAGGCCGAGGTTGCCTTCACCGATCAGGTCGGTCAGGGCGAGGCCCCGGTTCTGGTATTTCTTGGCCACCGAGATCACGAAGCGGAGGTTCCGCTTGACCAGCTCCTGCATGGCCTCCTCGTCGCCCGCCCGGACCCGCCGGGCAATGGCGATCTCCTGCTGGGCGGTGAGCAGGGGCGTCTTGCTGACCTCGAACAGGTACTGGTCGAGGATGTCCCGGTCGGCGTCGAACACGCCGAGGCTGGTCGAAGTCTCCCGCCGGCGGACGCGGCGCGGCTTGGACGTCGGCGACGCCGCCAGAATCTCCGCGGTGCTCAGGTGGTCCGGGTAGGCTTCGTCCGTCAGGTCGGGCGGGCGCTGGGACGGTCGAGGTGGCGGCGGGAGCCCAGGATCGGGCTTCTTCTTCGGCATGGTGTAGAAGATAGGCAAAACGCTTGACGCTTGCTCGGCCGCCGGGTAGGTTTCCGAGCTGCCAGGGCGTCGGGAAACGCAGAACACGATCGTGACTGTCGGACGGCTCGGGAGCCCGCTTCCGCATGAAGGCTCCGACCACCGCTCGGCCGAGTGCAGGCTGCGGGAGTCTCCGAGACTGCGCGGCCGAACGACACGATCGAGGATGATTGCGGGGGCGTAGCTCAGTTGGGAGAGCGCGTGAATGGCATTCACGAGGTCAGGGGTTCGATCCCCCTCGCCTCCACTCCCGACGCCCGCGGCAGGCCGACAGAGCTGGGTACGGCGGCAGGCTGGGTCAGCGGTCCCGGCATGGCCCAGGGCCAGACGGCAACGGACCGGGGCATCGGGCCGGATAGCGCGGGCGGTTGGCCAGCCAGCCAGGTCGGACGCGGCCGGCAAGCCGTTGCGCGGCTGGTGAGCCGACGCTAGAATGTTCTCCGCTCGAGGCCTCCTGACACGGGGATGGCTGAGGCAGGGATGGCTCCGGCGGGAATAGCTCAGTTGGTAGAGCACAACCTTGCCAAGGTTGGGGTCGCGGGTTCGAGTCCCGTTTCCCGCTCTCGAAGCAGTGGAATACCATATGCCAGGCGCGGCAGTCGCCGCCAAGGCATCCGTCGCGGGGTGGAGCAGTCTGGTAGCTCGCCGGGCTCATAACCCGGAGGTCGTGGGTTCAAATCCCACCCCCGCTATTGCTGGTCAGGCGGTCAGGCGGACAGCTGGACTGTCCGTTTGACCGCCTGACCGCTCTCACGGGCGGTTAGCTCAGTTGGTTAGAGCGCCACGTTGACATCGTGGAGGTCACAAGTTCGAGCCTTGTACCGCCCATCGCAGTCGCGCCCTTAGCTCAATTGGATAGAGCATTTGACTACGGATCAAAAGGTTGGGGGTTCGAGTCCCTCAGGGCGCATCCGGACCGGGTCCCCCAGGTGAGCACCGCCTCGGCGCCGCGCCGGGGCGTTTGCCGTTTGGGAGTCTGCCGTTTGGGTGTCGGGGGGTGAGCGTTGTCGTTTGAGTTGTCGTTGGGTCGTTTGCCGTTCAATGCCATAGCATTACATTCACCGCTCGCCGTACCACGGGGCGTAGCGCAGCCCGGTTAGCGCGCCTGCTTCGGGAGCAGGAGGTCCCGGGTTCAAATCCCGGCGCCCCGATGAGCCACGGGCAGACCCCGCCAGCATTGCGATGCTGGCGGGGTCTTGCTGTTGGGCCGAGCGCACCTGGGCCGCAACGGATGCTACCTGGGCGCGGGCCGAGCCTATCGCCAGGGCCGGCCCGAGCGGGCGCGGATCCGGTCAGAACCCAGTGGCCACGGTCACCCTGAACGTGCGCGGCGACCCCGGCGTGATGTTGTTGTTGCTGTTGGCGGTCGCGTAGTAGGTCCGGTCGAACACGTTCTCGACGTTGGCCTGGATGCGCACCCAGCGGTTCAGGGTATAGTACGCCGCGGCGTCGAACCGCACGAAGCTGGGCAGCGTGACCGCGTCGTCGATGGCGGCGAACATCTCATCCTGGTACACCACGCCCAGTCCGATCCCGACCCTCGGCGCCAGCTGGTATCGGTTCCACAACGACACCGTGTTCCGCGGAACCAGGGCGACCCGCGCGCCGACCGGCGCGGCGGCAGTCGGACTGGTGACCCGGCCGTCCTGATTGGCATAGCCGCCGATCACCTGCCACGCCGGCGTGATCGCGCCCGTAACGCTCAGCTCGACCCCCTTGGTCCGCTGGCTTCCCGTCTGGACCGTCCTGGTCGGGTCGGTCGGGTCGGGCGCCGTCGTGTTGGTCCGATCCAGCCGGTACACCGCGGCGGCGAAGGACAGTCGGTCGAGCGGGTCCCACTTGGCGCCGATCTCGTGGTTCTTGAACCGCTCGGGCTCGAGGGTCTCGGTGGTGGCCGTGAGGGACGAGAACTGGTCCCCGGCGCTGGGCAGCGCCGCGACGCTGTAGCTGGTGTAGAGCGTGACCGCCTCCACCGGCTTGAACAGCAGCCCCGCCCGGGGCGAGACCAGATCGTCGAGCCGGCGCAGCGCCTCGCCGGTCCGCCGGTTGTAGAACCGGACATCGAACCGCTCGTAGCGGGCGCCCACGATGGCCTGCCAGTGATCCGACAGGAACAGCTGGCTCTGACCGTACAGCGACAGCGAGGTCGCCGTGGAGTGGTTGTTCGCGTCGGTCGCGCTCTGGCGGAAGGTCACGGGGACGGCAATCGTGGGGTCCGACAACGGGGCGGTGACCGCCGTCGCGCTATCGTTGAAGTATCCGGTATTCCGCAGGTTGTCGGTGATCTGACGGCCGACGGCCACCCCGCCGAGCAGCGTCTGCCGGAGGCCGCCGAGCAGGAGCGGATAGCTCAGCTCGGTCTCGTTGAGCAGGTTGCGGCGCTGGGTGGCGCTGTTGTAGGCCGAGATCGCCACGGCCGCGCCGGCCTCGTCGACCGCGCCCGGAAAGACGTTCTGGTAGCGCTTGTTGTAGTCGGCGAACAGGCTCCGGTTGCGCAGGGTCAGGCCGCTTGCCCCGGTGTGCTCCAGCGTCACCGTGCCGATGTTCACCAGCGCGTCGGCGCGGCTGACCGATGGATCGCCGAAGAACGTGCGTGGAGCGGCGCCGGCGAGTGGCGCGCCTTGGAACGAAGGAACGCCGCGGTCGGCCGTCCGGTCATCCTTGAACCGCTCGTAGCTGGCCAGCAGCCGGGTCCCGGGCGTGAGCCGCACCGTGGCGGTGGGGTTGATGCCGTACCGCTCCAGGCTCACGTCGGGGCGATACAGGTCGGAGTTCTCATAGGTAGCGTTCAACCGGAGCGCCAGCCGTTCGGACACCCCCTGTCCGACGTCCAGCGCACTGCGCCGGTTGCCGTATTAGCCGCCCTGGAGCTGCAGCTGGCGGGTTGGGGCCCACTCCGCGGTCTTGGTCACCCGGTTGAGCACGCCCCCGCCGACCCCCCGGCCGAAGATCAACGCGTTGGCCCCCTTGAGCGCCTCGACCCGCTCGACGTTGTAGAGATCGCGGAAGTACTGCACGTCATCCCGCATCCCGTCCACGAAGAATCCGGCCGTGGTGTTGTTGCCGCGAATGGTGGGCTGATCACGGTTGCCTTCGCCCTGGCCCATGGTGACACCAGGCACGTAGCGCACCACGTCCGCCATGCCCTGCATGGCCTGGTCGGCCATGACCTCCCGGGTGACGACGGTGACGGACTGGGGAATGTCCCGGAGGAGGGCGTGGGTCTTGGTGGCGCTCCGGGTACGGCGGACCAGATAGGGTGATCCGGCGGCGCCCCGAACCTCGATACTGGGGAGCATCTGGGGGCTGCTGTCGGTCGGGGCCGAGGGACGATGCTCCGCCTGGGCAACGACTTGGGTGGGCAGCGCCGTGAACAGCAGGAGCGCGCTCAGGCTCCGGACCACTAGGCACCGCCAATGAGAATGGATTTCAAGTATTCTTGGCTCTATGCCGGTCAATAGGAATTGCGGGTTCGACGCTCGACGGCCTGTCACGCGGCCCGGGGCGGACAGAGCGCCGCCGCGGGCGCCGGCCCGCTCGCCCCCCGTCCGCTCGCCCCCCTCCCGCGCGCCCCGCCCCCCCCCGCCCACCGCACCGCCCAGTGCAGTCATTCCGAGGCGACTGTACTTTCCAGCCATGCCCACCGCTCGCGTTCATCGCCTGACCGACCGGGACTTCGCCCGGATCGCCCGGGCCCTGGCCGAGCCGAGGCGGGTTCAGATGCTCCGGGAGATCGGCGCCAGCGAGGAGCCGACCCCCTGCACCGTCCTCCATCAGCGCCACCGGATCAGCGCCGCCACCCTGTCCCACCACCTCAAAGAGCTGGAGACCGCCGGCCTGATCGAGACCGTCCGCCAGGGCAAGTTCATGCACCTGCTGCTCCGGCGCCCTGTGCTCCAGGCCTATCTCGACCGGCTCAGCCGGATCTGACCCGCCCCGCCCGCCCCTTGACGCCGGCTAACATTTCGATAATTGTCAAACTATCGAAGTATCACCTGGGCGGGGGACGCTCAACATTTCAGCCGGGAGAGACCATGTCGCAGCTGTCGAACAAGGTGGCCATCGTGACGGGCGCGTCGAAGGGCATCGGGGCGGGCATCGCCCGGTCGCTCGGCGCCGCCGGCGCGGCGGTGGTGGTGAACTACGCGTCGAGCCGTGCCGGCGCCGAACGGGTGGTCGCGGAGATTCAGGCCGCCGGCGGTCGCGCCGCGGCCATCCAGGGCGACGTTTCCCGTCAGGCGGAAGTCCGCGCGCTGTTCGAGGAGACCCGGCGCGTCTTCGGCGCGGTGGACATCCTGGTGAACAACGCCGGCGTCTACCGGTTCGAGCCGCTCGAGGCGGTGACCGAGGCGGAATTCCACCGCCAGTTCAACACCAACGTGCTCGGCCTCATCCTGGCCACCCAGGAAGCGGTCCGGCAATTCGGCCCCGGGGGTGGGAGCATCATCAACATCGGGTCGGTCGCCAGCGACAAGACCCCGCCCAACTCGGCCGTGTACAGCGCCACCAAGGGCGCGGTCGATGCCATCACCCGGGTGCTGGCCAACGAGCTGGGGCCGCGGAACATCCGGGTCAACTCGATCAATCCGGGCGGCATCGACACCGAGGGCACAGTGACAGCGGGGATCATCGGGAGCGACTTCCAGCGCGAGATGGTGGCGGCGACCCCGTTGGGGCGGTTCGGCCAGCCGGGCGACATCGCCCCGATCGCCGTCTTTCTGGCTTCTCCCGAGTCGGGCTGGCTGACCGGCGAGATCCTGGTGGCCTCGGGCGGGTATCGCTAGCGCGACCCCGATCTGCCATGGCAGCGGGGCCGGGACCGGGATGCGTCAGCGCGTGCCTCCATTGGTCCGAGGGCCCCGTTACCTTGGAGCCATGACCATGCAGTCCTTTCGGTGCTTTCTCCTGCTGGTGGACGGCCTGCGACCGGATGTGGCCGAGGCGCGGCTGGAGGCTGGCGAGCTGCCCCACCTGGCCGCGATGGTAAAAGCCGGCGGACGGACCCGGGCGGTGACCGGCTTTCCCTCGACCACTAGCGTGGCCTATCTGCCGTTCCTGACGGGGTCGACCCCCGGCCGCTGCAACATCCCTTCGATCCGGTGGCTGGACCGGCGCACCTATGCCGGGCGATGGTGGCGCGAACGCCATGCCGTGCGGAGTTATTGCGGGTACCAGGCCCCCCTGCTGGACGAGGACATCGCCCCGGAGACCCGCACCATCTTCGAGCTGGTGCCGGAGAGCCTCGGCATCTTCACGCCGGTGGCCCGGGGACTGTCAGCGGCCCGCGACCCGTCCCGCCGCGAGCGTCAGCTCTGGGGGGCGCTGGCCCATTATATCCAGTGGCACCAGCCCTCGGATGACGCGGTCGCCCGCCACCTGCTCCGCGCCGCCCAAGGGCCGATGCGGTTCGTCTTCGCCCAGTTTCCGGCGGTGGACGGGTATTCCCACCAGTCTCACCCGGACGCCGCGTCGGTGCGGCGGGCGCTGCGGCGGGTGGACCGGGTGGTTGGCAGCCTTCGGCGAACATTGGAGTCCCGCGGCGAGCTGGCGCGCTCGCTGATTCTGGTGGTCAGCGACCACGGCGCCGCCGAGGTGCACTGTCACCTTGATCTGGCAGACTGGTTCCGGGCTCAGGGCGTCCCGACCCTGTCTCACCCGGTGGTCTGGGAGCGGGCGCCGCGGGCGGCCGTGATGGTAGCCGGGAACGGCTCGGCCATGGTGTACGCCCAGCCGGGGAGGCCGCGGGCGGACCGCTGGCCGATCGAGCGGCTGCGCCGGCCGGATGCGTTCGGGAGCGCCGGCGATCTGGTGGCCGCCCTCCGGCGCGAGCCGGCGGTCGGCCTGGTCTCGGCGGAGTCCGCCGACGGCGGCGTCTGGGTGGCCGACGCGGCGGGCGAAGCCCGAATCCGGCGGGTCGGCTCGGGCATCGCCTACGAGCCGCTGACGGGCGACCCGCTCGGGGTGGGGGGTCGCCGAAGCGGGACGCCGCGGGACTGGCTCGAGGCCACCTGGGACGCGGAGTATCCCGACGCGGCCTTCCAGTTGCTCGATGTCTTCCGGGCGGACCGGGCGGGAGATCTGCTGGTGGTGGCCCGAGAGGGCTACGACTTCCGCCGGCGGTTCGAGCGGCCGGAGCATCGATCCGGCCACGGGAGTCTGGTGCGGTCGCACATGCAGACCCCGGTCTGGTCGAGCGAGCCGATTCCGGCCGAGCCGGTGCGGACGGTGGACCTGTTTCCGGCCATGCTCGATTGGCTGGGTGAGCCGCTGCCGGCAACGCTCGATGGGGACGCGGTATGGCGACCGCGAGAGCGGTTGCGGAAACGGGCCGACAACCCCACTTTTCCCACCCCGCAGGAGGTCAGGGTCCGTAGCTCAGTTGGATAGAGCGCTTGCCTCCGGAGCAAGAGGTCGCGCGTTCGAGTCGCGCCGGGCCCATCAGGCTAGACGAAACCCCGCCATCACTTCGCGATAGCGGGGTTTCTCATTTCAGGCCTGTTCGATCGGGTCATTCACCAGAACGTGAGGTGGTCTATGAGGCTGCCGATTGCCCGCGCGGCGGATCCGGAAAAGGGGCGGCTTGCCGTCTTTCGCATCACCACCGGTTGCGGCATGGCGGCCGCAGACAAGACGAGCCATTCACGCGCGTCGCGAGGTGGCCCGCATGGACGGGGCTTCGCTGGAGGACGGCGCGAGGCGGAATGCAGCTTCACAACGGCTTCATCTGCTCATCATTGCCGCTCGGGTAGCTTCAAGGGACCATGAGATTGGTACGCGATAACCAGCTCAGCCCGCCGTGCGGGAGGGTCGCCTCGACTTCGGCGCGCGCGGCCAGCCATGGTCCGTTTCGACAGTGCCACGTGGCACAGGAGAGATCCAGCCATGCCAACGCCATCGCCATCCGCCAGCCCGCTTCCCACTAGCCTGACACTGGAGCAGCTGGTCACCCCGATCGCACCGCGGCGAGCGACGTCCATTCAGGCCGCTCTCCCGGGGCTCGTGCTCGCGGTGTGCACCGTGCTCTTCGGTTTTGCGATGGGCGGAATCTTCGGGCTGAACGAGGACCTCATCAAAGGCCGGTTCGCCGCGTCGGCGGCCGCCGTGACTGCC
>DATAOR010000297.1:0-5578 GCA_036265635.1 Gemmatimonadales bacterium
CCGGGCCTATCAGGCGCGGTTCAGCTTCATTCTGGTGGACGAGTTCCAGGACACCAACCGGGCCCAGTACGAGCTGATCCGGCTGCTGGGCAGCCACAGCAACGTCTGCGTGGTGGGTGACGACGACCAGTCGATCTACGGCTGGCGTGGGGCGGACGTGCGCAACATGCAGGAGTTTCTGCGCGACTTTCCGGGCGCCAGGCTGGTGCGCCTGGAGGAGAACTATCGCTCCACCCAGGTTGTGCTCGATGCGGCCAATGGCGTGATCGCGGAAAACAGCGGCCGGATCGGCAAGACGCTGACCACCCGGCGCCAGGGCGGGGAGGCGGTGACCTTGCTGGCCGCGGCCGACGAGCGTGACGAGGCCGAGTGGGTGGCCCGCGAGCTCGAGCGGCGGAGCGCGGCGGGTGACTGGGCCTACACCGACATGGCGGTGCTCTATCGGACCAACTCACAGTCGCGGGCACTGGAGGAGGCGTTCCGGCGGGCCGGCATCCCCTATCGGCTGATCGGGGCCATCAGCTTCTACGACCGGCGTGAAGTGAAGGACCTCCTGGCCTACCTGCGGCTGATCACCAACCCGGCCGACGACGAGGCCTTCCTCCGGGCGGTCAGCGTCCCACGGCGTGGGCTGGGCGAGACCAGCCTCGCGACGCTCGAGCGGTTCGCGCGGCAGTGGGGCAAGCCGTTGCTGGCCACCGCCCAGGGGGCAGACGCCATCCCGGAGCTTCGGCCGGGCGTCCGGCAGGCGTTCGTCGCCTTTGCCGGCCTGATCGACCGGATCGCCGCGGGTGGGCGCGAGCTGCCGCCGGCCGAGGTGCTGGAGCAGGTCATCCGGGCCCTCGACTACGAGGCGGTGCTTCACGCGGAAGGGCCGGAGGGCGCCGATCGCTGGGACAACGTGCGCGAGCTGGTGGCCAGCGCCGCCAACTGGTCGGAGGAGGTCACCGACTCGGCCGACGGGACGCCGCTCGAGCGGTTCCTGGCGGAAGCGGCCTTGCTGGCGTCGGCCGATACCACGGTCGGCAACGAGGACGGCGTCACCCTGATGACGCTCCACACGGCCAAGGGCCTCGAATGGCCGGTCGTCGTCCTCACCGGTCTGGAGCATGGATTGTTCCCGCTCACCCGGGCCGAAGAGCAGCCCGACGGCCTGGAGGAGGAGCGACGGCTGTGCTATGTCGGGCTGACCCGGGCCAAGGACAAGCTCTACCTCACCTGGGCCCGGGCCCGTCGGCGGGGCGGGGAGCTCCGGCCCGGCATCCCCTCGCGGTTTCTCAAGGCGCTGCCGGCGGCGATTCTCGACGAGCGCCGGACCACCTCGCTCTGGGCCCCCGACTGGCGCGGGAGCCAGGCCGGCCGGCGTTCCGGCGGCGACTGGTCGCGCGCTGGAGGCTCCCCCACGGCGCGGGCGCCGCGCAGCCCTGCGCCGCAGCCGACTGAGGAGACATCGCAGGATACGCCTCGCTACGTGAAGGGCGAGCGGGTCCGCCACCGGCGCTTCGGCAGCGGCACCATTCAGGGGCTCACGGGCACCGGCCGCGACCTCAAGGTCACGGTCACGTTCGACGACGCGGAGATCGGCGTCAAGCAGCTGCTGGTCGCCTACGCCGGGCTGGAGCGCGAGTGGGAGAGCGCGTGAGCATCGGGCGCGACGAGGTGGTCCACGTGGCCCGGCTGGCCGAGCTGGCGGTCAGCGAGGACGACCTCGGACGTCTGGTGGATCAGCTCAATCGGATCGTGGATTACGTGCGGCAGCTCGACGACCTTCCGGTCACCGGGTCCGACGACGACTTCATCCCCGGGCCGACCCAGCTGGCCCTGCGGGCGGACGAGCCGGGCTCGGTTCCGCTGGCCCGTCCCCCGGCGGCCCTGGCGCCGGAGTTTGCCGATGGCTTCTTCCTGGTCCCACGCCACGAAGCCATGGAGGACGCCTGACCGCGGCCGCGGTGGCCCGGGAAACGGGCCGGCGGCTGGCCGCGGCCGACCAGAGCGGACTCAACGCCACGCTCCACTGGTCGCCGGCCGCGCTCGACGCCGAGGCGGCCCGGGCCGAGGCCACGCCGCCGGACGCCCCGCTCCGCGCCATGCCGATCGCGATCAAGGACAACATCGTCACGACCGAGGCGCCGACCACCTGCGCTTCGCGCATGCTCGAGGGTTACGTCTCGCCCTACGACGCCACCGCCGTTCGCCGACTCCGGGCGGCGGGCGCCATGATCGCAGCCAAAGCCAACATGGACGAGTTCGCCATGGGCTCGTCCACCGAGCACAGCGCTTTCGGGCGGGTCAGGCACCCACTGGACCCGGCCCGGGTTCCCGGGGGCTCGTCGGGCGGCTCGGCCGCGCTGGTCGCGGCGGGCGTGGTCCCGGCCGCGCTCGGCTCCGAAACCGGCGGCTCGGTCCGCCAGCCGGCCAGCTTCTGTGGCGTGGTAGGGGTCAAGCCCAGCTATGGGCGGGTGAGCCGGTTCGGGCTGGTGGCCTTCGGCTCGTCCCTCGACTGCATCTCGGTGTTCGGCCGCACGGTGGATGACGCGGCCCGGGTTCTGGCGGTGATCAGCGGCCAGGACCCGCTCGACCGCACCACGATCGATCGGCCGCCAATGGCGGTCCCGGCCCCCCGTCGAGACCTGGCCGGGCTTCGGATCGGCCTGCCGCGCGAATACTTCCCATCCGACCTCGACCCCGGCGTGGCGGCCGCCATGGAGCGGACCAGAGCCGCCATGCGAGCGCTGGGGGCCACCCTGGTCGACGTG
Source organism: Gemmatimonadales bacterium (assembly GCA_036265635.1). Classification (GTDB taxonomy): domain Bacteria; phylum Gemmatimonadota; class Gemmatimonadetes; order Gemmatimonadales; family GWC2-71-9; genus CAVVWJ01. The sequence continues at coordinate 2,757 of DATAOR010000297.1, forward strand.
TCGCTGCCGCATTCCCGCTACGCCGTGCCGACGTACTACATCGTGGCCCCGGCGGAAGCCGCCGCCAACCTGGCGCGCTACGACGGGGTCCGCTATGGACTGCGGAAGGTCGGTCCCGGCGGAGACATCCGGGCGCTGTATCAGGCCACTCGCGGCGCCGGCTTCGGGGCCGAGGTCCAGCGGCGGATCCTGGTGGGCACCTACGTGTTGAGCGCAGGCTACTACGACGCCTATTACGGGAAGGCCCAGCGGGTACGGGCGCGGATCGCCGGGGATTTTCGCCGGGCATTCGACGGCGGGGTGGACCTGCTGCTGACCCCGACCACGCCGACGCCGGCCTTCCGCGCCGGGGAAAAGACCGCCGATCCGGTGTCGATGTACCTGGCCGACATCTTCGTCTGCGCCGTCAGCCTGGCGGGACTGCCGGCGCTCAGCATTCCGGTCGGCCGGAGCGAAGGACTGCCGATCGGGGCGCAGCTGATCGCGCCCTTCCTCGAGGATGAGCGGATGCTGGCCGCGGCGGCCGCCCTCGAGGGTGCGGTGGCCGCCGAGGCCGAGGTGCGGTGATGAGCTGGGAGACGGTGATCGGCCTCGAGGTCCACGTCCAGCTCCGCACCCGGACCAAAATGTTCTGCGGCTGCCGGACCACCTTCGGCGACCCGCCCAACACCAACGTCTGCCCGACCTGCCTGGGGCTGCCCGGCGCGCTGCCATTGCCCAACGGCGAGGCCATCCGGCTGGCCACCCAGGGCGCACTGGCCCTCGGCTGCACGGTCCATCCGACCAGCGTGTTCGCCCGGAAGAACTACTTCTATCCCGATCTCCCCAAGGGCTACCAGATCTCCCAGTTCGATCGGCCACTGGCCACCGGCGGGCGGCTCGCGTTCGAGTCGCCGGAGCGGGGCCGGGTCGAGGCGGGGATCACCCGCCTCCACGTGGAGGAGGATGCCGGCAAGCTGATTCACGACCGGTTTCCCGGCCGGACCGCCGTGGACCTGAACCGGGCCGGGACGCCGCTGGCCGAGATCGTGAGCGAGCCCGACCTCCGGAGCCCAGCCGAAGCCCGGGCCTATCTGACCACGCTGCGCCAGATCCTGGTCTACGTCGGCGTGGGCGACTGCAGCATGGAGCAGGGCAGCCTCAGGGTGGACGCCAATATCTCGATCCGGCGCCCGGGCGAGACGAGCCTGGGCACCAAGACCGAGGTCAAGAACCTCAACAGCTTCGCCAACGTCGAACGGGCGCTCGAGGCCGAGCGGGCCCGCCAGATCGAGCGGGCCGAGCGGGGCGAGCGGATTGCCCAGGTGACCCTGCTGTTCCACGCCGCGTCCGGCCAGGTTCGCGAGCTGCGGTCGAAGGAGGAGAGCCACGACTACCGCTACTTCCCCGACCCCGACCTGCCGCCGCTGGTGCTGGACGAGGACTGGATCGAGCGGCAGCGTGCCGCCTTGCCGGAGCTCCCGGAGGCCCGCCGGATGCGGCTGGAGGCCAGCTACGCGCTGCCGGCCTATGATGCCCGGGTGCTGACCAGCGAGAGTGCGCTGGCCGGCTACTTCGAGTCGGTGGTCTCGGCCGGGGTCGAGCCCAAGACGGCGGCCAACTGGGTGATGGGCGATGTCATGACGACGTTCAACGAGACCGGGGGCTTTCCGGTCGAGCCGGCTCGCCTGGCGGGGCTGACGACCCTGGTGCGCGAAGGCGTGGTGAGTCACCAGGCGGCGAGGCGGCTGTACGGAGAGCTGGCCCGTCAGCCCCAAGCCGCGCCCCGGGCGTTGGCGGAGCGACTGGGCCTGGTTCAGGTGAGTGACCAGGGCGCGCTCTCCGCCTGGGTCGACGAGGTCCTGGCAGCCTACCCCGGCGAGGTGGCGCGCTACCGGACCGGGGAAGCCAAGCTGATGGGATTCTTCGTCGGCCAGGTGATGAAGCGGAGTCAAGGCAAGGCGGACCCCAAAGCGATCCAGCCCCTGCTGCAGAGCCGGCTGGGGTAGCTCGTCCGCGCATCAAGGCGATCGGGGGTGTTCGCCGAATGAGGTCGGCGAGCCCAGGCGGAACAGCGACATCGGGTCTACCGTCACGGCCCCATACCGCGCGATCCAGTGCAGGTGAGGCCCGGTCACGCGGCCCGTCCGGCCCACGGCCCCGATGACCTGGCCTGCCGCGACCGTGTCGCCCGCCGCCACCGTGACCCGGCTGAGGTGGAAGTACGCCGTCACCAGCCCGCCGCCGTGGTCGAGATAAATCGCGGTGCCCGCCAGATAGAACCGGGCCACCAGCGCCACCACCGCCCGGCCCGCGGCCCGCACCGGCGCCCCGACCTTTCCCGCGAAGTCCGTTCCCAGATGCCGGGCACTCACGCGGTCGTTGAACTCCCGGCCGGTGCCGAATACGCTGGTGATCCGGCTGGGCCGCGGACGGACGAAGCCGCCAGCCCAGAGGCGCGGCGTGTCGTGCGCCTTGCGGGAGATCACCCGGCTCTGGGCCATCTCGCGATCGAGCCTCGCCTGAGCCGCGCTGTCCGGCTTGGCGAACCGCGGCGCCACCGCCAGACGCTCGGTCGCCGGGGTTCCGCCGGCCACCGGCACCGCCAGCCGCAAGGTGTCGCTGGTGGCACCGGTGGAGCGTCGGAGGATGACCGGCAGGCTGTCGCCACCCTCCAGCGGAATCCCCACCAGCGAGCGGAACAACCCTGCCGGCAGGCGCTCGAAGTGGAGCGGCTCACCGGCGGCGGTGCCGTCCAGGGTGAGCGAGTCATTGGGAACCACCAACGGGCGGACCACCAGCCAGACCACGGTTCCGCGCCTGGCCGGGGAGGGATAGGTCTC
>DATAOR010000298.1:0-2607 GCA_036265635.1 Gemmatimonadales bacterium
TCCGCCAGGCTGGGGTAGCTGTGCTCCAGCACGAAGGTGTAGTACGGGCCCGTGAGATCGGTCAGCACGCGGCCCTCGGCCATGCCGTACTTGCGGCCGAGCACCTGCGCTTCCTGCATCAGCGCCTTGGCTTCCTTCGCCGGTTGGACCCGAATCTCCCGGCGTCAATTCGAGTGCCGGAGCTGATTGCGATAAGTGTGCCAGGAGCTGCACGGTGTGAACGAAACGGGCGGCGTCGCTGTCCTGTCACTGGGACGGTGGCGCAGGCAGGTCTGGTTGTGCTGCCAGGCGGGCGGCTTCGGTCAGCGCTGCAGACGATCCGGACAGTGCTGCAGGTGACGCGGACAACGCTGCAGGTGATGCGGACAACGCTGCAGGTGTTCCGGACTCGCTGCATGCCTTCCGGACGGCGCTGCAGGTCATCCGGACGCCGCTGCAGGTCATCCGGACGCCGCGACTGTCGCTGCTCCACCGGCGAGCGACGACACCAAGGCGGGTGCAGACCTCGCCGGCGCCGCCGCAGCGGCACCGGCAGAACGGACAGGGCGGCCCGACGAGTTTGGCGGCGCCGCCGCCGGCGCCTCCGCCGACCGGGACAACCGACACCAGCACCGACAGAAGCGACACCAGGCCATCGGTCAGGCGACCGCCACGCGCCTGCAGATCGCTCGATCAGACCTGCAGCCCGAGGTTCGGTTCTCCCGGCGACGCGTGCGAACCTGCAGCGACGCGTGCCAGCCTGTAGATGACCCGTGCGCGCCTGCAGCGGACCCGTGCCAGAGTCTGCCGGGCGCCCACATAATGAAAGGAGCCGCCGCCGAACAAGCACGGTTCGGCGGCGGCTCCCGGGTGGTGATCACCGGCCTGGTTGGCTACGCCGGATCTCCCGCGCGGTCTACTTCCCCGCCGGCTGCGAGAACATCGCGTCGGCGGCCTTCCGCAGCTCCTCCTGGGTCATGTTCTTCACCCGCTGCGAGATCCACCACTGATGACCGAACGGGTCGGCGATGCAGCCGCTCCGGTCGCCCCAGAACTGGTCGGTCAGCGGCATGACTACCTTGGCGCCGGCATCCACCGCGCGCTGCCACGCCTTGTCCACCTCGGGGCCATAGAGGAAGAACGACACCGGCGTGCCGCCCAGTAGGCCGGGCCCGCGGGCGCCGTAATCCGGCATCTCGTCGCCCATCATGATGTACGAGTCGCCGATCTTGATCTCGGCGTGCATGATCCGCCCGTCCGGGCCCTCGAAGCGCGACACCTCCTCCGCGCCCAGCGCCCGACGGTACCACTCGATCGCCTTCGCCGCCCCGGCAACCACGATGCTGGGGGTGACCCGGCCGTGCCCTTCGGGGATCGGATTCACTGCCATGATCCGCCTCCTGCGGATGGAATGGGACGGCCAATATCCGGCTGGACGGCCGGCCCCGCAAGCGTACCCTGTCTCGGATGGAAACGTGAAATGTCACGATCTCGCCAGGCTTCGTTTAGCTTAGGGACATGGCTCCCTCCATCGCCGACCTCCGCCGCGAGTACCACCGCGCCCGCCTCGACGAGACCGACGTCAGCCACGACCCCATCGTCCAGTTCGCCCGCTGGTTCGCCGAAGCCGAGGAGGTCCAGGCCCACGACGCGAACGCCATGACCCTGGCCACGGCCACCAGCCAGGGTGCCCCTTCCGCCCGGATCGTCCTGCTCAAGGCGTTCGACCAGCGGGGGTTCGTGTTCTTCACCGACTACCGCAGCCGCAAGAGCGCCGAGCTGGAGGCCAATCCCCGGGCCGCGCTGGTGCTGTACTGGTCGGAGCTGGAGCGGTCGGTGCGGATCACCGGCACGGTCGAGAAGACGTCCCAGGAGGACTCTGACCGCTACTTCCGGAGCCGCCCGATCGGCAGCCGCCTGGGCGCCTGGGCGTCGCACCAGAGCCGGGTCATCCCCGGCCGGCACATGCTCGAGTCGGACCTCAAGGAAGTCGAGCAGCGCTTCGCCGACGGCGACGTGCCGCTGCCGCCGTACTGGGGCGGCTGGCGGGTGCTGCCCGAGAGCCTCGAGTTCTGGCAGGGGAGGGAAAGCCGGCTCCACGATCGGATCCGATACCAGCGCAACCGCTCGAGGGAGTGGAAGATCGAGCGGCTCTCGCCCTGACGCGCGGAACGGGCCCCGGGGAAGGGCGTCATCCCGCGCGCCTGCCACCTCCGACCCGGCCACCACCGGGCTCGCCCTCCCCCGGCTGGACCACCCTCCCCCGGCGCCGTACCACCCTCCCCCGGCGTTGTACCACCATCCCCCGGCGCCGTACCCTCCCCCGGAGTTGTACCACCATCCCCCGGCGCTGTACCACCATCCCCCCCGCGTCACGCTCCGTCGCCACCCCTGTGACCGCAACCAACCCTGCCGCCCGGGCATCATCGACGAGGGCGGATACCGGCGATGCGATCGGGTATCACCGCAATGCCGCTCCCACGGTCCGCCCAACCTTCCGTCTCCGGAGATCGTCGCCATGGCCATCCGCGCCGTCCCGCTCGCCGGCCTCTGTTCGTTCCTGCTCGCCACCGTCTCCGCCGCGCAGACCGCCGATACGGCCGGCGCCGGGGCCGGTTCGCCCGGTCA
>DATAOR010000299.1:0-3901 GCA_036265635.1 Gemmatimonadales bacterium
GTCTCCACGATCGAATCGACGCATGTGCCCGAGCTCGCGAGATTATCGAAGAGGACGTGCGCAGGGCCCCCGAGAACCCCGATGCCGCCGGTGAGCTCGCAGTAGTGGAGATGGTTGAAGCGGATTGCCTCGCTCTTTTGCAGAACTACGATCGCTCCTTGGCCATGCATCTGCGGGCCCGGGATCAGTTTGAGCGAGACATCGAAAAACACCCGCCAAATTGGAGTGCTGTCAACCTAATGTTGCAGAACGACGTGGGCACCGGCATCGTGCAGCAAGCAATGGGACGAAACTCCGAGGCAGCACTGACATTGCAACGTGCGCGTAATGAGGCCGAAAAATGGCTGGAGCGTTTCCCCGGGAATCCCGCTATCTTATACCGCCTGATCCAAGCTGCGAACCGACAACGCATCGTTGAGTCCTGAAGGTCTTTCTTCCGACACCGCATCAGCGAGCTGAATGTCCACGGGACCCGCCAGTCGCTGCGTGGTTCGATGTCGGTTAGTCGTTCAGGAGCTTATAGGGCCAGCGCTTCAGCACTCGCCCATCCAGATAGGCCGTCAGCCACCCGCGCCCGGTATCCACCACCAGCCGCAGGTACAGGCCGCGATGCCTCTTCCCCACTCGGAACGATTGGCTCAGGACCGAGACCGTCCCGGCCGGGCTCACCCGCCGGATGAAGGTCACGCGCCCCGCCGCGATCGGCTGCCGATCCGTCGGCACCACGAAGCTCGCGGGCAGCTTCCGCAGCCGCAGGCCACGGCGATGCTGGGCCGGTGTCTGGCCGCCCAGCCGCGGCTGGACATGCTGCGTGTAGACCGCCTCTTGGAGCCGCGCCAATTCCCGCCGCAGGTCGCCCGGCCGGCTGAAGCGCCGATCGAACAGCCGCGGCTGGAACCAGCCGTTGAAGTTCTCCACCCCGCCGTTGAACTGCGGCTCCCCTTTGGGGATGAAGACCGGCCCGACGCCGAACCGCAGGCAGATCCGGATCACGCGCGACAAGTACCGCGCCGCCGGCCCCCAGCCGCACAATTCGCGAGCGTTGTCCAACTGGACCTGTTCGGGGATGCCCAGATCCTTCCAGCACTCGCCGAGGAACCCGAGGACCTCGTCCATGCGGCGGGAGTGCGCCAGGCGGAGGCAGACGGCGCCGTCGAAGGCGTCCTTGCCCACCCAGATGTAATAGCGGCGCCGGCTCCCCTTGAGGTAGATCGGCCCCACGAGGTCCACCTCGTGGAGCTGGTTGGAGGCCCGGGCCTGCGGGCCGGGATACTCCTGACGAGGCAGCAGCGGGGCGAGGCGGACTCTGGGCAGGGTCAGGCCGTTGCGCTCCAGGACGCGCTCGATGGTCCGCTCGCAAGGGAGCGGCCGGATGCCCAGGGCCTTCAATTCGGCGCGGATGGAGGCCGCCCCGGTCAAGCAGTAGCGGGTGGCCGGCGAGGTCCGGGCCTGGAGCCGGCGGCGGATGGAGAGGATAGCCCTCTCCAACTCGGGCGGGATACGTCGGGTGACGTGGTGGTTGGCGCGCGTCAGGTCGTAGAGGCCGTCGGGGCCCGCCTGCAGGTAGCGGCCCCACCACTTGTGGAACCGGGCCTCGGAGCGGCCGACGGCGGCGCAGATGGCCTTGACGGGTCGGCCGGCGAGGCGCAGGGTGATGGCGCGATGACGAGCGGCGAGTTCGTCGTGCATGGCTACCTCCGCGTGGCAGCCGCTGGCGGTTGCCCGTGGGGGTAGTTCTATCCCGGCGAAGGGGGGGGAGCAGCATCTCAGGGGCCTCGGGGAACATCGCGCCCCACCTCAGAACTCAGCGATGCGCTGTCGGTTCGCGACGACAAGAACTCAGCGATGCGTTGTCGGAAAGAAATCAACGATGCGTTGTCGGTTCGCACTAAACCAAGCGTGATATATAGTCGCTTTGCCCGCGCTCGGCCGGCGGGGCATGTACGGACTATCCCCGCCGCCGAGGCGTTACCTCGGATGCACTGCCCGCCGGTGTCTTGTCTTCACCTCTCACCGCACTTTCGTTCCGGGAGCCAACACGGACCGGGGCATCCGGACCCCGGCTTCGGGGCCTCGACTTCAGCACAGCCGGGCGCCATGGAGCCGCTCCACCAGCCGCAGGAAGGCGCCCTGCCACGGGTTCCACGACAGCAGCCGATACACCAACCGGCGGCCGCCCCGGACGATCTGGCAGGGGACCTGGATCATCGCCGCGCGGAACGTCCGGAACTCCATCCGCAGCAGCGACCGCTTCTCCGCCCGATGCTCCTCGGCATGCCGGGGCGACTCCGGCAGCAACAGCGCCGCCCAGGCCTTCAGGCTCCAGGCCAGGCCGGCCATCACCATGTAGGCCCAGTTGCTGACCAGGTCGTCCACCGGCGCGGTCAGGGCGTGCACCCCGGTCTTGAGCTGGGACACCAGGTCCTCCTGGTCGCATCGCCCGTTGGCCTCCAGCACGACCCCCTCGGCGGCCATCGCGCGGTCATCGGTGATGAAGAAGAAGTAGCGATACCGCTCGAAGAGCCGCAACTGCCCCTTGCCGGTCGCCAGCAGCTTGCGGAGCACGACGATCCGATAGGCCCGACGGCAGGCCGTCGGCCGGTAGTCGAACTCGGCGACCGTCTCGTTGAGGGTGTGGATCGTCTCGAAGCCGCGGTCGCGGACGATCCTCGGCTTGTGCCGCTCGGGGGCCTGCCGGGGGACGGTCTTGATCGGCGGCTCGGGCCGCTCCAGGGGGCTGTAGGCCGACTCCGGGAGCCGCTGGGCCAGGGCGACCAGGTTGGGCATCGCATCGATGCCGAAGACGAAGCGGACGTCGCCGGCCCGGTCCCAGCGGTCGAGGTGGGCCGTCTGGGTGAAGTCGGTGTCGCCCCGCAGGAGGATCGAGCCGAAGCCGGCCCGCCGGCACAGGGCGATGGCGCGGTCGAGGAAGCCGGCGGCCATCTCGTGCGAGGGGCGGTTGCCGCTACGGTTGACCAGGGACAGCGGCTCCTGGGTATTGGCCAGGGAGACCACCAGCGGGTGGTATCCCCAGACCCCGTTATAGGCCAGGTCGACGCCCCCCTTGCAGTCGGCGTCGGTGCCGACGATCGTGCCGTCGGCGTCGATGACCGCCTCGCCGAAGAACTCCCCGGGCTGCTGCCCCCAGGCGCGGAGGCGGGCCTCGTTGATGGCGTCCATCAGCTCCAGGACGTCGCCGGCGCCGAACCGGCGGCAGAAGTCCCCGGCGGTGGTGGGGTCGGGGATCCGCTCGGCCCCCAGGGCATCGAGGTAGACCTCGTCGTTGCGCCGCAGCTCGAGATGCTCGAGCCGGTGCCCCCCGGCCAGGATGTTGAGGGCGATGTTCAGGACGTGGTCGGACTCGTGGTAGGGCAGGTGCCGCTTGAGCAGGTGGAGGCGGCCGTCGATGTCGTCGATGAGCCCCGTCGTGCGGGCCACCAGGAGCATGGCCCCGATGCCGCCGCAGGCCAGCCCCCGGGCCCGGTCGGCCAGCTCATAGTGGATGTTCCCGGCGGTGATCATGGGCCGCTCGCGTTCGGGGCCCGGTCGGTTGGCGATGCGGTCGAGGATTCTCTTCTTGCGTTTCCGCAGCTCCTTGAGGAGAGTAGCGTTCACTCGAAGGCCCCCGTTGCTTGGAGTAGTGAGGATGTGTAGACCCTTCCATTATTCCAGGAATCACGGGGGTTTTCGAGGTCTTTCCCGAAATTCGGCCCTCACAGCCCATAAATCACGCTTGGTTCAGGATTAGACATGGCCTCCGCTCGCCGCACCATCCCGTCACGGATTGACGGTCGACGAGGCAGTCAGCGACTCTGCCCCCATCTCGACGTGCCGGCGAGGGGCCCGGGGCCGCGGCTGGCGGAGCTCGCAATAGGTCTAAACTTACGAAGTCCGGTGATGT
>DATAOR010000300.1:0-12756 GCA_036265635.1 Gemmatimonadales bacterium
CCCCGCTCTCCTTGATCTCCGACGTCCCGGTCATCAGCGTCGTCTCCCGCCCGCCCAGCCCCTGCACCCCCACGAACGCGAACGTCCGGTCGAACCCCTCCACGATCTTGGCCCCCTCGAGCGCGATGCTCGAGTCGGTCAGCAGCCGGTCCAGCACCGTCACCGCCGCCTTGGCCGCGCCCTCGACCCGGCTCCGCGGCGTGTCGCTGCACTCCTCCTCGGCCGACTCGGTGGCGCCCCGGTAGCTCAAGGTCACCGCGATCGAGATCCGGTGCGGCCGCCGCCCCGGCGCCACCGTCAGGTTCTCGAACAGCACGGTCCGCTGGAGCATCTTCTCCCGGACCGAGTCCCGCTCCAGCGCCTCGATCGGCCGGACCTCGGCCGTCTGGGCGATGCTGATCTTGCGATGGTCCACCTTGAGCCCGAGCTGCGCCAGCAGCGCGCTCTCGATGTTCCGCACCAGCTGCTTGGGCTGGAGCCCCGCCTGCGCCAGGATGTGGATCTCGCTCACTTCCCCGAGCGGCGTGGTCACCACCCGGGCACTCAGGATCCCTTCCAGGCTGGTCAAGAGGTTCTCCGCCCGCCTCACCCCCCACGGGTCCGGCGCGCCGTCCTGCTGGGGCGAAGCCACGGGGGTCGATTGACGGGGGCTGAATCCGGTCACGGTCGGTTGTCCTTGTTGTCCTGCGACGTAGGGTCCCACCAGACGAGAGGTCGTCATGCCACCACATTCCTCCCCGCCGCCTTGGCCCGGTACAGCGCCCGGTCGGCGCTGATCAGGATGTCGCTCTCCGCCGGCTGCCGCGGGTCGAACTCGGCGAGCCCGATGCTCACCGTCACGAGCCCCGGCGGATAGCCCAGCCGGAGGCCCATCCCCTCGATCCCGACCCGCAGCGCCTCGGCCACCCGGGCCCCGCCCAGCTGGTCGGTCCGGGTCAGGATCACCACGAACTCATCGCCGCCGTACCGGGCCGCGACGTCGGAGGCCCGCACCACCGCCCGGATCTCGTCCGCGGCGGACCGCAGCACCTCGTTCCCCGCCTCGTGCCCGTACTGGTCGTTCATCTCCTTGAACCGGTCGAGGTCGAGAAAGAGCACCACGAAGCGCTCCAGGCTCCGCTTGCTCCGCTCCACCTCGCTCGCCAGCCGGTCCCGCAGGACCCGGTAGGTCGAGAGCCCCGTCATCGTGTCCGCCGCCGCCGAGCGCTGGGCCTCGTCCGCCCGCCGCTCCTGGTACGGCGTGCACTGCCGCAGGCTGGCCCGCCCCAGCGCCGCCGCCGAGGCGAACCGGGCGCAGCTGTCGAACCCGCAGGCCCGGCAGTCCCACGGCCGGCCGTTGGGCCCCGGGCCGATCTGCTCCAGGATGGTCCGCACCGCCGCCGGATCGGGCGGCAGCCGCCGGGGCTTGAAGGCGAAGCTCGCCCCCACGCTGGCCACCACCCCCTCGTCCACCACCGGCTGCCGGCTCCGCGGCGTCTCCACGCTGGCCAGCAGCTCGCGGCGCCACCAGATCTCCTCCGGCGGCCCCGACAGCGGGTGATCCAGCGCCCCCTCGCTCGACAGGATGTCCACGAAGCCGAGGTCGAGCCGGTCCACCGCCACCGCCCGGGCCACCGCCGGCAGCGCGTCGAGCCCGCGGATCTTGCGGAACCGCCGGCTCGACTGCCGGGCCTCCTCCAGCAGCGCCAGCGGCAGCCCGCCGGCCGCGCTCACGTGGCGCCGCCGCTCCTCCGGCACCCGCTCGAACCAGGGCGACTGGGCCAGCGGGTCCACCCCGCGGATCCGGAACAGCTGGTCCAGGTCGCCGAAGGTGATGGCCGCGTCGAGGTCGGGACTGCTGACCGGCGGGCAGGTGCCGGCATAGGCGATCTTGAGCTCGGAGCCCCCCTGCGCTCGCAGATATCGGGCCTCGGCGACCGCCGGCAGGGTGACCGGGGCCAGGTAGGGCAGCAGCTCGGGGTACTGGGCCCGCACGGTCTCGACCACCACCGGGTCGGTCGACCGGATCAGGGTGCCCCAGGGCTCCTCTTCCCACAGCTTAAGGTATTCGGCGGCAACGAGCTCATCCCCGATGACGCCGCGGCTGACGGTGCGGAAGCCGACCGCGTAGCAGGCGTTGATCACCTGCTCCGGGCTGGCCGGATAGAAATGGGCCGCCGACTCGGGGCTGAGAATGAGCACCCCGTCCCCTCGGGCGGCGATGGCAAGAGCCCGCCCGATCTCGCCGTTTACCTTGACCGCGCCGTGGGGACAGGCGGGCACGCAGCGGCCACAGCGGATACAGGCATCGTCCACCACCTGCAGCACCAGCAGCTCTTCCCCCGTCACCGAGATGGCGTCGGTGGGGCACACCCGGACACACGCGAGGCAGGCGACGCAGGATTCGCCGTCAATCACGAAGTTCAAGTGTCCAGCCGGGCTGTGAGGGGGATGGAGGCAACCAGAATCTGAGCAGGGGCTTGGAATGAGTCAATAGGCAATCCGCTGTAAAGTTGTGAGACAGTAAGAGTTAGCCACCGGTCCGTACGCGGGCTACCTGACCTAACTCATTCCAGGTGATAGGCTTTGATTTTCCGGTACAGGGTCCGCTCGCCGATTCCGAGCACCTCGGCCGCCCGCCGGCGGTTGCCCCGGTGTTCATCCAGGGCCGCCTCGATGGCGGCCTTTTCCACATCCGCCATGGTCATGCCCGGGCGATACAGCACCGGGCGGGCGCCGTTCTCCTCCTCGCCGCCGGGCACCAGGTCGGCCACCGAGTGGTCGCCCACCTCGATCAGCTGGACCCGCTGGGGACCGCTGTCCAGCCGCCGGCGGAGCTCCTCGACCTGGAGCTTGAGCTCCAGCAGGCTCCGGAGGATGAACTCGAGCTCCTGGCCCCCGACGCCGGCCCCGCCGTCCCGGGACAGGGTCCCCACCCGGACCGGCAGCAGCGTGCCCGGCCCGTCCAGGATGTCCGCCGGGATGTCGGCCGCCCGGATCTCGGCCCCGTGGGCCAGCACCACCATGCTCTCGATCAGGTTCCGGAGCTGGCGGACGTTGCCGGGCCAGGGGGCACTGACCAGCCGCTCCATCGCCTCCGGGGTGATCCCCTTGAAGGTCCGGTCGTTGGCCCGGGCCAGCTCGCGGATGAACCGGCGGACCAGCAGCGGGATGTCCTCCCGCCGCTCGCGCAACGGCGGGAGGTAGATGTTGAGCACGCTGAGCCGGTAGTAGAGATCGTCCCGGAACTCGCCCAGGGCCACCGCGTCCCGGAGCGAGCGGTTGGTGGCCGCCACCACCCGGACGTCCACCTTGATCGGCTGGACCCCGCCGACCCGGAAGAAGGTCCGGCTCTCCAGCACCCGGAGCAGCTTGACCTGGGTCGAGGCCGGGATCTCGCCGATCTCGTCGAGGAAGATGGTCCCCGTGTCGGCCAGCTCGAACCGGCCCAGCCGCCGCTCGGCGGCGCCGGTGAAGGCGCCCTTCTCGTGGCCGAACAGCTCGCTCTCCAGCAGGGTATCGGGCAGGGCGGCGCAGTTGACCGCGATGAACGGCTTGCCCCGCCGCGGCGACAGGTCGTGGATCCCCTTGGCCACCAGCTCCTTGCCGGTGCCGCTCTCGCCCTGGATCAGCACCGTGCTGGTGGCCGGGGCCATCTGCTCGATCTTGACCAGCACCTCCTGGATCGGCGCGCTCTCGCCGATGATGCCGGTCATCTCCTGCAGCCGGCGGCGCTCGAGCAGCCGGCGGGCGGTGGCCACCGCGTCGTCGGGCGCCACCGGCTTCATCATCGTCTCGGTCACGTTGAGCCGGCCCACCCGCTCGGCCCGTTCGCTGTCGGTCGGCTCGAGCAGGGCGAGGGTGGAGATCTCGCGGTCCCGGGCCAGGGCGGCCAGCTGGCTGGCGTGGGGCTCGTGCACCCCGCCGGTGAGGACCACCAGCTCGGGGCTCTCCCGCCGGACGGTGCCCCGGGGGTCGTCCACCGAGCTGAACATGGCGGTGGCGTACCCGGCCGCCTCGAACGCGGCGTTGAGCCGGACCGCGGTCTCGAGGTCGTCCATGGTGATGAGAATGCGCTCGGCCATGGGCGGAAAGGTAACGTGGGGGGAGCCGCTTGAGATCGGCTTGACGACCTCACGCTAGATTGCCGATCCCTTCCCCCGGGAGTCGTTCATCATGCGCACCCTTGCCGGTTCCGCCCTCGCCGCCGCCCTGCTGGTCCTGGTCGCCTGCAGCCCCGACCAGCCCGATCCGACCGATCCGGGCGGCGCCGGGCCGGCGGCGGTCGGGGCGGCGGCAGTCGCCGCCGATGCCGGCTTCTTCCTCGCCCAGGTGACGGCAGGAGGGTACCACTCCTGCGGCCTGACCGCCGACGGCCGAGCCTGGTGCTGGGGGTTTGGCCTCTTCGGCGAGCTCGGCACCGGCGATACCGCCAACCGGCGCCGGCCGGCCGCGGTGGCCGGTCCGCGCCGCTACCTCCAGATCAGCGCCGGCACCTGGCACACCTGCGCCGTCGGCACCGACAGCCTGGCGTACTGCTGGGGAAAGAACGACTACGGCCAGCTGGGCAATAACAGCATCCGGCCCCGGTCTACCCCGGTGCGGGTGCAGGGACTGCGCAAGTTCGTCCAAGTGGACGCGGGGAGCCTCCAGACCTGCGGCGTCACCACCGCCGGCGTCGTCTTCTGCTGGGGCGCCAACTACGCCGCGCAGCTGGGCAACGGCGGCACGGCCAACAGCCGGATCCCGGTCAAGGTGCTGGGCGGCCACATCGCCCGGCGGGTCAGCGGCAGCTGCCTGCTCACGCCGGCGGGCCGGGCGTGGTGCTGGGGCGGGGCCACGGGTGACGGCACCGCGCTCATCCGGACCTCGCCGGTGGCGGTGGCGGGCAACCATGTCTTCCGGACCGTCGCAGCCGGCGGACCGGCGAGCTGCGGCCTGACGGCCGCGAACGTGGCCTGGTGCTGGGGATACAACGGCAGCGGCTGGGTGGGCGACGGCACCACCACCGACCGGCTGATTCCGGTGCGAGTGTCCGGCGGGCTGGCGTTCAAGCAGCTGGCGAGCGGCGGCACGACCTGCGGAGTCACCACCGGCGACCGGGCCTATTGCTGGGGCGGCGAGTTCGCCGGCAGCCTGGGGAACGGCGGCCCCGACCACAACGAGACCGCGCCGAGCGCGGTGCTCGGCGGCCTCGCCTTCCAGGGCGTGAGCCCGGGCGATTACCACGGCTGCGGCCTCACCACGTCGCACCAGGCCTACTGCTGGGGGCACAACGCGTACGGCCAGCTGGGGAACGGCATCGCCGGACCCGACTCGTTGTACGGCTTCGCCGTGAGTCTCGCGCCGGTCAAGGTGGTCGCGCCGTAGCCGGGACCGGCTCCGCCAGCGACCTCGATGGGTCGAAGCGCGCCGTGGCGGGTCACGGCGCGCTTTTCCGTTCTACCCTTGGGGCACCGCCGGCCGGTCGAGCTGCGCCCGGACCTTGGCCGCCAGGTCGGCGGCCCCGAACGGCTTCTGGATGAAGGGCGCCGAGGGGAGCACCAGTTGCCTGAGCTTGACGTCACTGCCGGGATAGCCGGACATGTAGAGGATCCGGATGCCGGGCGCCCGCTCGGTCAGGGCCGCGCCCAGCTCGGGGCCGCTGAGGCCGGGCATCACGATGTCGCACAGGATCAGGTCCGGCGGCTCGGGCAGCCCGTCCAGCAGGTCGAGCGCCGCCTGGCCGTCCGGCGCCTCCACCACGGCGTAGCCGAACTCCTCCAGGGCGCGCCGGGCGATCCGCCGCACCATCTCCTCGTCCTCGATCACCAGGATCCGCTCGCTGCCGCGGAGCCGCCCCTGCTCGGCCGGCCCGGTGGCGGGCGCGGCGGCGGTCTGGGCCGGGAGGTAGACCTTGACGGTGGTGCCGTGCCGGGGCTCGCTGTAGAGCCAGACGTAGCCTCCGGCCTGCTTGACGATGCCGTACACCGTGCTGAGGCCGAGCCCGGTGCCCTGCCCGACCGGCTTGGTGGTGTAGAACGGCTCGAAGGCGCGGTCCATCGTCTCGCGGTCCATCCCCCGGCCGGTGTCGCTCACCGCCAGCAGGACGTAGGCGCCGGGCCGGAAGGCCACGTCGGCGTGGCGGTCGCTGTAGCGGCCGTCGAGCTCGACCTCGCCCACGCTGAGCGAGACCGTGCCGCCCGGTGGGGTGGCATCGCGGGCGTTGAGCACCAGGTTGATGACCACCTGGTCGAGCTGGGTCCGGTCGGCCCGGACCAGGGGCACGTGCGGGGGCAGCTCGAGCCGCAGGGTGCAGGTGGCGCCGACCGACTTGTGGAGCAGGTGGGCCAGGTCCTGGACCACGGCGGTGAGCGAGAGCAGCTCGGGCCGGTTGGGCTGCTGGCGCGAGAAGGCCAGCAGCTGCTGGGTGATCCGGGCGGTGCGGCCGCCGGCCTTGATGACCTCGCGGAGGTCGGCCGTGGCCGGGTGGCCGGGCTCGAGCTGGCGCAGCGCCATGTCGCTGAAGCCGAGCACTGCGGTCATCATGTTGTTGACTTCGTGGGCCACCCCGCCGGCGAGTTTGCCCACGGCCTCGATCCGCTGCCGCCGGCGCACTTCGTCCTCGGTCCGGGCCCGCTCCTCGAGATAGCTCTGCACCTGGTACTGCCGGGCCCGGGCGCGCAGGGCGGCCTGCACCGCGCTGAGCAGGGTGACCTGACGGACCGGTCGCTCGAGCAGGGTGATGTTGCCGGCCTCGCGCAGCTCGTGGAGACCCAGCGAGCTGGGTCGGGGCCCGTGGACCGGCGTGGTGAGCACGATGATCGGCAGGTCGGACCAGGAGGGCTGGGCGGTCAGGTAGTCGCGCAGGGCGCGGGCGGTGTCGAGCTCGAGCGCCTCGTCGGCCACGACCACCGCCCCGGTAGGCTGGTCGAGCCGGCGGGCCAGGTCCACCCCGCTGCTGGTCCGCTCGACGGCGTACCCGTGGGCGGCCAGCAGGTCGGCCACCAGCGCGCCGTCCCGCCCGGTGGGCGTGTGGATCACCACCGGCGGGGTCGCGTTCGAGGGAACCGGAACTTCGAGCGGGTTGCGGCTCACCGCCGCTCGGAGCCGAGCAGCGGCTCCTCCTGGCCGAGGTACTGGGGGGTGCCGGAGAGAATGCCCTGGAAGCTCCGCAGCGGCTTGCCCACCTCGAGCCCGCCCCGCTGGATCCGGAACTCGCGGATGGTCTGCTCGTGAACGCCGCTTCGCTTCTTGAGGATGGAGATCGCCTTGCGGACCTCGCCGATGGCTTCGAAGTAGCGGAGCAGGATCACGGTGTCGGCCAGGTAGCTGATCTCGGCGGCGGCATGGCTGTCGCTGAAGGGCGAGTGCTGCGCCAGGGTGAGCAGCGAGGTGACGCCGCTCTGGCCCAGGTAGCTGAACAGCTCGTGGAGGTGGATGTTGAGCAGCAGCTCGGCCGGCATGGCATTGAGGTAGCCGGTGAGGCTGTCGATGGCCACCAGCCGGGCGCCTTCGCGCTCGACCGCCCTCACCACCCGCTCCGCGAACTCGCCCGGCGACATCTCGGTCGGCTCGATCTGCTGGGTGATGAACAGGCCGGACTCGATCAGCGGCGAGAGGTCCATCCCCAGCCCCCGGGTCCGGGCCATGAAGGCGCGGACCCGCTCGTCGAACAGGAAGATCATGGCCCGCTCGCCCCGCCGGGCCGCGGCGTAGGCGAACTCGGTGGTGAGCACGGTCTTGCCGACCCCGGCCGGACCGAGAATCAGGCTGCACGAGCCGGCGTCGAGGCCACCGCCGAGCAGCTGATTGATCTCCTCGTTGCCGCTGGGGACCATCCCGCTCACCGAGACGGCCGGGTGCTCGGTCGCGACCAGCCGGGGGTAGATGACCAGGCCGCCGGTCTGGATGGTGAAGTCGTGGACCCCGCCCCGGTAGCGCTGGCCCCGCATCTTGGTGACCCGGAGCCGGCGGCGCTCGGCGCCGTATTCGAGCGCCATCTGCTCCAGCAGGACCACGCCGTGGACGATGCTGGCGAAATGCAGGTCGCTCTCCTGGCTTCGGACGTCGTCCAGCAGGATCACGGTGCAGTCGCGGCCGGTGAAGAAGTGCTTGAGCGCCAGCACTTGGCGGCGGAGCCGGAGCGGGTCCTGAGCCAGGATCCGCATCTCGCTCAGCGAGTCCACCACCACCCGGGCCGGGCGGAGCCGCTCGACCGCATCGTAGATCCCCTGGACGCTCTGGTTCATCTCCACGTCCGACGGGTGGAATACGGTGTACTTGGCGTCCGGGTTGAGCACCTCGTCGGGCGGCGACAGCTCGACCACCTCGATCCCGTCGAGGTCCCAGCCGTGGGAGTCCGCCACCGCCTCCAGCTCGTGCCGGGTCTCGGCCAGGGTGACGTAGAGGGTCGTCTCGCCCCGGCGGACGCCCTCGCGGAGGAACTGGAGGGCGAGGGTGGTCTTGCCGGTGCCGGGCTGCCCCTCGATCAGGAACACCCGCTTGGCGGGAAACCCGCCGCCCAGGATGTGGTCGAGACCGGCCACACCGGTCGTGGTCAGCGGACTGGGACGCGGGGTGCCGACGCGCAGGATGGCGGACTCAGTCACCATGCAAAGCCCCTCGCCGGAGGTGGAAGTGGCGGAGCCGGAGCGTGCGCCGCCAGGGTCGCCGGTCCGTGCCCCGTCCGACCGGGGCCTGCACGCGGGCCGGCGCGCCACCCGCGGCGCGCCGGCCCCCGGCCGGGTCGGCCGGGTCAGGTGGCTCCGATTCGGAAACTGGACGCAACCTGCAGCGGGCCGGCAACCGGTGCGGTGACGCGGCTTACGCCCCGGACGCCGGCCGTGCGGCCGGGCCTCCGGGGCGGTCCGGAGGCGGGCTTCGGGACCCGACCCGGGTCCGGTTCCGGGGCCGGTCCGGCGGACGGTCCCCGGGCCGGGCGGGGGTGCTAGATTGGACCGGACCCAACCTCGAGCCCTGTTGCCTGCCGACCTGCGGGACCAGCTCCAGCGATCGCTGGGTGAGGCCTACCGCCTCGAGCGCGAGCTCGGCGGCGGGGGGATGTCGCGGGTGTTCCTGGCCACCGAGACGGCGCTGGGCCGGCAGGTGGTGGTCAAGGTGCTCCTGCCCGAGCTGGCCGCGGGGGTCAGCGTGGACCGGTTCCGCCGCGAGATCCAGCTCGCCGCCCAGCTCCAGCATCCCCACATCGTGCCGCTCCTCTCGGCCGGCGAGTCGGAGGGGCTCCCCTACTTCACCATGCCGTTCGTGGCGGGCGAGTCGCTCCGGGCCCGGCTGGTCCGCGACGGCGAGCTGCCAGTCCCCGAGGCCGTGCGGGTGCTCCGCGACGTCGCCTCGGCGCTGGACTACGCCCACCAGAGCGGGGTGGTCCATCGCGACATCAAGCCCGACAACGTGCTGCTGATGCACGGCGTGGGCGTGGTGACCGACTTCGGCGTGGCCAAGGCGCTGACCGCGTCGGCCGGCGGGGGCGAGCGCACCCCGGGGCTGACCTCCATGGGCGTGACCCTGGGCACGCCGACCTACATGGCCCCCGAGCAGGCCTCCGCCGACCCGGGGATGGACCACCGGGTCGATGTCTACGCCTTCGGGGTCATGGCCTACGAGATGCTGGCCGGGCGCGCGCCGTTCAGCGGCCGCTCGCCGCAGGCCATCCTGGGCGCCCACCTGGCGGCCCTGCCGGAGCCGATCACAAACTTCCGGCCGGCGCTGCCGCCCGGCCTGTCGGCCATGATCATGCGCTGCCTGGAGAAGCACCCGGCCGACCGGCCCCAGACGGCGGGCGACCTGGTGCAGTCGCTCGACCTGCTGAGCACGCCGAGCAGCGGCACCGTCCCGCTGCTGCCGATCACGCCGCCGGTCCGGCGGACGACGGCGGTCCCCGCGGCGGAGCCGCGCCGGGCGGTCGCGGGCCTCGTCGTGGGGGCGGGAATCGCGGCGGTCATATTGGCGCTGGCGGGGTTATGGCTCTGGACCTCGCGGCCGCGCCCGGGGACGGGATCGCCGGCCGCGAACAATGCCCCGGTGGCGACGGCCAGCGGCGCGGTCGATGAGACCCTGGCGGCCGGCACCGGCGCCCCCGCCTCGAGCGCGGGCGGGACCACGCCCCGGCCACCGGTAGACGGCCACCCCGACAGGCCGGGCGCGGCCGGCCCACCACGCGAGAACGCCGGCGCGAAGGGCCGCGAGGCCGGGCCTGGCCAGGGCGCCCGGAACCAGGTGGCCGAATCGGCGGGGCGGAGCGCCGGCCGCGCGACCAGCGCGCCGCGCCCGTCGGCGCGTCCGGAACCGGCCCCGGTGCCGGCCGGCGACCTGGCCCTCCTGGCCCGGCTGCGTCAGGAGGCCGGCTCGACCCGGCGCCAGGCGGTGGCAGCCGGCGCCGCCGCCGAGGCGCTGGCGGACGGCGACGGCGCGCTGGCCAGGGCCGACTCGCTCGAGCGAGCCCGGCAGACGGCGGGGGCGGCGGCCGAGCTCTCGGCGGCGATCACGCGGTGGCGGACCGCCGCGGCGGAGGCGGCGCCGCCGGCCGGTGCCCCACCGGCGGCGGCAGAACGGGCCGCGGCCCCGGTGCCCGCCCCGCCCGCGTCGCCCGGGGGACTGCCGGCCGGCGGGAAGGGCAACCCGGCCGGAAACCCGGCGACGGGCGCCGCGCCGGGCGCTGTGCCGGGCGCTGTTCCGGCCGCGCCGGCCCCGCCCGCGGCCCCCGCCGATCCGGCGCCGCGGATCCGGGCGCTGGTGGACGGGTACGTGGCCGCGGTCGAGTCGCGCAGCGTGCCGGCCATCCGGCAGGCTTACCCCGGGCTGACTCAGGACCAGGCCCTCGAGTGGGAGCGGTTCTTCGGGGCCGTGCGCGACGTGGACGTCGAGTTGCAGGTCACCCGCCTCGACGTCCGCGGCGACCAGGCCGAGGCCGAGCTGGAGGGGGCGTACGCCTTTACCGACCCCGGCACCCGGCGGCCCCGCCGGGACCAGGTGCACCTGCACGCCAGCCTCCGGCGCGACGCGCGGGGGTGGCGGATCGAGACCCTGCGCTAGCCCGGTGGCCGGCGCAGGGGGCATTGCGCCACGGCGGCATCATGGCCGAGGCAGGGCAGGAACGGGAAGCAGCATAGGAAGCACAGGAAGCACCGGAAGCAGCGGTGCGGGCGCCGCCGGCCGACACCGCCGTGGATGGTTCACCCAGACTCTGTCGTCCTGGAGGCACCGTGCGTCGTTCGCTGGCAACGTGGCTGGTGGGCCTGGCCGTCGCTCCGCTGCTCACCGCGGGCTCCCTGCAGGCGCAGGGGTTGCAGAACCGGCTCCGCGACCTGTTCATCTTCGGCGCCGGCGACGACGTGCTGGTGCTCGGCGGCTCGGCCGCTGCCGACAATCCTTCGATCCAGGTCCACGGGATGCACTTCGTCCCGTCGGCGGTGGCCGGGAACGCCACCATCATCTCGTTCCTCACCAACTCGATCAGCACCAACGTCACCAACATCCCGTTCAGCGCCTCGAGCGGCGGCGAGACCTTCCGGTTCGAGGGCGCCACGCCGGTGCGGACCTCGATCTCGGCCGGCCCGATCTACGCCGAGCGGGCCCAGACCATGGGCCGCGGGCGGCTGTTCGTGGGCCTGGCGCGGAGCGGGCTCCATTACCAGACGCTCCGGGGCGTGCCGCTGGACGACATCCGGTTCACCTTCGCCCACGCGAACGTGGATTTCCCCGGCTGCGACGCCATCTTCAGCGGCGACTGCACCACCTACGGCGTTCCCACCTTCGAGAACGAGACCATCGACTTCCGGCTCGACCTCGACGTCAACGTCAACGTCACGGCGTTTCTGCTGACCTACGGGATCTCGAACCGGATCGACTTCGGGGTGGTCCTGCCCTTCGTGCAGACGACGCTTCGGGGCACCAGCACCGCGGCCATCATCCCGTTCGGCGGCGCCTCGCCGCCGCCGCACTTCTTTTCGGGGACCGAGGACAACCCCGTGCTCACCGCCAGCCGGTTCTCCGAGGGCTCGGCCTCGGGCCTGGGCGACGTGTCGGCCCGCGTGAAGGTGAACCTGCACGACGCCACCCCGGTGTCGGTGGCGCTGCTGGCCGAGGGCCGGTTCCCCACCGGGAGCGAGGAGGACCTGCGCGGGGCCGGCGCGGTGGCGCTCCGCGGGCTGGGCATCGTCTCGGCCCGGCTGGGGGACTTCTCGCCCCACGCCAACGTGGGCTACCAGTTCCGCGGCCGGCAGCGCGACACCGACTCGTTCCTGCTCACCGCGGGCTTCGACCAGCTGCTGTCGCCCTGGGCCACCCTGGCGGCGGACCTGATCACCGAGTTCCAGGTCGGCACCAGCCAGCTGACCGTGCCGGGCGACGTCACCCTCGAGGCCCCATTCCGCCGGACCATCAACGCCACCGACATCCCCGACCGGCGCGACGACATCGTCAACGCCTCGCTCGGCACCAAGCTCAGCCTGCCCCAGCGGGTGACCTTCCTGGCCAACGCCCTGTTCCCGCTCAACCGCGGAGCGCTCCGGCCGGACGTGCTCTGGACGTTCGGGGTCGAGTACAGCTTCTAGTCATTTCGGAGAACAACGGATTCACCACGGAGGACACGGAGGACACGGAGGACAGCATCTTCACCACGGAAGCACGGAAGGCACGAAAGCTCGGCGGCTCACGAGTCCCAAGAACGTATTTGTTGCGGCGGACGTCGCGGAGCTCGCCGGGCATCCCCCGGTGCCTTGCGTGCTTCCGTGCCTTCCGTGCTTCCGTGGTGAATTTCGGTCACTCGTGCCCGGT
>DATAOR010000301.1:0-3454 GCA_036265635.1 Gemmatimonadales bacterium
CGCCGCAGGTCGTTCGAGAACGCCAGCCCCATGAGGAGCACGATCAGCACCAGCCCCACCATGGTCAGCCGTTCCCGCAGCTTGAGCGGGAGCGGCCGCCGCACCACCGCCTCGGCCAGCAGGAACATGAACTGGCCGCCGTCCAGCACCGGGACCGGGAGCAGGTTGAGCACGGCGAGGTTGATCGAGATCAGGGCCATGAACGCGAGGAAGGCATCAAGCCCCAGGCGGGCGCTCTCGCCGGCCAGCTGGCCGATCAGGATCGGCCCGCCCACCTCCCGACGGGAGATCCGGCCGCTGAACAGTCCCCGAACCGTCCTGACGATCTGGGTTGATGCGCCCACGGTGCCGTGCCAGCCCTCGACCGCCGCCTGCCCCAGCGACAGGGATTCGGACCGGAACCCGCCGCCCACCGCTACGCCGATCCGCCCGATCGCCTGCCGCCGGCCATCGGGTCCGGTAACCGAGTCGACGTAAGGGGTGATCTCGAATTGCCGGTGCCCGGCGGCTCTGGCCACCTCGACCGTCAACGTCCGCTGGCCGTTCTTCTGGAGCAGCTCGAGCAGGTCGTACCACTGGGCCACCGGCTGCCCGTTCACCCGCACGATGGTGTCCCCCGCCTCGACGCCGGCCCGGGCCGCGGGCCGACCTGGCACGACCTGGCCGACCACCGGGGTCCGGAATGGCTGGAGCGCCTGGGAGGCCTTGAGCCGGAGCTCGAGCGCGTCGGGGTGAATGGGCGCGGTGACGACCTCGCCGTCCGCCAGCTCCAGCCTGACCTCCGGATCGGGCGTGTTGGCGATGCCCTGGGTGATCTCGTCCCATGACGTCACCGGCTTTCCGTTCACCTTGACGATCCGGCTGCCGGGCCGGATCTGGCGGAACGATTCGGCCCCGGCCGGGACCAGCTCGTCGACCACCCGTCCGACCGTGGTGACCGGGTCGATCTGGCGGCCGTTCTTGACCGCCAGGAAGGTGAACAGCAGCCAGGCAAACAGGGCGTTCATGGTCACCCCGGCCAGGATCACCACCATCCGCTGCCAGACCGGCTTGGCCTCGAACATCCGGTTCGGCGGCACCGCCGCCTCGGGCCGGCCGCCTTCGAGCGGGCTGCTGCCGATGTCCTCCTCCCGGCTGGCCATCTTGACGTAGCCGCCGAGGGGAAGCCACGAGATCGAATACTCGGTCTCGCCCCGGCGAAAGGTGAGCCACGGAATCGGAGCGCCCAGGCCGAGGGAAAAGCGGTGGACGTAGATGCCGGCCCACTTGGCCGCCACGAAATGGCCGGCCTCGTGGACGAACACCAGGACCCCCAGCACCACGATCAACGAGACGACGGTCAGCACGGGAACCTCATGCGGCCCTCACGTGATCACGGGCGCGGACCCGGGCCCACCGATCCGCCTCGCGCACCGCCGGAAGCCCGGTGGCCGGAGCGGGAGTGTGCTGGTCGAGCACGCGCTCGATGATGTCGCTAATGCCGCCGAAGGGGATCGCGCCCGCCAGGAACGCGGCGACGGCCTCCTCATTGGCGGCGTTGAAGACGGCGGGCGAGATGCCCCCCGCCCGCCCCGCGGCGATCCCCGCGCCGAGCGCCCGGAACACGTCGGCCCGGACCGGCTCGAAGGTGAGCGCGCCCGCCGCCACCGGGTCGAACCGGCGGATCCCGGCATCGGGCAGCCGGGCCGGATGGGTCAGGGCGTACAGAATGGGCAGCTCCATCGAGGGAAAGCCGAGCTGGGCGATCACGCTGCCGTCGCAGAACTCGACGAAGGCGTGGACGATGCTCTGCGGATGCACCACCACGTCCAGCGCGTCGTAGGGCAGGCCGAACAGGTGATGGGCCTCGATCAGCTCGAGCGCCTTGTTGGCCAGGGAGGCGCTGTCTACCGTGATCTTGCTGCCCATCCGCCAAGTGGGGTGGCGGAGCGCCTGGTCTACGGTCGCCGTGCGGACCCGCTCGGGCGGCCACTCGCGGAACGGCCCGCCGGAGCAGGTCAGGATCAAGCGGCCCAGCCCGGCATCGCGGCCGGCCACGCACTGCAGCACGGCACTGTGCTCCGAATCCACCGGGACCAGCTCGCCGCCACCGGCGCCGGCGGCCTGGGTCACCAGGTCGCCCGCCATGACCAGGGTTTCCTTGTTGGCCAGCGCCACCCGCTTGCCCGCCCGCAGGGCCGCCAGCGTCGCGTCCAGACCGGCCGCCCCGACCACCGCGTTGACCACGATGTCCACCTCGGGCAACGTGGCGGCGTGCAGCAGCACCTCGGGCCCGCTGGGGAACGGCGCCCGCGCGAGCGGGTCCGCCATGCCGGCGAATGCCGGCCGCCACTCGCGCACCTGGGCCTCGAACGCCTCAACGTTGCGGCCGCCCGTCAGGGCCACGACCCGGAAATGGTCCGCCTGGCGGCGGAGGACGGCCAGGGTGCTCTGACCGATGGAACCGGTTGAGCCGAGCACGGCCACCCCACGGGCCCCCGTTGCCTGCGGAGCGGCCCGGCCGCCGGTCTCCGGGTGCGGGGTGATGGAGCCGTCCGATCGCCGCGATTCCGACGGGCGCACGCCCGAGGCCCCGGCGGTCACCGGATGATCCCGAATGCCCGGTACATCGCCGCCGCCACCGGGACCACGAAGTAGAGCGAGTCGAGTCGGTCGAGCACGCCGCCGTGGCCTGGAATCAGGTGGCTCGAGTCCTTCACGCCGGCCTCCCGCTTGAACAGCGATTCGGCCAGGTCGCCCACCTGGCCGATGACGCCCAGGACTGCCGCGATCACCAGCAGCTGCCAGACCGGGATGTCGAGTCCGACGGCGGGAAACACCGCGGCCGCGAAGACCGGGGCCACCACCAGGCCGCCCGCCAGCCCAGCCAGGCTGCCCGACCGGGTCTTCCCCGGGCTGATCGTCGGGGCCAGCTTGGCCCCGCCGATGGCCCGCCCGCCGAACATGGCCGCCGTATCCACCACCCAGGTGACCACCAGGGGGAAGAACACCAGCCAGGTCCCGGCCCAGCTTTGCCGGTCGAACCCCCCGTGCCGGATGGCCAGCAGAAAGGCGGGCAGCCCTGCCGGGTAGACCACGGCGAACAGCGTGACGGCTACCGCTTCCAGGGGTCGCTCGGCGGGGGCGCGGCGCAGCAGGGCCCAGCCCAGCACCACCACCAGCCATAGGGCCGTGACGTAGGGCCAGGCGGCGGCCGCCACGGTGCCAACACCGGGCGACGCCAGGCTAGCGTAGGTGATCGGCGCGATGGCGGCGGCGCTGGCGAGGCCGATGACTCGGGCCGGCCGAACCTGGCCGCGCTCGGCCAGGTCGAACAATTCTCGGGCGCCGAGCGCGCCCGCGACCGCCAGCAGCAACGCCAGCGGCCAGCCGCCATACCAGACCAGCAGGAGCGCGACCGGAATGGCCACGACCGCGAAGCCGACGCGGCGGGCCAGATTGCCACGACTGGTCT
>DATAOR010000302.1:0-4668 GCA_036265635.1 Gemmatimonadales bacterium
GGCCAAGCTCGGCGCCGAGCTGAGCCACCAGGAGGGTATCCCCGATCTGGTAGGTGGCGCCCTTGGGCGCTTCGACGGCGACCAGGCTGTAGGGCAGCGCGCTGGCATTGACGCTCAGGGCGCGGATCTGCTGCGGGATCACCGGGCCCAGCATCTTGCCGAACGGCAGCGCCTGACGCTCGGTCAGGAAGCCGGACGAATAGAACTCGCTGCGGCGCAGCGCCCGGTACGGCTGATGGGTGTAGGCCCGAAGGCTCTCCTGCATCACCTTCTGCACCTTGGGACCGAACAGCCCCTGCTCCCCGCTCGGCTCGTTGGCGCTCACCGCGGTGAGCTGGGCCAGGCTCTGCTGCTGCGGCGCATCCGAGGCCTGGGGGCCACTGGCGGCGGTGTCCACCGTGTCCGCCGGCACCTCGGCGGCGTACACCGGTCCGGACGTCGCGGGCACCGCGGTCACCGAGGGCGCGCTGTCGGGCACCACCCCCGAGGCGGCGACCGGCGCGGCGGGCGGGGTGTCGGTGGCCGGCACGGCGTGGACGGTGTCGCTTCCGGCCAGGGTCAGCACTTCGCCGGGATAGATCCAGTGCGGGTCTTCCACCACGCTGGTGTTGAGGCGATAGAGGTCGGGCCAGAGGAACGGGTCGCCCCGGTACTGTTTGGCGAGGTCCCAGAGGGTGTCACCCTGGCGAACGGTATGGGTCCCAGGCGCGGCGGCCTGGGCCACGACCATGCCCGGCGTCAGGCTCAAGGCGAGCAGACCCACCCACTTCCAGTGGAACGTGCGCGGCATCGGGATCTCCCGGCGACTGCGGTGTCGGATGGCGGAGCAAACGTGGCAACGGACCGGACTGCCGGTCCGGGGCGGAAGGCGCAAATTCAACGCCAGTGGGGGACCACTGACAGCGGATAGCGTAATGTGCTGGCGGGACTGCAGTTGAGCCGCGAGGTACGGGGGAGAGCGACCCCGCTGCTCTGGCGATTGGCGGGCCGGACGGGAGTAATCCGGCGGCCGGAAGCCGGCCGCCGGAACTGGCCGGCGCTCAGAACGGCAAGTCGTCGTCCTCGGCGTCGAGCGCCTCGGGGAAGTCCTCGAACGACTCCTTGCCTTTGGGCGCCCCCGCCGCCGCGGCTGCCTTGCCGGCCGGCGCGAACGACGATTCGGCCCCGTCTCCCCGACCGGACAGCATGATGAGCTCCCGGGCGGTGATCTCGGTGGTATACCGGGTCTGCCCTTCGCGGTCCTGCCAGGAGCGGTATTCGATGCTGCCCTCGACGTAGACCTTATCGCCCTTCTTGCAGTACCGCTCGGCGATGTCGGCCAGGTTGGAGCCCTTGTTGTTCCACAGCACCACCCGGTGCCATTCGGTCTTCTCCTGCTTCTCACCCGCCTGGTTCTTCCACTGGCGGCTGGTGGCGACCGACAAGGTGGCGACGCGCGACCCGTTGGAGGTGCTCCGGACCTCCGGATCCGCGCCGAGATTGCCGATCAGGATCGCTTTGTTCAGACTCCGGCTCACATGCACCTCCTGGGTTCTGGCACAAACCTCATGGACCTGCGGAAGATGTAGGTCACGTCGGCCCAGCGTCAACCAAACCCGCGCCCGGCCAAGCCAATTGCCGCCGGCCCCAGGGCCGGCATCCCTGCTAGGCCCGCTGCTCCATTTCCAGCCGCAGCACCAGGGCGTCCTCGCGCGGGTTGCGATAGTAGGCCGCCCGCTGTCCCACCGGCCGAAAGCCGTGGCCCAGGTACAGCGCCTGGGCCTCGATGTTCGACTCGCGCACTTCGAGAAAGACCTCGTCCACCCGCCGCCGGCGGAACGCCGCCAGGCCGGCCCCGAGCAGGGCGCCGCCGATGCCCCGCCGGCGGAATTCGGGTGAGACGGCCAGGTTGAGCACTTCGCCGGTGCCGGCCACTTCGCGGCCGATCAGGTAGCCCGCGATGCCGCGGACGCCGTCCGCCACCAGGCCGAAGCTCCAGGAGGAGGTCAGCGCCTCCCGAAAGCTGGCCTCGCTCCACGGGTCGCTGAACGCCCGGCGCTCGATGGCTACCAGGGCCGCGACATCAGTCGGAACGGCCGCTCGTACCCGGTAGGGGGCGTCCATGGGCGGTCTCCCAGCGTGCCTGTGCTTCGGCCGGCCGGCCGTAGACCGGTTCCCAGCCCTCGACCTGCTCGATCCGTGACGCCCCGCCGGCTCGGTCGGCCAGACCGAGGAGGATCCGGGCGCGCGGCGTGGCGCGCTCGCCGGTGACGAGCCCGACGCCGAAGGCCCGCTCCAGCAGCGCCGCCATCGGCGCGGGCACCTCGGCCACCACACGATCGGGCCGGACGGGGCCTGCCCCCAGGGCCTCGGGCGGGTAGACGGAGGGCGGCAGTACCCGCTCGATGCTGCCCGGCCCGAAGCGATAGGCCGCCGCGTAAACCTCGCCCCGCAGCGCATCGGTCACCGCCAGCACGGTCTGACCCTCCTCCGCCACGCCGGCCGCGCGGACCAGCAGCGATGGCGCGGTCCACACCGCCCAGCCGCGGGCCCGGGCCAGCGCCTTGGCGACCGCGCCGCCCACCCGGAGCCCGGTGAAGCTGCCGGGCCCGTCGCTGAGCACCAGGCCCGACACCTGGTCCAGGGTCCAGCCGGCCTCGGCCAGCAGGTCGGCGATGGCCGGAATCAGTCCGGCGGCGTGGCGCCGCGCGCCGACGATCTCCCGCTCGGCGGCATCCGCCGCTCCGTGACCCAGCGCGACCGTGGCACGATCGGTCGCCGTCTCGATGGCCAGCCGGATCACAGGACCTCGAGCCCGCGCCGCGTCCCGTCGGTCAGGTGATGGAGCCGGAACCGGCGGGACGGGGCGGGCAGCCATCGGCCGATCCGGTCGGGCCATTCCACCAGGATGGCGTCGCCCTCCGCCAACAGCCCTTCCCAGTCGAGGTCGGC
The DNA here is from genome assembly GCA_036265635.1 of Gemmatimonadales bacterium. Lineage (GTDB taxonomy): Bacteria > Gemmatimonadota > Gemmatimonadetes > Gemmatimonadales > GWC2-71-9 > CAVVWJ01. The sequence continues at coordinate 2,932 of DATAOR010000302.1, forward strand.
CGCCTCGTCGGGGGTCCGCAGCCGATAGCAGTCGAGGTGAAAGACCGGACCACGACGCCCCTGGTAGCGGTGGACCAGGGCGTAGGTCGGGCTGGTGGCCCGGCCGGCGACGCCCAGGCCCCGGGCAATCGCCTGGATCAGCGTGGTCTTGCCGGCGCCGAGGTCGCCTTCGAACGTCAGCAGCGCCCCTGGCGGCAGCGACCGGCCCAGCAGCTGCCCTTCGGCCTCGAGCTCGGCCTGCGTCAGCTGGCGGATCACGCCTGGCGTCGGAGCCGCGGCACCGACCCGCGCCGGACATCGGGGGCCGCCAGGGCCTTGAGCTCGTTGAGCTGGTCGCGCAGGCTGGCCGCCAGCTCGAACTCGAGGTTGGCCGCCGCCTCGCGCATCTGCCGCTCGAGCGACTGCACGTAGGCGGCCCGCCGGGCCGGGTCGTGGAGGTCGATGGCGTCGGGCGCGGAGCGGGGCTCGGGCCGCTCGGTCCGGGCATCGGCCACGTGGGTCGACAGCCGCACCTCCTCCATCGACTTGATGATGGAACGAGGCGTGATCCCGTGCTCGGCGTTGTAGCGCTGCTGAATCTCCCGCCGGCGGGTCATCTCGTCGAGGGCCCGCTGCATCGAGCCGGTGATGTGGTCGGCGTACATGATGGCCCGGCCGTTCACATGCCGGGCCGCCCGGCCGATGGTCTGCACCAGCGACCGGTCGCTCCGGAGAAAGCCCTCCTGGTCGGCGTCGAGAATGGCCACCAGCGACACTTCGGGGAGGTCGAGGCCCTCGCGCAGCAGGTTGATCCCCACCAGGACGTCGAAGTCGCCCAGCCGGAGGCCCCGCAGGATCTCCATTCGCTCGATCGCGTCGATATCGGAGTGGAGATAGCGGACCCGGACCCCGGCCTGCTGCAGGTAGTCGGTCAGGTCCTCTGACATCCGCTTGGTCAGCGTGGTCACCAGCACCCGCTCGTGCCGGGCCTCTCGGAGCCGGATCTCGTTGAGCAGGTCGTCCACCTGCCCCCGCACCGGCCGGATGTCCACCTCGGGATCGACCAGCCCGGTGGGTCGGATGATCTGCTCGACGATCACCCCCTGCGACAGGCCGAGCTCGAAATCGCCGGGTGTGGCGGACACGTTGATCAGCTGGGGCACCAGCGACATGAACTCTTCGAACTGGAGCGGCCGGTTGTCCAGCGCCGACGGCAGCCGGAAGCCATACTCGACCAGGGTGGTCTTGCGGGCTCGGTCGCCGTTGAACATCCCGCCGATCTGCGGCAGAGTCACGTGGGACTCGTCCACCACGACCAGGAATTCGGGCGGGAAGTAATCGAACAGACAGGCCGGCCGCTCGCCGGCGCGGCGCCCGCTCAGCGGGCGGGAGTAGTTCTCAATGCCGGCACAGGTGCCCACCTCGAGCAGCATATCGACGTCGAAGTTGGTCCGCGACTCGAGCCGCTGGGCCTCGAGCAGCTTCCCCGCCCCGCGCAGCTCGGCCAGCCGCTCCGCCAGCTCGGTCCGGATGGCGGTGACCGCCCGCTCGATCTTGGGCCGCTCGGTGACGAAGTGCTTGGCCGGGTAGATGGCGCACTGCTCCAGCTGGGCGATGGTCTCGCCGGTCAGCGGATGGATCTTGCTGATCCGCTCGACCTCGTCGCCCCACAGCTCGATCCGGATGGCCTGCTCGGCGTAGGCGGGGAACACCTCGATGGAGTCGCCCCGGACCCGGAAGGTGCCCTGCTCGAAGCTC